>LBUD01000063.1 GCA_000992395.1 Parcubacteria group bacterium GW2011_GWA2_38_13 | reverse complement strand
ATTTTTTGTATGTCTTTTTCTTCAAGCATAATAGTATTGAGTACTATAATTATATTCATTGCCCAAACTACTGTCAATAAATATTCCTAAACCCTTGTGATCACATCTTTTCCCACATATGGCCTCAGCGCTTTTGGCACAACAATGGATCCGTCTTTTTGCTGGTTATTTTCCAAAATAGCAATAAGCATCCTCGGACTGGGAATGGCGGTACTATTAAGCATATAGACAAATTTTGCGCCTTCCTTATCTTTATATTTTACATTCAGCCTGCGCGACTGCCAATCAAGAAAATTTGAAGCAGATCCTGTCTCGCCGTAGCCATCCATACTTGGTATCCAGGCTTCAATATCATACTGTTTGTATTTGCCGACGCTCAAATCTCCAGTACAAATCAAAATCTGCCTATAGGGAATTTCTAAATCTTCATGCAACTCGCGCGCAATAGACATAAGCTCTTCATGCAATTTTTCCGCCTCTTCAATATTCGCATGGGTAATAGCCACCTCCTCTACTTTCATAAACTCATGCACGCGATAAATTCCTTTTGTATTTTTGCCGTAGCTTCCGATTTCGCTTCTGTAGCACTGCGAAAATCCGCAAAACTTCATAGGCAATTTTTTTTCATCTATCACTTCATCGGAATAATAAGAAAGTATGGATGGCTCGGCAGTGCCTATTAAAAATTTATCTTCTTTTTGTATGGCGCCGTCTGCCAATTTTTCATTATTATTGGCAATTTTATAAATTTCATCAATTTCGGGATTATATTTTTTTCCGGCAAAATATCCGCTGCCAAAAAGTACGAATTCTTTGACCAAAGTCGGAGGAATAATTGGCGTAAATCCTTTTTGTATAAGTTTATTAAGCGCAAGCATCATAAGACCCATCTGAAGCATGACCGCTTCATTTTTCACATAGTATCCGCGGTATCCCGAAACTTTTGCGCCTCGCTTGAAATCCAGCAAATCCAAATCCTCGGCACTTAATCATTAAATCCAGATATGTTTCATTAATATCTGATAATTTTTTCTCAAAATCCGCAATCTCGGTTTTTGATTTTTTCAATTTTTTAACAATTTCATCGCTCGGTTTTGTTTTTGATAATTTATTTTGTTCAGCACGAAGCGCGTCCATTTCTTGGATAATTTTTACCCTCTCTTCGTCTATCTTTAAAAGCTTATCAATATCTATTTTCAAATGTTTATCATGCGCGCTTTTTTTTATCAAATCAGCATTTTTTCGAATAAATTTAATATCAAGCATACATTATGTTTTAAGAATTGAATACTATAAATTTACCAAAAAATATGGCATATGTCAAAGAAGGAAAATAAAAAAGACCGCCTATTATATTCATAGGCGGTCTGGGTCGCTTACCTGATCCGGGGATCGAGCTTTCGAGTAGCGCATTTCGTGCAAGTATTTTGCTTGCACTGACACATACTGCGAGAAAGTCCTGAACGCCGAGTCAGTTTATTGACCTTCGTTCTCAGACTGAGAAGCTTCACGGAAATCACCCCCTTTCAAAGCTAGAAAGTGTGTGATACAAAAAAGAACGTATATATTGACAAAAATTTAAATTTGGTAAACCAAAATTATTACGATTATAACGGCACCCTCCACCACACGTGCCCATAAAAGGACACGTTTTGCACGATTCAATTTCCAGTGTTGTTCCTTGAGAAAACATCAGCCAAAGAGGATGCGTCTGAATATCTAGTCTATCTTCCATCGGAATCCAATAGTTTTTATCATGGAGAAACGCTTGGCAAGGACCAATAAGACCTTCTGAGTTAACTATTAATTGTCCCTTGTACCCAGCGTCACATTCTGCAATGGTAAACCTGCTCTCGGCAATTCCTCGTAAATATCGGATCCCTCTGGGTTCAAGAATACCGTGAGCGAGGAGCTTCTGATACTGAATCGACATCTGGTAACCCAACGTATCCCAAAATAAAAGGTCTTCTTCTATGCTCTCTCCTGCTCGTTTGATACTAAGATTAAATCCCAATCCCCCTATTTTTTCTCTAATAAAAAAGTCTGCGATTTCATCAAGAAATTGTGCGCTTTCGCGAGTTACAGTACAGAGTGCTGCACACTTCACTCCAGCCTTGCGACAATTGCGCATTAACTCAAATGATAATTCAAAAACATCAAGATCTTGAGTTTTCGACTTTCGAGCCGCATTCATAATCTTTGAAGGACCATCAATGGAGACCCCGACAGCAATATCGTGCTTCTTACAAAAATCGATCAATCCATCTGGGCGAAGGGTACCGTTTGTAGTAATTTGTATGCTGATTTTTCTATTTTTATAGCGCGCGCGTATATACTCAATACAGTGTCTGACCTTTTTCCATTCAATAAGTGGCTCTCCGCCGTAGAAAAATATTGATTTTTCTCCTTTATCTAGGGCAAGAAAATAGTCCACGGCCTCTTTCATCTTATTGATATCCATAGATTGTCGTTTTGAAAACTTATTAAGGTTCTCAAAACAATAGGTGCAACATAAGTTGCAGCAATCAGTGACCACCAACAAAAGCGTTGTCACGCTTGATTGCTTTAAATGCTGATACACCTTAGCAGAAGATTTGGCAAAAAATGTTTTATCGTCATCTGATGTTTCTGCGATAAGGTGTCCTTGTCGCAAAACACGAATTTGCAACTTTGTAATCTGATTCGCCAGCACTTGTTTTGTTGTGACTTCATCACATATAATTACAGTAGATGCGATGGAATTCAGTAGAATACAACCTTCGAGATAGCGCAACATAAAAGCAAACTCTGACCACGGTGGTCCTAAAAGCTTTTTAAGCGGAATGATTTCTTTACCCAAAGTAATCATGTTTTTTCCTTTCAAAAAAGTGAAAAACTTTCAACGTCTATTGTATTATGAAATGCACCACCCGTAAAATTTGATGGTAAGTAATAACCATCAAAACTATGGGAAAACATTTCACGAAGGATGAAAGAAACGAACTCTCCATCCTATTGAAGAAAGGTTATTCAGAACGCTCGATAGCTATGGCGTTAAAGAAAGACCACTCTTCAATAGGCAGAGAAATCAAGCGAAACAGCGTTAGAGGAATATATGATCCGCGCAAGGCGCATACGAAATCTCGGGTTAGAAGGGGGCTGGCAAAGTATCAGAACATGAAAATACATCAATCGCATGAATATGTAAAATTTTTGGAAACCGGGCTTAAGGCAGACTGGACACCAGAGCAAGTCTGTGGAAGGTGGAACAAAAATCATCACCAAAGCCAACATTTTTCTTTCAAGTCTGTTTACAAATTTCTTTACAGTTCGCGCGGCCAATATTTATGCAAATACCTGCCTTCCAAAAAATACGATCGCAGACAGCATAGAGGAAACAAGGGGTCGAAAAGAGAGATTATTAAAAACCGCGTATCTATTGAGCAAAGACCCAAAATCATTAACCAGCGGAAAAGATTTGGCGATTTCGAGGGAGATGTTTTAGGCGCTCCAAAGATTGATTCCCAAAGGTTGCCAGCTTTAGTAGAGAGAAAATCCAGAAAACTATTTGCTGTAAAAGTGCCAAGGCTTAAGTTTGCCATTGATGGCTTCAAAAAACTTTTAAAGCCATATTCTGACATTGTTAAGTCCGTAACGTTGGATAATGGCGTTGAAAACGCAAGGCATTTGGAATTAGGAGTAAAAACTTATTTCTGTCATCCCTATGCTTCTTGGGAAAAAGGACAAGTTGAGAATGAACGCCAAATGAAATTTTTAATGAGCTTTTGGTTAAAGAGCGAAGCAAGAAACAAAGGGGTAGAAAAACTAGTGGTGCATTTGAGGGGTAAATGTATGAAATAATACTTTTCTCTAATATAGCACAAAAAATAAATACTGTCAACGTAAATCCAAACGGACTTTTACAGATCTTATTTACCAAGATATATTTTCACACCTTCCAAATTGCCTGATTTGAAATATTGCTCAGGCTTTATTTTAGAAAGATCAAGCCATTCAAATCCCGTATGCTCGTCGCTTATCACAACTTGCCCGCTCACATATTGCGCTTCAAAAAATAAATAAATAACATGGATGTCTTTTCCTCCTTTGGCGAATTTTGCATCTATGCAATGTCTTCCGGTTGCAACCGGCTTTGGATGTAATGTGTAGACAACATTATTTCCAATCTCTTCTTCAATCTCGCGTTTAATAATTTCAGAAAATGGAGTATGAAATTCATCTGTATCAATTCTTCCGCCCGGGAAATCATAAAATCCCGCATACGATCCATTGGGATCCGCTTTCATTGCCAGAATTTCTCCCTTACTATTTTTTATAATAACCTTTAATGATACTTGATATAAATCTTTTTCTTTTTTCATATGGTTGTTTATACACCCCTCCTAACCTCCCCTTCGTAAGGGGAGGAAAATATTTATAGTTCCCCTCCTTTCGAAGGAGGGGCTAGGGGAGGTATTATAATATTTTAAAATATTTATTTGCAGGTAATTCCATCTCATGCGCCTTTTTATTTTTTCTATAAACCAAATATGCTTTAGCGTTTGTTTTTGATGCGAGTATTTTATAATTATTGCCAATCACTTCCAGGGCAGTGCAATTTTCCAACGCAAGCGCTGACCCTCCTTTTTCTTTTATTATTTTAAAAAGAGACAGCCTTCTGTCTTTTTTAAAATAATAATGCGGGCACACTAATATATTTATTAATCCCAAACCCCGGACGCGGATCAATTTTTTATTTTTTGGATTTTTAAATCTCAAAGAATCGCTTAAGCCATGGCTAAACCAGCAGATTGCGCCCGCGCTGACGCCGGATAATACAATTCCTTTTCTAGCTGCCTTTTTCAATATCGTATCAATGCCGAGCCTTCTCCAGATTTTTAGCATTTTTAAAGTATTTCCTCCGCCGACATAAATAATATCAGTATTATATATTTTCATTTCTATTTCATTTTTTGACAATTTTTCCTTTATCAAATACAGAGCATCAGTTTTACATCCCAGCCTTTTGCCGAAATATTTTTGAACAACCGAACGATACATCCCGCTGTCATTGCTTGCGGTAGGGATTAATAAAAGCTTGGGATGCTTCTTGCCAGTGAGTTTTATTATTTCCCTATCAATGGCTTCGGTCTCTATTTTTGTCCCGGGTCTGCCTATTTCCCCTCCGCCAATGGCGATAATCTTTAATTGTTTTTGCGTTTTCATAATATTTAAATTTACCCCTCACCCTGCCCTCTCCCGCAAGGGGAGGAACTAGAAAAAGATTGCTTGCTTATATTTCCCCTCCTTTCGAAGGCGGGGCTAGGGGAGGTAAGTTTTGCATAATAATTTCAATTACACCCTCCAAGCTTTTATAAACCTCCATATTTGTAAATCGAATAACTCTTAATCCCAAGGACTCAAGATATTCTTGTCTTTTTATATCATATTTAGCAGCAGATTCATTATAATGAGAATCTCCATCTATTTCAATAACAAGTTGCGCCTTGGGGCAATAAAAGTCAACAACATATTTTCCGACACCATACTGCCGGCGGAATTTATATCCGTGAATTTGCTTATTTTTTAATCTATACCAAATAATTCTTTCCGCTTCGGATAAATTATTCCTTAATTTTTTTCTTTTTAGTTTTTCTGAATTTTTATTAAATATTTCTGTCATACACCCCTCCTCGCCTCCCCTTCGCAAGGGGAGGAAACTTTATATAATTTGATTTTCCCAAATTTCTATTTTCACTCCGCTAAACCACGGCGAATAAAAATCATAAATTATAGATAAATCATGCGCTGAAACTTGCGTCCCATCTTTTATTACAATGAGTTTATAATCCAAATCGTCTCGTAACATCATGCCAACAATTTTTCCTTTTATTTTTTGTCCTATTTCAAGTTTTGAAAAATTTAACACAATAGCATCAAGGTTTTCCTTGTCCGCGGGATTCATAATATCTATAAAACCATAATTAAATGGATAAGGATCCCAATAGCTTGGCTGGACGGGATCCCAATCTTTTTTCTGCAAAAATCCAATCGGCCGTTCAATGGTTACATCAATATAATCCGTTGATTGTAATTTGGCAATAATTTTTTCCAATTGTTTTTTATTTCCCATAATTATTTTTTCAAAGTATCCAATAATTTTTTAGTTTCAACCGCATTTTTTATGGGTAAAATTTCAATTATCACTGACAGGCCGGAAAAATTGAATAAGCGAAAAAACTTTTTTATTTTTTTCTCCCATCCTCTAAGCCCGCCGTGCAGAGCGCCGCTTGCATGAATATTTTTTACATATTTTTTGTTTTTTACAAAAAAATCCCACTGGTTTCGTATTAAACGAATATCCGTATATGTATAACATTTCATTATATCCAATGTGAGAAATATTTTTCCTAATGGCAAATATTTTGACAATATTCGCATATATTTAGGGGTAAAATTATCCGTATTTTCAATGCATACAAAAACATCTTTTTTCGCAATGGATACAATATATTTTATGCTATCTTCAAAAAGTTTTTAATAATATCCGGAATAGATATCATCGTCTTTTAATTTCTTTCCATCAAAAGTATTATACATCGCGGCCTTGCCAGGATG
>LBUD01000062.1 GCA_000992395.1 Parcubacteria group bacterium GW2011_GWA2_38_13 | reverse complement strand
GCGCCCTTGGCTATGATAGTTTAATTTCCTATAACCAAAAAATATCATGGCTCTTGAAGCTTACGAACAAATCATGGAGGCGCTGAAACGGAGTAATTACACCCTTGTCGCGATCAAAAAAAATTTTGATGCGGATTCTGTTGCAACGGCGTGCGCGTTATCGCTTGTTCTAAAAAAAATGAATAAACCCCACGATATTGTCTGCGACGGATTTATTGTAAACGACCAAATACAATTTCTCCTGGATACTGTCACAATACATCCAAAAATCCTTGATTTCCAAAAACTCATTGTATCAGTGAATCTCAAATCAAATGAAATTGACCAATTAAGCTACGATATAAAAGATAATGTTTTGAATATTTTTATAACGCCAAAAGACGAGGCAATAAAAAAAGAAAATATCCAAACCTCCGTCTCCCCTTTCAAATACGATACGGTCTGCGTTTTAGACGCTAGTGATCTTGAGTCGCTAGGGTCTTTGTACCAAGAATTCAAAGACCTTTTTCAAACCCGTCCGATTATAAATATTGATTGTCATGCATCAAACGAAAATTACGGCCAGATAAATTATGTGAATATGATGGCATCGTCAACTTCGGAAATACTTTTTGAAATTCTGAAAACATCAGATGCAACCCAGATAGACCCTGCCATTGCCACCCGCCTTCTTGCCGGAGTTATGGCAAAAACAAAAAGTTTTACCGAGCCCAATATCACGCCGAAAACGCTCACTACCGCGTCTGAATTGATTGAACTTGGAGCGGATAGAAACAGCGTTGTTAAAAATCTTTTCCGCAACAAAAAACTTACAACGCTTAATCTCTGGGGGCGTGTTCTTGCGAAGATACGCGTAAACGAGCAATATAAATTGGCGTGGTCAATTGTTCCCGAATACGATTTCATTGATACGGGCACATCAGAAAAAAATCTTGAAGGAATCTCCGACGAATTTATCAAGGACTTGCCTGAAACGGAAATCTTCATACTCTTGTTTCAAAAATCCCTTGATGTGCGCGTTATTCTTAAAGGAATGTTACATCAGGATGTCGGATGGCTTATTGAGCAGTATCATCCCGAAGGGATAAAAAATGTTGCCACGTGCGTATTGAAGGATATCAATATAACTGATGCGGAAAAGAAAATAACAGATGAGATTATTGAAAAATTAAAAAAATCAAAAACAAGTTGAAAATTTTATCAAAATAACGGATAATGGATAATAACGGCTCGTAGCTCAATGGTAGAGCAATGGACTTATAATCCATAGGTTCTGGGTCCGAGTCCCAGCGGGCCGATTTTAAACTAAAAAAACTACTGTTTCATCAGTAGCTTTTTTTATAAAAAATATTACTATCACCCCTCCCCGCCTCCCCCCTGCCTACCGGTCAGGCAGGTTCGCAAGGGGAGGAAGTTCTAATTTTCCCCTCCTTGCGCCGCCTTGCCTTTTGCCTCAATTTCATTTTCCAAAATCTTATCGGGAATGTGAACAAATTCTTTAATCACCTCGCGTGTTTTTGGATCCACTTTTATCTGGTAGTACCATTCTTGATTCGCGTCCATCCCCTGTATTGTCATTTGCATGCACGTTTGCGCGTCAACATCAGTAGTGACTTCCACTGAGTATTTAAAAAAGCCCCACCAGTTATGTGATGGGGCCGCATCAAGCGCACCCTATAGAGGGAATTGTCCCGCTTCGCGGGATTCAATTGCTAAAAAAATGTGCTTCATTTCTTGCAGAAGGGCGCGCGATGCTTTGGGAGGGTAGAAAAGAGCCAAAAAGTACTATAAATAGTATAGCATAAACGGATACTATTTTCAAATAATCAGCGATTTTTGTTTTTGCCAATTATACTATACAATAAAGTAAGCGAACCTCTTATATATACATATGCCAAAAAAACTTGATAAAAACAACGCAATTGCGCAATTTATGCTGAATGTAAAAAAGAATCCGCATCTGACTTTTATAAAAAAAATACAAAAGGAGCGCAAAGACGCAAAAATATATCTTGTGGGTGGAATGATCCGCGACCTGTCTCTTGGGAAATTATCAAAAGATTATGATATGGTTGTTGCCGGAATTTTACCAAAAAAACTTCATGATGTTTTAAAAAAACTCGGAACAGTGAATCTAGTCGGTAAAACATTCGGTGTGTTTAAGTTGCGTCCAAAGCTACAAGCTACAAGCTACAAGCTACAAGCTGATATAGATATCGCGCTTCCTCGCACCGAACACTCGCTTGGAACAGGAGGATATCGCGACGTAGAAGTGCAGTCTGATTATCGCCTGCCCATTGAAAAAGATTTGGAACGCAGAGATTTTACCATAAATGCAATGGCACTAGAGTTAGAATTAAGAATTAAGAATCAAGAATTAAGAATAACGGATCCATTTAAGGGAATAGAAGATTTGAAAGATAAAATCATTCGGTGCGTAGGAAATCCAAACGAAAGATTTGCCGAAGATTATTCCCGCATGTTGCGCGCGTTGCGCTTTTGTGTGCAATTGGGATTTACCATAGAAGAAAAAACATGGAAATCAATTGTAAAAAATATAAAAAATATCAATAAAAAAAATGTCAAATGTCAAAAGTCAAGTGTCAAATGTAATGAATATATTGTTCCGCGCGAAATTATTGCCAAAGAACTTTTTAAAATGTTCGCGATAGATCCTGTTGCTTCTCTAAAAATTTTGGACGAGTCCGGAATGCTGGAATTGCTTATGCCGGAATTTATAAAAATGAAAAAATGCTCCCAGCCAAAACAATTCCATTCCGAAGGCGATGTATGGGAGCATACGATGCTCGCTCTAAATTTTTTAAATTCTAAAAAATTTAGGCGAGAATTTCCAATTCCAAATTCCCAACCTGCCCACGACCTTGGCAAACCATATACTATGACCAAAACCGACCGCATCCGCTTCAATGAACACGATATGGTGAGCTCAAAACTTTTCACGGAAATTTCCAACAGGCTAAAACTTTCATCCGCAGGGCTTGATACGGAAAAGACAAAAAAAATCATTGAAAAACATATGATTCTAACGCACGGAAATATTGAGAATATGAAAGAAACAACAGTTGAAAAATATTTTTTTAATGATCAGTTTCCGGGAACTGAGCTTATTATGCATAGTTTCTGCGATGTTTCGGCAACGGTTCCGCCATCCGGAAAGCCTGATTTTACCAAATACAAACTCTTGAAAAAAAGGATTGCTTCTTTAAAAAGCAAAGTGAAGGCAAAAAGAGATCTCCCGCCGGATATTTTGGATGGAAACGAGATAATGAAAATTTTAAAAATTCCTTCGGGGAAAATTATTGGCGAGATAAAAGAGTATCTTCGCGAATTGCAATTGCGGGGCAAGATTACAACTAAAGAAGAGGCCAAAAAAAAATTAATAAAACAATATAAATAAATTATTATGGATCTCATACAAGTACTAAAAGAAGACGCGGGCAAACGGCTGGATAAATTTCTTACGGAAAAAATGGCGGGAATAACGCGATCGCAAATACAAAAAAAAATCCAGGCCGGCGACGTTACGGTAAACGGAAAAAAAGTGGAAGTGCATAAATTTTTAAAAGAAAACGATGAAATTTCCGTAGGGGCAGGCGCAGTATCTGCCCAATCTCAGACAGATTTTCCCCCCCCTACGAAGGGGCATCCTCTATCTATTCCCCCCTTTGCTAAGGGGTCTCTCTCTACTTTTCCCCCCCTTACGAAGGGGTCTCTCTCTACTTTTCCCCCCCTTACGAAGGGGTCTCTCTCTACTTTTCCCCCCCTTACGAAGGGGGGGGTAGGGGGGGTTTTTGAACCTAAAATAATTTTTGAAGATGAGGATTTTCTGGTTATTAATAAACCTTCCGGCCTGCTCGTCCACCCAACAGCGCGGCTGGAAAAAAATACGCTCGTTGACTGGCTCTTGAAAAAATATCCTGAAATAAAAAATGTCGGTGGCGAAAATTACCGCGAAGGAATAATCCATCGCTTGGACAAAGAAGTCTCGGGTGTTATGCTGGTTGCCAAAACCAAAAAAGGATATGCGCGCCTCAAACAACAATTCAAAGACAGAAAAATTACAAAAAAATATCTTGCGCTAGTATACGGCGTGCCGGGCGAGCATGAAGGAAAAATAGATCTTCCTATCGGCAGAAACGCCGAGGGAAAATTTGTCGCGCATCCGCGGGTAGACAATTTAAAATATAAAGATAATGACAAACACGCCATCACTTTGTACCATCTCAAAGATACAATCCGCGACTATGCTCTATTGGAAGTCCAGATAATTCTCAAAAAAAATAAAAGTGCTTGAAGCGCCGCGTATATTCCTCCATTCCAATACCATTGGATTTAAAAATCTTAAAAACGAATGGGTGGAATTTATCTCGCCCCTGCCATTAGAACTTACTAAATTTATAGATACTTTAAAAAAATGAAAAATGCAAATATCAACCTGCCTGCCGGCAGGCAGGAATGTAAAATTACAATGCAAAATTTCAAAATAATTAATTTTATAAATTTTACTCTGTCATTTTCCATTTTGATTTTTAATTTTTACATTTAATATTATGCCTAAAATATTTCTCATCTCAAGCCCGTCCGGTGGTGGCGAAGATTCCGTCATTGAGGGCTTGGAAAAAAAGTTACCATTCAATAGGGTTATCACAACCGTAACGCGCGATATAAGGTCGGGCGAAAAAAACGGCAAACCTTACTATTTTGTCCCGATTGAAAATTTTAAAAAATTGATTGATAAAAAATCATTTATTGAATGGGCAAAAGTATACGGCGATTACCGCGGGTGCGAAAAAAAAGAAATTAAGCGCCTCTTAAAAAAAGACCTCCCGATACTATGGAAAGTTGACTGGCAAGGGGTCGTAGCCATAAAAAAAATTTATCCTGACGCAATTGCCATCTATATCGCTCCCCCTTCGTACCAGGCGCTGGAAAATCGCCTCATACAACGCGGACGGGAAAATCTTGCTGATATAAAAAAGCGGGAAAAATTCACAAAGGAATGGATGAAAAAAAAACATATATACGACCATATTGTTAAAAATAAAGACAACGGCCTCAATGATGCCATTGATGCGATTTATAAAATAATTGCAGATAGGGCAAAATAAATAACGATACTATGGCTTAATGAATAAAATGAATGATAATTTCAATATATAAGCCTTGACTTTCTATTCCCAATACAGTATAGTTATTAAATAAAAATTAAGCTATAATTTAAAAAATATATGTCACAAGATTCAAAGAAAACTGCTGATAAAAAGGTGGAAAACGTTGAAAAAAAATCAATGGTAAAAGAAGCTATTCCCGAGCTTCGGCCAGGTATGACCGTCAAAGTATATCAAAAAATTAAGGAGGAGTCCAAGGGCAAAGAAAAAGAGCGTTTGCAAATGTATGAAGGAATTATTATCGCGTACAATAAGGGAAAAAATCCATGCCCGACAATTATTGTAAGAAAAATTTCCGAAGGAATCGGAGTTGAAAAAATCTTTCCGCTTGCTTCGCCCAATGTCGTCAAAATCGTTCCGGTAAAACAGGCGAAAGTGAATCGTGCGAAGCTTTATTATTTGAGAAATTCCAACAAGAGATTGAAAGAAACGAAAATATAATTGAAAATAGTATTTAGTATAAGGTATTTAGTATTAAGTATATTTTTACTTAATACTTTATTCTAAATACTTAAATACCACTTTTTAGAAAAAAGCAAGTTTTGGGCAGTTCCGCCGCCTGCGGCGACGGCCAAATCATACGGCTTTTTAAAACCAAAAATCAGTTGGCGGTTTTGTAAAAAGTGGTTCGAGCCGATACTTTTAAGAAATGGTACCATTTCTTGTTTATTTTCCGTTTCTAATATTTTCGTGGCTTGATTAAGAGATAAAACAAACTCACGAGCCGGTTCGAGCCACGACAAACCTTTCTGTTCAAAATCTCTGATTTTTTCCTGCAATTCTAATTTTTGGGTTAGGATTTTTTGTTTTCTGGAAGTATATTCTTCCTTGGAGATAGCCTCGTCAAGATATACATCAAGAATTTTTTCTAACTGTTTTTCAATTTTCACCTGCTCGTCTTTGAGATTTTGAACAGAAATACTGGTCTGCTCTTTGGCTGTCGCTTCTTCCTGGATTAATTCGCTTAAAATCTCCTCCGTATCTTGGCTCGACAAAGAAACTTTTTGAAGGTGTGTTTTAATTTGCTCTGTTAATTGCTCCTCGCGCAAATAATGCTTTTCTTGGCATGGTCCTTTCTTTTTGGTGCAACGGTAATAATTGTGTCCTTTTTGCTTTTCAGCAGTAATACTCGCTCCGCATGAAGCGCATTTTAAGAAGCCAAGAAAAGCAAACTGATTCATTTTTGTCTCATGTGTTCTGCCACGCTTTTTCATCACTTCTTGGCATTTGTCAAAAAGTTTCTTTGAAATTAACGGCTCGTGTTTTCCCTCAAAAATTTCCCCCTTGTATTTCATGAGGCCAATGTAAAAGATATTTTGTAGAATTTTCTGGAAGTTGCTAATGGAAATTTCTCTACCAAGATTTCCTTGCAAACTGTTTTTCTTGGACCAATTTGTGAGAGAATGTAGGGTGTAATTTCCAGTCGCATATAATTCAAAGAGTTTTTGGACTTTGGGAGTTTTTTCTGGGTCAACGTCAATTAATCTGGTTTTAGGATTATTGAGATAACCTATGGGTGCCCAGCTTGGCCAGACACCATTTCTGATCTTTTGTCTCAATCCTCTTTTAACATTCTCTCGCAAATTGTCTACAAAATATTTTGATTGGCCAAAGGCGATATTGAGCATGAAAAGGCCTTGAGGAGTAGGCTCAAACCAAAAAGTGGGAAATTTGAGGGACTTAATCAAGCCACGATCAATCATGTGGATAATTTTTCCACCATCCACGGAATTACGAGCGAGGCGGTCGGGATGCCATGACAAAATGCCACCTGCCTTACCTTTTTCAATTTGTTGTAACATTTCGGCGAACTTTGTTCGCCCAGGTTCTTTGGCAGTTTTTGCCTCGCTATGCGAGGCGACAATTTCAAGTTTTTCTTTGACGGCAAATTCTTTTAACTCAACAAGCTGAGCTTCGATGGATAAGATTTGTCTGTCATCTTCCTCCGTGCTCTTGCGGGCGTAGATAAAGTACTTCATAAAATCAAAAAATTATTAAATCAATCACCCAACCGCAGCAGAGCTGCGGGGTTTGCCGGACGGTACGTCAGAAGAGTTTGAGTTGGTTAAACGGTGCATGCTTGCTGGCCTGGCCCTGGTACTGGATGCTATAACGAGTGTGGGATGCGCTCAGGACGTCCATCATGCACTCATCGTAGCACCCAGTGGCCCTGCGGGGCCACGCAAGGGGGATATCCCCCTTGCGAATCCCCTTAAGAGGTTCCCAACCGCAGCAGAGCTGCGGGGTTTAGATAAATAAAAATTTTCTTTTACTTTTAATTAAATTCAAAACAAAACCGCCAACTGATTTTTGGTTTTAAAAAGCCGTATGATTTGGCCGTCGCCGCAGGCGGCGGAACTGCCCAAAACTTGCTTTTTTCTAAAAAGTG
>LBUD01000061.1 GCA_000992395.1 Parcubacteria group bacterium GW2011_GWA2_38_13 | reverse complement strand
TTATGAAACTGCTAATTCCAATGTGCATCGGAGCATGAATCCGCTTGGAGAAAAAGCAACAAAAATGTATGAAGGCGCGAGAAAAACCGTTGCGCAATTTATTGGCGCGAAAAATTCCGAAGAAATAATTTTTACTAAAAATGCGACAGAATCTCTTAATCTTATAGCCAAAACGCTTGGAAAAAAAATCTTAAAAAAAGGAGATACAATTGTCTTGGCTATCACCGAGCATCATTCCAATGTTGTGCCATGGCTTGAATTGAAAAAAGAAATTGGAATTGACCTTTTATATATTTTGTTGGATGAAAATGGAAATTTTGATATGGAAGCGGCGAAGAAACATCTGTCTGAAAAAAATGTTAAAATACTATCGATCGCGCACGCTTCAAATGCGCTTGGTACAATACTTCCAATTGAAGAAATTATCAAAGTGGCAAAAATAAATAAGGTTATCGTAATTGTGGATGTTGCGCAAAGCGTAGCTCATATACCCATAGATGTCCAGAGATTGGGTTGCGATTTTCTTGTTTTTTCCGGCCATAAAATGTATGGGCCGACTGGTATAGGTGTTGTATGGGGCAGGAAAAAAATATTGGAATCAATGCCTTTATTCCTTGGAGGAGGGGACATGATTTTGGAAGTGACCCAAGATGATTTTATTGCCAAAGAGCTGCCGTGGAAATTTGAAGCAGGCACTCCGCATATTGCCGGCGCCATTGGTTTAGCGGCTGCTGTAGAATATTTACAGTCTATTGGTTTTGAGAAAATCCAAAAAATTGAAAAAGAACTTACAGAATATCTGTATAAAAAATTGTCATCATTGGAAATTTTAGAAATATACGGTCCAAAAACCGATAAAAATCATTTACCGTTATATGCATTCAATGTAAAGGGTGTTCATGCGCACGACGTTGCCGATCTTTTGGGCAACGCTGGAATTTGCATAAGGGCAGGGCATCATTGTACTATGCCACTTCATCGTTTCCTTGGAATACCTGCAAGCGCCCGCGCGAGTTTGGCGTTTTATAACACGAAAGAAGAGATAGACATATTTGTAAAGGCGTTAATAGAAATACATAAAAAGTTTAAATAAAAGAGATGAGGGGTCAGTAATCCGTAATCAGTAATCAGTAATTTCCTGATTACATGTTACTGATTACTGTTTACTTAAATTTATGGATATCTACTCTCAAAACATTTTAGATCACTATAAAAACCCAAGGAACTTTGGAAAGATTTCTAAACCCTCGGCCAGCCAGTATGAAGCCAATCTGACATGCGGGGATATTTTTGATATTGATTTGAAAATAGAAAAAGGAAAAATAATTGATATGAAATTCCGCGGAGAAGGATGTGCTATAAGCATGGCGTCAGCATCAATATTGAGCGAATATTTGATTGGTAAAAACATCAATAACATACAACAAATGAAAGATAAAGATATGCTTGGTCTATTGGGAATTGCCGTTAGCGAGCGGAGAAAAAATTGCGCGCTTTTAGGATTTTCGGGCGCGAAAAAAGCACTCTTGAATTATTTTAATAAATAGAATATAATTGGTAATGCCTTATGTTTTTCATATCGGAAACTCTAAAACATTAAAAATATAATAAGATCAAATGTCAATTGTGTAAAAATTGATATAATCAATTTTTACTTATGTTCTTTTCGTTTTTTCCACAGAGGAGGTGTTATGGATCAAATCAGGAATATACTTATAAAAGGATTAGCGGATTTAAATCCTGGAAACCAGATAGATAAAGAAAGAAGCGAGAAATTTAAAAGAATTATTTTTGCCCTAGCGGAGCTTTTTCGGGGATTAAGTGAATCGGAAATTCAAATCGTATTATCAGCAGCGAAAGAGCTGAACTCTCCATCCGGTGTTCAGGAAAACGTTAAGTGTGAAGATGTTAAAACGCACCGGCAAGGACAGCTCATTATTAACGAGATGAAAAGCGATAGCGTTAATTTCGCGGGACTGCGAGCCCGGGTGCAAAGAGTAATCCGACCGTTGTTTTTTCGAGGGTTTTATTAATATAAGTGAATAGAAATTATAGGGCAGGCTAAAGAATAGTCTGCCCTCAATTATTGAAAAAGTATTTATTTTACGATATAATAATTGTACATTTAAGAATATTAATTAGTTGTTTTTAAAAACTCATAATAATTTCGCGTTTGCCCAAATTTAAAGTCGTAGAAGCGCCTGCCTGTCGGTAGGCAGGGATTATATGCGGATAATAACGCAGAATTTACGATGAAAATGTGGATTAACCAACTATCTCACTCCATGAAAATCGCCATCATCACACCCGTTTTCCCGCCCTATGCCGGAGGCATGGGAAATGTCGCGTTTCACCACGCTCGGCTATTGCAATCCCGGGGTTATTTTGTAACCGTTTTCACTCCGAGCTATAAGGAAAAAAAAGATATTGAAACCGTATTCCAGGGCGTTGAGGTTGCGTATATTCGCCCAATGGTTTCTTACGGCAATGCCGCGTATTTGCCTAAATTGAAAAAAAAGTTTGAGGATTTTGATGTTATATGTCTGCACTATCCGTTTTTTGGCTCGGTGGAGGCTATTTCAAGCATAATAAAACCGTTGATAATTTTTTATCATATGGATGTCGTGGGCAAGGGAATGTTGCAATTGGTTTTTTCTATGCATAAAAAAATATTTCTGCCAAAAATTATTAGTACCGCAAAAATAATAATGGCGTCGTCATTTGATTACATAAAAAATTCAGATATAAAGGAATACTATAAGGCCGAGCCCGATAAATTTTCGGAAATACCAAATGGCGTTGATACAAAAATTTTTTATCCAAAACAAGAATCAGAAATTACTGAAAAATTGCATTTATCCGGCAGCAAAGTTATTCTGTTTGTTGGCGGGCTTGATAGGGCGCACTATTTTAAAGGAGTAGAGTATCTGTTGCAGGCATGCGCGCAATTGAAAATTAATTATAAGTTAATGGTTGTCGGCAAAGGAGATTTGGCTGATGATTGTTGATAAATCAGAAGCGTTTGGCATGGTTCTTGTGGAGGGAATGGCATGCAAAAAGCCGGTTATAGCATCAAATTTAGCTGGCGTCAGAAGCGTTGTGGAAGACGGGGTGAATGGCATTTTGGTGGAGCCAAAAAATGAACAAGAGCTCGCTTTTGCGCTGGAAAAGATTTTATCAGATGATGAATTGGCGAATACGATGGGAGAGGCCGGGCTGAAGAAAGTGCAAAAGAGGTATGAATGGGAAGTAGTAGGAGAAAGACTTGGTGAATTATTTGAAAACGAGTTCAAAGTTAAAAATTAAAAGTTCAAAGTCGCAGTTTTCAGTTAAAAGTTATAAATAATAAAATCAACTTTAAATTTTAAACTGTAACTTTGCACTTTGAACTTTGTACTTTTAATTCATATTTTTAAATTAATTGGAAATTATTATAAATATTTTGGATTATGATAAAGAAATGTATTAACTGGCTCTATGTACTCTTGTGGATGTGCGTGATATTTTATTTTTCCAGCCAGCCGAATTTGAAATCGGATTTGCCGAGTATGTGGGATTTTATTTTTAGAAAAATTGCCCATATGTCGGAATTTTTTGTGTTGTCGTATTTACTATTTCGCGCATTGCGCGAATATCGATTACGTCCTTATTTTTTAATGCTTCTTGTGTTTATCACAAGCATAGCATATGCTTTTATTGATGAAGTTCATCAGACATTTATCGTAAGGAGAAGCGGAAATATATTTGACGTATGCATAGACAGCGTGGGCGTGGTCATGTTTATCGTTTTGCTACATATCCATAAGAAAAAATATTTTGTATGAAAATATGCGTTATAAACAGCCTTTTTGAGCCATATTCAAGGGGCGGAGTGGAAGTTGTGGTTCAAAATATTATTGACGGGTTATGTTCGGCAGGCCATGATGTTTTTTTGATTACTTTGGGAAGAAAAAAAGAAAAAAATAGCCATGGGCGTTTTATCATTTACAGGATTAAATCGTTTAATATTTTTTCTTTTATAGATATTCAAAAAAAATCATTTATTGCGCGCGCGCCCTGGCATATTTTTGATACTTTCAATATTTCAAGCGCTAAACAGATCAAGGAAATTTTGGAGAAAGAAAAGCCGGATATGGTTATGACGCACAATCTTAAGGGCATAGGATATCTTGTCCCAGGGGTTGTAAAAAAAATGAAAATAAAACATATCCATTATATCCACGATGTGCAGCTTTCAAGGCCGTCCGGCTTGATTCTTTTTGGGCAGGAAAAACCGTTTCTAGTTTTGGATAAAATATATGAGAAAATCTGCAAGTATTTTTTTGGATCGCCGGAAATTGTCATATCGCCGTCAAGGTGGCTTTTAGAATATTACACAAAAAGAGGGTTTTTTAAAAATTCAAAAAAAATTATATTGCCAAACCCTATACGGGGGATGAAGCATGATTTTGATAACCATGCGCGGGACTTGGCAAAAACGACGTTTCTGTATGTCGGGCAGATAGAAAAAAGCAAAGGCATTGAATTCCTTATTGAGGCAATGAAAACATTGGATGTAAAAAATTGGATATTAAAAATTGTTGGCGAGGGAACCGTACTTGAGCGTGTTCGCGAAGCAACGTATGGCGACGATCGTTTTCAGGTTTATGGATACATGAAACATTCCGGGCTTTCATCTTTATATAATCAGGCGGATTTTACCATTGTTCCTTCATTGTGCTATGAGAATTCTCCGACCGTGATTTATGAAAGCTTTTCTTATGGCGTGCCCGTGGTTGCATCAGACATCGGCGGAGTGGCTGAACTGGTAAAAGACAACCAAAATGGTTTTACGTTTGTTCCTGGCAATATTGAAAATCTCATTGAGGTTTTACGATATTGCATAGCGCATCCGGAAGAACGGCAGAAATTACGTACAGCATCGCGAGAAACCGTACGAGATTTTGTAATGGAAAAATATATTCAACGGTTGATGTTGTTGATATAGGTTGGAAAATTTTTTTGTGTCATCCTGAGCGAAGCGAAGGATCTCACGGCTCAAGCGAGGGGATTCTTCGGCCATCGGCCTCAGAATGACAAGATAAAAACTATGGAAAACAAAAAACAGTATTGTGTTTATATTATGACTAATAAATGGAATACGACACTTTATACTGGAGTATCTGGCTGTTTGATTAATAGAGTGTTCCAATATAAAACGAAACTCATAAAAGGATTTACTGAAAAATATAATATTAATAAACTTGTTTATATAGAAGAATTTGATAATCCCTATGATGCCATATGCCGGGAAAAACAGATTAAGGGTTGGCTTCGAGCAAAAAAATTGCAATTAATAAAAAGCGTTAATCCAACATTTAAAGATCTATCGGAAGATTGGTACGATAAGGAGCTTTTTAGCAACTGTCATCCTGAACGCAGTGAAGGATCCCACTAATCCGTTTATTTTTATTTAAATTAAGCTAAAATTACAAATTACTATTGACAAATGATTTTAGATGTGCTATAATTA
>LBUD01000060.1:2866-6303 GCA_000992395.1 Parcubacteria group bacterium GW2011_GWA2_38_13 | reverse complement strand
CTTGTTGTGGCATCGGTTGTCACGGGATATGCAAGAGACGATGCGGGATCGCGGATAAAAAATTCTTTGGGAATAATTTTTGTCATCTTGCCTCCGCCAAGGCGTATTGCGATGGGCGTGGAAATATTATTTGCATCCCAAACCATTGGCTGGCGCATATGCACTTTGCCTAATTTTGTATTTTCCCCAAAGATATCTGTTGTATGCCTAAGCGAAGTTGCAAATTCTATTTTGATATCGTCTTTCGGCGCGAGCATTTCATCCCTGAAAACAACAAGCTTTCGCAATTCGTCCGCTTCCGCCTGAATGATATAATCTATGCCCGGCCCGAATGCGTCCAAATATATAACGCGCGAGCCGTTTAGAACTCCCGGCGCATGCGATACTTCTATTGTATCAATCCCAACAGGCTGAAATGTCGTGGCTTCGCCATCTACAATAAAATATAAAGGCTCATCCGCGAATTGCGGCGCGATTGCTTTATAGCTTGCTTTGTCCATGGTAAACGTCCCGCCAGGGTCAGCTGTAAACAAAGGATCTGCTTCCCGTATATCTCCGGTTGCGGGATCCACATAATTTATATCGTTGGAAAATAATAAATATTGGATGTTTCCATTTTGCAAATCAAATTTCTTCATGTTCAAAAGCCCGCGAGAGCGCGCCTCGACAGAGCCGGAAACTTTTTGGACAATTTCTTTGGCTTGTGAATTATTGCGCTTAAACTCTTTTACCGCGTCTATTTTCCCTGCATATCTTTCCGCCATGATTATTTCCTCCTGCCCGTAATCAGGGGCTTGAACCTCTTGCGCCAAAGAAAAAAGCGATAAATATTTTGAAAAAGATTTCAAATATCTTCCTTCCATCGCGCCGATGAATAATGCCAAAAATGCCAAAAATGCTATGGCTGAAAACATCAATGCGTTTTTTTTATTTTTAATTTTTTCAAGCATTGTAATGAAATACAAAAAATCTTGTATTAAAAGACGGGGGGATATTCATCCTTACATAACACAAGAAAACTTTTTCCGCAAAAATTAATTTTTCCATTACTTTGTCCCCAGAATCACTACAATGTCGCCAGCCTGTTTGTCGGATTGTTCAATAATCCGTTCTCCGTATTCTTCGCCCAATAATTTTTTGATATCTTCAGCCACATCCAAAAATCCATCCAAATAGCGTATGGTCGCGTTGCTATAATCAAAACTATCCGCGTTGCCGGTTGTTATTTTGCCATATCCGTTTTCCTTTAATATATCCGCTATTTTACCGGCGTATCCGGTAATTCCGCTCCCGTTCAATATGCTCACAGAAATCTTGGCTTTATCCGGTGGAGTTTCAATTATCGGATCGGTTGTTGTTGGAGCATTAGGAGAAACAATTGTTGGCGCAGGTGTTGGCGTGGCAATTATTTCCGGGGTGCTTGTCGCAACAAGACCCTCTGGGTTTTGGGGATCTACGCTTCCGCTGCCGAACATTATATTGTCCTGCGCCACAACCGGCATCTCTACTTCTTCGCCTTTTTCTTTATCCATAGATTGGACAAATAGGATGATTGCCACAACAAGCGCGGCTGTTGTAAGAATAGTGATTGCCACAAGAAGCACCCATTTTATACTATCTGTTTTAGTTTTTTTCTTGGATTTCGGATCCGTCTTTTTTCCTTTTGAGTCCACGGACGGCGGCACCAAAATTGTCTGGCCACTCATAAGGAAATACGGTTTTTTAATCTTATTCGCTTTCACAATATGCTTCCATGAAACCCCGTGCTTTTGCGCAAGAACCATGATATTATCAGTATCTTTTGTTTTATATTCTTCCCATCCTTTGCCGGAATATTTTTTCTTCCTATAAATTATCCAACCGATAATGCATAATATTATAAACAACAACGCGGCTCCGAGTATTCCCGCGTCTTTTAATGGCATAATAAAAATTGACAAAGTTTCGGTGGTAATTTTTTGCATTACATTATTTTCATCCTCGTATTCCATTGTAACCTGAAAATTATATTGGCCGAAATACGGGCGTTCCCATTGCCAATTCGTGCTTACTTCCGTGTTGCGCATGAGCTCAAATCCTTTTTGCAGAGTTGTTTCGTGAAAAAATTTATTTCTTTTTACAAGACCCCACCCGCTGATATTCAAGCGCGCCATTGGCGTAAGAGTCACGTTGCCTTCATTTTTTACCGTAAGGTCCAATTGAAAATATCCGCGATCCTCCCAATCGGTCATTCCAAAAGAAACAAGACTGATTTTTTTCAAAATCTCGCCGGGGACTGTTTCATACACCCGTGCGCCCACGCGCGTACCAATGGAAATTCCGCTTCGTCCTTTGAGTTCTTTCGGCGCCGTTTGAACCGTTACGGCTCCCGAATGCTCCCCCGCATCGGCGGTTTCAGGGATGGTGATGGTAAATCGTATAACCTTTTTTTCACCGGGCGCCAAAGTTGCCTCTTCTTCATCAAGCTTGATCCATAAGCCAATGCCTTTTTGCTCGCTATTCGGACCGCTTAAAGCAAAACCTCCGATATTAGAAGGCTCGGAATCATACGCCCGGACAGTAACATACTGATCAACTTCGGAATAATTAATAATAACAACGTGGTCTTCTGTTGATTCCCCGGGCTTTAAATCGTAAATAAACCAGTCCCTTGTTCCTTTTTCACCGGACGGAACGATTCCAATGCTTCCATTGCTCAAAGCATGGGCCGGTGGAGAAAAAAATATGAAAAACAATAAAAATATTGCGAAAATTACCGATTTTTTATTTTGGCGCGTAACACAAAAAAAGTGCATATAATATTTATTTTATTTTTTAATATATCACCGCATCTTCCGACAATGTATAACCCTTGCGTAAGGCAAAAAAACCTCAGGGTATTTTGGGAAGGTGTGGTGATAAACCTATACATATTATAACATAAAAAATAATTTAACAAAACAAAAAAAGAAAATGGCGCGAATTGCCATTCTCTTTTTATTATACTATGAAAAAAATTACATATTTTACTAAATTTTACTGTCCGGCGTGCGAGCCAGATCCCAAATTAATGTAGTAGTGTATATGGTTGCTGTTGTAAGCCCCGGCACTGCCTGCTCCCAGTCAGTTTCGGCAAACCAGAATTCTCCGTTTGCGCTTGCTCCTGTTGCCCATGTAATATCGGCTCTGTTTGCATTGTAACAATTGTATCCGGTTTGAGTTGTGACCGTGGCGCAATTATCTCCGGCTTGCGATACGCACCTGTTTTGAGCAAGGTCAATGCATAAAATACCGGAAGTGGATGCAAAAGTAGTTGAGGCCGCTCCCTGAAATGTCGCGAATCTATCCATTTCGGTTGTGCCTTTCCACATACAGTCCGAAGCGCTATCCAAACAGCTGATATTAAATGTCCACGTGCCGGCGCCTCCGCGGGAATCAGTCACGCCGACTCCGCCCAT
>LBUD01000060.1:0-2754 GCA_000992395.1 Parcubacteria group bacterium GW2011_GWA2_38_13 | reverse complement strand
TTGAAATAATGCGATTTTTTTACTTTTGAAACAATAGTTTTAAAATCATCATCGGTATAATAACGCCATCCCCGAGAATCTCTTTTTGCAACAGGGATAAATCCTTGTTTTTCCCAACGTAAAATTGTGGTTTTGTCTCGATCAAGCGCCTTGACAAGGTCTTTGATCTTATACATGTTTGTGTTTTTCATATTTTTTTGTTTTTGTTTTTAGCCCCGAAAGCGTTCGGGAAGCTTTTAATTTTTATTAATATTTTTTATAATTGAGTAAAGTTTTCATTGCGAGCCAGATCCCAGATTAATGTGGTTGTATAGACGCTGGCAGATGCTCTGCCCGGCACTGCCTGGGCCCAATCCTGTTCCGCGAACCAATATTCTCCCAACCCTCCGCCCGCTGAACTCGCCATGGTAACATCTGTCTTGCTTAAATTTATACAGCTGTATGACGTTTGAGTGGTAACATAGCTGCATGCCTGCCCTGCCTGTGATACGCATCTATTATTCGCCAGATTGAAACATATGATTCCGGAAGTTGATGCTTCTGATGTAGCCGCCGCGCCTTTATGCATGGAAAATCTGTCATTTTCCGTTGACCCCTTCCACATACAGTCGCTTGGGCTGTCCGCGCAGCTTATATTAAATGTCCAGCTTCCACTCGTACCCCGCAAATCCGCAATGCCTACGCCTCCGCCTCCGTTTCCCTGTCCCATATCGGTTAAAGTGGAAGTTTGTGCCGAGAAGCTATAGGTAATATTGGAAAATGATGCCAAAGTTGAAGAAGCGTATACCGTAAGCGATCCTTGTTGTATATTCAGATTCGCGTTCATGTTTGCATTTCCTAAAGCAGATTTTGTTATTGTAAAAAATGCGATAACGTTTATAGCAATGATACATACTGCGAGAATTCCCGCAAGACGTCTGTTGGCATCCCGGCTTTCTCTTACAATCTTTACAATATTTTGAAAATCTTCACTTGAATAAAACCTCCATCCGCGCGAGTCTCTTTTTGCAAGAGGTATAATTCCCTCTTTTTCCCAACGCAATAATGTGGATTTGTCGCGGTCAAGCTCTTTAGCGAGATCATTCATTTTGTAAATCTCTTTTTCCATCATATTTTTTTTGGGAAACTTTTTTTCAAAAAATACAGGCCATCAAAATAAAGCCTGTTTCAAAAAATACTTCGTATATGATATTTCTATTTTTGGAAATATCAGCTTGTGCTTTATTTTGATTTTTATTTTTGTACTGATTTGAAATATACGTACCATAGGTACTATACGCATCACTGGAAACATTATACCACGAATTGAATGCCTAATCAAGAGTAGTTATACACTTATTAAAATATAATATGTAAATTAAGACAAAAACATATAGTACATATAGTGAGTATAGGCACAAAAATTTGAGTTTTAAAAATATTTTTTAAGAAATTTACTAAAAGTTATCCACAGGAAAGATTAGTTCAAATCTTTTAAAATCCGAAATTCTAAATCCTAAATCCTAAACAAATCATAAATCACAAATCACAATGTTTCAAACTAAAAATGTAAAGTATTGTTTGAAAACTTTACATACTCCCTTATTTATTATATAACTAAATATATGAAAGACATTATACTATCAGGATTGCGTCCGACCGGACGGCTTCATATCGGAAACTACCTCGGATCGCTAAAAAATTTTTTAAAGCTCCAGGATCAATATGAGTGCTATTTTTTTATCGCGGATTTGCATTCCTTAAATGAGCCATTTGATCCGAAAACAAAATACAGCCAAATTATGGATTTAGCAGCGGATTATATTGCTTTAGGCATTGATCCGAAAAAATGCGTCATATTCGCGCAATCCCATGTGCACGAGCATTCGGAATTCGCAGTGATTCTCTCCAATATAATCCCCGTCCCCTATCTTTTCAGGATGACGCAATACAAAGATAAGTCAGAAGATAAAACCAGGGAAAGCGTCAATGCCGGGCTTCTCTATTATCCCGTGCTTATGGCATCCGATATTCTTATGTATAAATCAACCTTGGTGCCGGTCGGGCAGGACCAGACCCAGCATGTGGAATTGGCGCGCGATGTTGCTTTAATGTTTAATAAAAATTTTGGTGAAACCTTTCCCTTGCCGAAATCGCTGTATACCGAATCTTCAAAAATAATGAGCCTGCTTTTACCGGATAAAAAAATGTCAAAAAGCCTCGGAGACGCTCACTGTATCTATATTGACGATGATCCCAAAGATATTGAAAAAAAACTTGCCCGCGCCGTAACCGATACCGGAAGCGGAAAAAGTTCAGGGGCGAAGAATCTTCTTGATTTGGTGAAAATTTTCGGAAAGCCTGACGTCTATAATACTTTTCTTTCCGACAAATCTTTGGGTATTGTAAAATATTCCGAGGTAAAAAAAGTTTTATCGCGCGATATCGCGGAGTACTTTGCGGATTTCAGGAAAAAGAAAAAAAAGCTTATGGAAAATCCAAAACATCTTGAAGATATATTGGAGCGGGGCGCAAAGATTGCACGGCTGATTGCGCAAAATACGATGGAAGAGGTAAAGAAAAAAGTCGGCCTTACGCGATAATACCGAATAGGGTCATTGCGATCCGCCAGCTGGCGGAGAAGCAATCTAATGAGTTATCTGTACAAATCATCGCTTTTTATCTCCGGCGGAGTCTCCTATCAAGGGACTCCGCCGCGCATGCGAGAGTGTCGGAGTCCCTTACAGGAGACTCCGACAATGAAAAAAAGTTTAA
>LBUD01000059.1 GCA_000992395.1 Parcubacteria group bacterium GW2011_GWA2_38_13 | reverse complement strand
ATTGGGCGGAAAATATAAATTGGGCTTTTGGGTGACTGAAAAAAGAAAAATATAAACAACGTTTATGAATATACCAAAAGTAAGTATTATAATAGTAACGTGGAACTCTCAATATTATATTTGCGACGCTTTGGAATCAATAATGAGCCAGACCTTTCACGATTTTTCTGTAATAATCATAGATAACAATTCCATGGATGACACGATTGGCCTTGTAAAAAAACATTTTCCTAAAGTATATGTGATAAAAAATATAAAAAATTTTGGATACAGTAAAGCCAATAATATCGGAATAAAACTTTCTAAAAGTGAATATGTTCTTGTAATGAATCCGGACATTATTTTAGAAAATAATTTCCTAAAAAATTTGGTTGACTTCGCGGATAAGCACGAAGAAGCCGGAAGTTTTTCTGGAAAATTATTTAAATTGGAAAAAGAAGACCATCAAGCCACTGAAAGGTCTGATGGCTTGCATTACGCGAAAAAAAGTACTATTATTGACTCGGCCGGCATAATAATGCAAAAAAACAGGAACGCAATAAATAGGGGAGAGGGACAAGAAAATTCTGAAATATATAATGAAAACGCAAAAGTTTTCGGCGCGCCGGGTTGTCTTGCGCTCTTTCGAAAAAAAGCGCTTTTGGATGTAGAAATATTTAATGAATATTTTGATGAAATTTTTTTCGCATACAAAGAAGATGTGGATCTTGCGTGGAGGCTTTTGCTCTATGGATGGGAATCTTGGTTCGTGACCGATGCCCATGCTTATCATGAAAGGTATTTTCAATCAATCGGCGGTAACTCAATACTGCAATACATACGATCGCGAAAAAAAATTTCAAAAAAACTACGGTTCCTTTCCCTGAGAAACCAGTATCTTATGATAATAAAAAATGAACACCTAAAAAATTTTTTATTATATTCCCCGCGCATTGTATTAAAAAGCATGCAAAACTTACTATTGATAATTTTTGTTGAACCGTTTCTAATCAAAGTTTTTTTTGATTTGCCAAAATTATTCATAATTTTTTTACGAAAAAGAAAAATTATTATGTCCCGTTCAAAGATGACCTCCAAAAAAATTAAAAAATGGTTTATATAAAAAATTTTTATGGAAATATCATTCATTCTACTTAACTACAAACAAAAGGGATTGATAAAACAAAGTATAAAAGGTATCAATCAATGTAACATACAAATGTTGTATGAAATTATTGTTGTTGATAATAATTCAAACGACGGATGTATCGGCATGATACAAAAAGAATTTCCAAAAATTTTGACCTTGCAGCTTCCAAAAAATGTAGGATTTGCGGCCGGCAATAATGCGGGAATAAAGGCAAGCACAGGAAGATATATTATAATTATGAATCCTGACATTGCCCTTACCGAAAATACTGTTGAAAATTTATTGCATTTTTTACAAACACATCCAAACGCGGGTATGGTCGGCCCAAAACTGATTAACCCCGACGGCACAATTCAATTTTCTTGCTGTCGGTTTCCGAATTTTCTTACTCCTCTATACAGAAGGACAATACTTGGAAAATTTGCTTTTGCAAAAAAATCCATTAATTCGTATTTGATGAAAGATTGGGATCATAAAAGCACAAAAAAAGTTGACTGGCTTTTTGGGGCATTTCTTGTAATAAAAAAAGAAAGTTTTGAAAAGGCCGGTTATTTTGATGAAAGATTTTTTTTATACTACGAAGACCTTGATTTGTGCAGAAGATTTTGGGAAAAAAATCTTGAAGTCTGGTATGCGCACGACATAAAGCTTGTGCACTATCATCAAAGATTGTCTGCCAAAAAGCAGGGGATTGTTTCGTTATTTGACAAATCAACACGAACACATATTTCTTCAAGCATTAAATATCTTATTAAATATTTTCGCGTAAAATTGCCTGAGATTAAATAACTTAAACAATTTATAGACAAATTAGGCATTATATATTAAGGTATATATACAAATTCACATATTATATTTTCCTATGCTGATAAAAAAAATTGGGATAGATCTGGGTACAACAAATACGCTTGTTTATGTTCCAAAAAGAGGAATTGTTATAAATGAGCCTTCGGTTGTGGCGATTTCAATAATAGATAAAAAAGTCCTGACGGTTGGCATTGAGGCAAAAGAAATGCTTGGAAAAACTCCTGAATCAATTATTGCCTCAAGACCGCTGAAAGACGGAGTTATTGCTGACTATAAAACAACAGCCGCCATGATGAGGTATTTTGTAAATAAGGCCTTGGGCGGTTTTCACCTTTTCAGGCCTGAAGTCATGGTAGCGGTTCCTGCGGGTATTACATCAACAGAGCGAAGAGCCGTTATTGACGCTACGCTTGCGGCAGGCGCAAAAGCGGCGTATATCATTAAAGAACCAATAGTAGCGGCCATTGGGGCTGATATCCCTATTGGAAGCCCTTCAGGGCACATGATTATTGATATTGGAGGCGGTACATCAGAAATGGCCATTATTTCCCTTGGAGGCATTGTAACTTCAACCTCTGTTAGAATCGGCGGGAATAAACTTGATGTTGCTATAATTGAATATATTAGAAAAAAATACAACCTTGCCATAGGGGAAAGTACTGCCGAAAGAGCAAAGATTGATATAGGTTCGGCATTATTTTTAGATGAAAAATTAAAAAAAGAAATAAAGGGTCGGGATATTATAAACGGCCTTCCCAGAACTATCACGATTACATCAGATGATGTCACCGAAGCAATTCAAAGCGAGCTTGACGGAATAATTATGGCCATGAAAGATTTGCTCCAAAAAACCCCTCCGGAACTTTCTTCCGATATTATCGATAAAGGAATGATACTTTCCGGAGGCACAAGCCAATTGCGCAATATGGATCAATTGCTGTCGCGCGCGTCAGGCGTTCCTTCGTATGTTGCCGAAGACCCGATGCTTTGCGTTGCCAAAGGAACTGGTATTGCTCTTGAAAATTTGGAATATTATAAAAGAAGTATTTTAACAATGAAATAACAATATATAAAAACTTGCAAATTATTTCATTTTCAATTAAAATATATGTAATATGAATGTAAATTGGAATATTTCGGGCCACAATAATATATTGAATTATTTGGAAAATTGCGTAAAAAAAAATTCACTCCATCATGCGTATCTATTTTTTGGTCCCGAGCATGTTGGGAAAGCAACCACGGCGCATTTTTTCTCTAAAATGATTTTATGCTCAGCAAAATCAGCAGAAAATTTACCTTGCGGAAATTGCGTTAATTGCATACAATTTGAAAAAAAATTGCATCCTGATTTTCATGAAATTTATAAAGGCATTGATGAAAAGACAAAAGCTTTGAAAAAAAATATTAGCATAGACCAAATCCTCAAACTTCAATCGTCCATAAGCAGATATTCATTGTACAACAATCACACGGTAATTATTATTCATGACGCCGAGGATCTTTCGGACAATGCAAAGAATGCTTTATTAAAAACGCTTGAAGAGCCAAACGACAAAACAACAATAATTTTGATATTTAAAACTCTGAAGCGGAAAACATATCTAAAATTTCATACGGAATTCCCGGAAAAGCAATAAGTTTTGCCAAAAACAAAGACGACTATAATGATTATGCCATTGCGGTAAAATTTTTTATTAATCTGATCGGACAACCGTTATATAAAAAAATTCAGCTTACAAAAAATATAATTGATTCACGTGAAAAAGATTATATTGAGAATATCCAAAAAATCAACGATATTTTCTCCCTATGGATGCTCATATTAAGAGATATGATTTTGATAAAAAATAATAATGTATATCTTATAAATAATACTTTTGTAAAAACCGAACTTACTGAAATTTCAAATCTGGCCCCCGCAAAACATTGGAGAAAAATATACGAAAATATTTTGGATGCAAAAATTTTATTACAAAATAATGTCCATCCAAAAATTGTTTTAGAAAATTTTATTATTAATTCATAGAATAGAATATGAAAAAAAATACAAAAATATTATTATGTTTATTTATTATTATAATTTTCGGCGCGGCTTCCGGATGCATTCAGGCAACTCCGAAAAAAATCGTGCCACCGGCAGGATTTTATAAATCTTTTGATAAAGCAAAAATTTGGCAACAAAAAACCTCTCTTGTTACTACGGCCGGAAATAAAAATATCAATAGCATCAGCGTATCAGTGATTAGAATTGATCCGCAGGATAATAACGCGGTATATATCGGCACGGAAGGTAACGGGCTTTTTTATTCGTTTAACGGCGGCGAATTTTGGCAACAACCGCACCAATTGACCGCGGGCAAAATCAATGATATAGCCGTTGATCCGAAAAATAAATGCATTGTTTACACCGCATTTGGCAATCAGGTCTATAAAACAACGGATTGCAATAGAAGCTGGTCTCAAATATATATTGATCCTCGGCCAAAAATAATCATTACAAGCATTGCCATTAATACCAATAACCCAAAAATAGTTTATATCACAACAGATTTCGGCGAAGTTATAAAAAGCGTTGAAGGGGGAATTTTATGGACAACAATCCAAAGATTCAATAAACCCATAACAAAGCTTATTATTAATCCGCACGCTCCATCTATTTTATATTCATTGGTTTCCAACACGGGCATTTATAAATCTACCGACAATGGCGATACATGGAGAAGCATAAGCCTTGATATAAAAAAATACCCGAATTCACTGGTTAATTCACAACTTTTTTTCAATACTTTTCTGCAGGACAGTCTTATTCTTACAAGCAAATACGGAATCTTGAAATCCGACGATGGCGGAGAAACATGGAAAAATTTAAATCTCATAACACAGCCGTCGGGAACCGACATATTATCATTTGCGATAAATCCGCAAAATGAAAAGGAAATGTACTACGGAACCATTGCTACGGTCTATTATACAAAAGACGGTGGCGTTAGCTGGTCAGTGAATAAATTGCCGACCGGCGCTCAATCTTCGTATCTGCTTGGTGATCCGACCAATCAAAGCATTGTTTACCTAGGAATGAAAAATATAATTACTAAATAATTTTATGGCAAATATTTATATACAAAATAACGATTCGAAATTTGTTGAGTGCTTGGACTTTTTGAAAAAAGATTTAACTGCGTTAAGAACGGGAAGGGCGCATCCCAGCATGGTTGAAAATATTTTAGTAGATTCATATGGCGTCAGATCTCCCATCAAACATATTGC
>LBUD01000058.1 GCA_000992395.1 Parcubacteria group bacterium GW2011_GWA2_38_13 | reverse complement strand
TCGCATGCTCGCGCAAGATTTTTCTTTGTTATGGTGTTGGAAAAAAATGAAAGCTGGTTGGTCGGCTCAATCAGTCCGGATACGCTTATCGCAAGCATTTTTACGCGATCCGTAAGAGGATTTGAGAACAACAAAGAATTCGCGTAGCGGAATATGGATGGCGTATCAAAAATGTGTTCAGGCGTTTTCATGCTTTTATATCGTCCGCCTTCCGATACATAGGAAAGTCCTGCTGAAATATTTTTTGCTTCAAGCGATTTATTTCTAAGCCGTTGGCCTGTTTTTTCACACAATTTCATAAGTATGGCGCGCAAATATTTAAGGTCGGTAGTTTTATTGGGTATGCAGTAGGAATGCCCTATGGATTTTGGAGCTATATCCCAGCCGCATTTAACCCCTTCAATCTCAATTCCATTTACATTTGCCCAAAGAAAATATCCCATTTTTCCTAATGCCTGCATAAGATTTTGTACCGGGTGGCGCTTAAGATCAAGTAATGTTCGTATGCCCATTTGATTCAGGTGATAGCCAATACGCGAACCAATGCCCCAGGCATCGGTAAGTTTTGCACACGATAATGTTTTTTCTAAAATTTCCGGTGTCAGAATGAAGATAGTATTTTTTTCAGCTCGGTCTCCCGCGAATTTTGCAAGCCATCTGGTATATGATATTCCAATGGAGCACTTGAGCCACTCGCCAACCTCTTTTTGTATACGCTGTTTTATTTCAAGCGCGATGGCATGGGCTGATTGGAAATCGTTATTGTTAATTTTCCCCTCTCCCCATCCCTCTCCCACAAAGGGGCGAGGGAGCTTGTTCGGCCTTTCCTCCCCCCCGGTGGGGGAGGAATTGAAGGAGAGGGGGGAAAAATTGGTTAAATCCAAAAATGCTTCGTCAATACTGTACGGCTCCATATGATCCGTATAATCTGAAAATATAGAAAATATTTTTTTAGTAACACTTCGGTACTTGGCAGGCTCGTTTTCCAAAAAAATTGTTTTTGGAAAAATTTTTTGGGCATCCGCAACCCTCATGCCGGTTTTTATGCCGAGAATTTTTGCCTCCGTGGATGACGCCACAATACAGCCTCTTGGAGAAAGATATGCGCATACGGCAACAGGAACTCCCCGTAAAAATGGGTTTGCCTGCTGTTCCACCGAAGCAAAATAGCTATTCATATCAATATGCATGATAATTTTTTGCATATTTTGTTTTTTTAATAAAAATGTTATAATACAAGTAACAACATAATCATTAATTTTTTAGTATGTTCTATAAAGTGCTCGCCTGGGCTTTTCTTATTGCTACTACGACAATAAGTTTGGCAATCGTAACGGCAATCGCAGGATTTTCCTGGGGAGTTATGTTTATGGAAAGAATACCCATCGTGAAATAATATGAATAAAGATATTTTGAAAACAATATCAAAAGAGAAGCTGGTCGGTTTGGCGATTATTATAATTATTCTTATTGTTTTCGCATTCCGTGCCGTTCCGATTAAAAAAGAGCCGAAAAGTTTCAGTAATAAGGAATACGGGTTTGAGCTCACATATTCTTATTCAAAGAAAGAAAAGAAAAATGAGATATCTTTTTTTGGAAGCACGGGGGCCGAAATATTACATGTCGTATACTTTCCGGGAGTAAATATACAAAGCGTTATAGATACATGGAAAAAAGGAAGCGAATACAGAGATAATAAAATAGTGTCCGAGGGCGATGTAAAACTTAATACGTGCACATCGCGGGAGATAGCGCTGAGTTCTTCGCAGGGAGCACATTCGTATTATTTTATTTCTTTTGGTAAAAGCACCGTGTTATTTGACGCAAGAGGATCGGCGGATGATAAAACCAAAGAAGATACAAGCGAGATTTTGGGCAGCCTCACCTGTTTATAACATATTTTTAAAAAGCATTACGCTATTTATGGACCAAATTCAGTTTTTCTATTTTATATTTTTTATTGCGCCACTTAAAAAATAAGGGCAATACTTTGTCTTCGCTGAAGCTTACGAGAATGGAGATTGGGTCGTTCAATACTTCATGCATAGAATTACTAATTTTTAATTATTCTAATTTCTAAACAATAGCCAATTTCTTAATGTCTAATATTTGAATACTTATTTTATTTTTGTTTATTAAATATTAGTCATTTATTCATTGGAGTTTGATTAGGTTAATTAGAAATTAGGTTAATTAGGAATTTTGTTTGATCTAAAATTTTGGCAATGTACGATTATGAGAAAGTATTTTTTCAAGACTTTTTTTGTGCATGTACTCAAAGAAATGCTTCCACATAAATTTTTTTAGTACTTTGTTCATAAAAAAGTATTTAGTATTACGTCCTTTACATATATGGGTTTGAGGCGGGAATTCGCCGGTTGCAGGCGTATCCGGCCGGTTTCGCGGAAGAATTTTTTCAGCGTGGCGTATTCGTTATGCAAAAGCGCTACGACCACATCGCCATTCTTCGGGCTTGGGTTTCGCTGGACAATGACATGATCTCCGTCAAAAATTCCTTCCTCAATCATAGATTCGCCTCTTACCAGAAGCACGAAAGTATTCATCGGATCTTTCACAAGCTCCGCCGGAATCGCAATTGTTTCCTGCTCTTCAATAGCATGTATAGGCTGTCCTGCGGTTATTGTTCCGACAAGCGGGAGAAATACCGACTTTGCAAAATCAATAAATTTTTTTGTAGGTTCAAGCGAGCGCTTTACTCCTTCTTTAAAAGCAACGTATCCTTTTTTGCGAAGCGCCTGTATGTGCTCATGCACGGTGGCGCGCGACGAAAGGCGGAAATGATCCGCTATCTCCTGATACGACGGGGGATACCCGTGCTCGGTGAGGTAGGCGGTGATGAATTGTAAAATATCGGATTGTTTCTTCGTTAGCATAAAATTATAAATTAAAAAATTACGGATTACGGATTACGAATTTATTTTTTGTTTTTGTCGAAGATTTTGGAGGTATACTATAAGTCCTCCTATCTGCCCGGCTAAGTCTTCAAGTTTATTGTTGATTTCTTTAAATTTTTCTTTATTTATATAATTAACTTCTAGGGCTATATAAAGTTGGTTTCTAACTTCGCCCGCAGATCCCTTAGACATTTTTAAAAATCTTATAAATTCGTTATTATTATTTTTTTCAAAACCCTCTACTATATTCGAGCTTATGGATATTACTGCGCGCCTTATTTGATCTCGTAGTCCAAAATCTTTACTCCACCTATCAACTGATGTTATGTCGTAAATAATTTTAGTTATTTGTAGGGTCAATTTCCATATTGGTAGTTCTTCAAATTTTTTATATTTCATAATTCGTAATGCGTAATTCGTAATTATATAATATTATAATTGTATTATATCCCGAACAAAAACCGAACGTCAAGGCCTTGGCATGTGGATAAGTGTTTTTTTGGCAAAATTTTTATAAAAATGGTATAATAGATTAACGCATAAAATAAAACAAATATATGGAAAAAACAAAAATATATATACCTCTTACAGTACCGAAAAATAAAATAGGCGAGTATTTGAGAAATTATTATATCGGCACCAAGGGAACGGGCAGATTGTATATGTTTGCCTGCGATCAGAAGGTAGAGCATCTAAATGATGATTTTGTAGTTAAGGGCGTAACTGCAGAAACCGCCGATCCCGAGCATTTTTTCAAAATCGCATCACAATCTCACGTCGGCGCTCTTGCCACCCAGCTTGGCCTCATAGCGCAATACGCAAGGGACTATAGAAATGTCCCTTATATTATTAAATTGAATTCAAAAACAAATATTCTTACAACGCACGAAAAAGATCCTTATGCCAATTTGTGGCATTCTATGGACGAGGTTATGGATTTCAAGCGTTCAAGCGGACTGAATATTATCGGAGTCGGCTATACCATATATATCGGCAGCTGGTACGAATCGGATATGTTCAGACAAGCCGCTCACATTGTGTACCGCGCGCATAAAGAAGGGCTGATAACGGTTTTATGGATGTATCCGCGCGGGCATGCGGTAAAAAATGAAAAAGATCCGCACGTAATAGCGGGTGGGGCCGGAATCGCATGTACGCTTGGGGCAGATTTTGTAAAACTTAATTATCCAAAGTTGGATGGAAAAAAATCAAGCGAGCTTTTAAAAGAATCGGTGCGCGCGGCAGGCCGAACCGGAGTGGTCTGCGTCGGCGGATCAAAAAAACCGCCCCGAGAATTTTTACAGGACGTGTACGATCAAATCCATATTTCCGGATCGCGGGGCGCCGCCATAGGAAGAAATATATTTCAAAGGCCGTTGGAAGAGGCGATTCGCATGTCAAGCGCGGTGTCAGCGGTTATTTATCATGATGTGCCTGTGCAAAGAGCGTATAAAATATTCATAAGCGGAGACTAATCCATGAAAAAAGATTTTAATTCCATACGTTTTTATTATTTTTTCGGTCTATTGGTATTATTCGCCTTGTTATTTTTATGGATGATTGCCCCGTTTTTTAATGCCATAGTTTGGGCAAGCGTATTGGCGTGGTTTTTTTATCCGCTTTTTAATTTTTTGAAAAAGCACATTGTTCCCAATAAACATCTCGCATCGGTTCTCACGATTTTTTTGATAATTTTGATAGTTCTTATTCCGCTTGTGGGTATTTCTTCATTAATATTGCAGCAGACCATAGCCTTGTACCATTCAACCGAAAAGGATGTGGGAAAAATTATTGATCAGGTTCGCGTTTCATTATTCAATTACGGGGATTATTCTATTGTTAAATTATTTGATGACATGGGTTTTAACGTCCAGTCGCAAGTAACACAATTGGTTAAGTTTGTTTCACAATTTATTACCCAACAAATTGGCAACCTTACCCAAGGCACTATTAGGGTATTTGTATTACTGCTTATCGTTATTTATGCCCTGTATTATTTTTTTCAAGACGGGGAAAGAATTCTAAAACTTTTATTGCGTATCAGCCCCTTAGATAATAAAAGTGATGAGCTCATTTATCAAAGGCTGGTATCAACTCTTCGCGCGACTTTTAAGGGATCGATTCTTGTGGCTTTAATACAGGGAGGAATAGCCGGGTTGATATTTTGGATAGCCGGCGTTGCCTCGCCTTTATTTTGGGCGCTTATAATGGTTGTCATGGCTGTATTGCCGGCTGTGGGACCAAGCCTTTTGGCGCTTCCAGCAGGGATAATTTTATTATTGATGGGAAATATTTGGCAAGGGATTTTTATGCTTGTTTTCGGTTTCGGATTTGTGAGTATTATTGATAATCTCTTGAGGCCGCTTTTTGTCGGGAAGGACACGGAAATACATCCTCTTTTGATATTTTTTTCCATATTGGGAGGCTTGCTTGTTTTCGGAGCAACGGGTTTTATTATCGGGCCGGTTGTGATCTCTGTCCTAACGACACTTTGGTCAATGTATGAAAACCAGTATAAAAAAGATTTGGGAAAGTAAGATTAAAACATTTGACAATTGACATATAACATATAACATTTGACATATAACATATAACAAATAACACATAAAAAAAATCGGAGCTACGATTCCGATTTTTTTTAATTTTTTATGATGTTGAAGAAATATATTACGGTTCGGGTAGTAATGTTTTTAATAAAAAAATTATTGCCACTCCGATAAGAAGCCACAGCGTGTGCTGCCGGACGTTTTTCGGATTTTTTTCATTCTGCAATTCGGGTATAAGATCGGCCGAGGCAAGATAGATAAAATTTCCCGCGGCAAAGGCCGTCATAAAAGGAAGGTATTCTTTAAAATTTTGTCCAAAAAGATATGATACAATACCTCCCAACACGGCTGTTAACGCGAATAATAAATTATATGCGATTGCCTGAGATTTTGAATATCCTCCATACAATAGTATTCCAAAATCCGAAATTTCCTGCGGAATTTCATGGAGAATGACCGCAAGCGTCGTCATTATGCCAATATAAAAATTCAGCATAAACGCCGTTGCAATAAGAAAGCCGTCTAAAAAATTATGAATTCCATCGCCGACGAGATTCGTGTACACCAAGCTTTTCTTTTCATCGTGGCTATGGTCATGCTCATTATCATGAATGCATCGGCAATGATGATAATGCCAATACCTTTCTAAAATAAAGAAAAGAAGAAAACTGATAAGC
>LBUD01000057.1 GCA_000992395.1 Parcubacteria group bacterium GW2011_GWA2_38_13 | reverse complement strand
CCCATTAGTGTTCCTATCGGCATTTGGTCTATGTTTTTATTTAAAATACCAAGACTTAAAAATTTCATTATTTGATACGCCGAAGATCCGTCTTTCATATAATACCGCTTGTTGTCAGACGGATTCACGTACCACGCTTCCCCGCGCGATTCAACCTGCAACAATATTTTTCCGCGCGATTTGTCAATAATTTTTTTATCATAAACCAATTTTCCGGTTCCAAAAGGATTTGTGTTGTTTTTTAAAACTTCGTCTCCATCGCCAACACCATCCCCGTCTGTATCAAAAATTTTCGGGTTTGTTTTTAACCCTTCTTCCATTTTATCTGAAAGCCCGTCAGTATCACTATCCAAATCTTTAAATCTTGATTCGGTTCCGACCGGAATTTTCGCAATATCAATATTTTTTATGCCATCACCCAAAAATCTCATTACTTTGTACGCGACTTCGCCATTTCTCAAATAATATCTTAAACCATCTTTTGGATAAATATACCACGCTTCGCCGTGCCGCTCGGTCTGCAGGACAATTTTTCCTTTGAGCCGATTTACCAAATTCCAATCTATATTTTTTATAATTGGCGGATTCAGGGGATCAGCGCCCGTGCATATTTCTTCACCGTCATAATAACTGTCATAATCCGTATCCGGATTATCCGGATCTGTATTATAATAATCTTCCTGCGTAATACTTGGATAATTTTCGCCGGCAAAAATTTGAGCCAATCCATCGCCATCCGCGTCGCTATTAATCTTCATCCCCTTTTTTATAAACTCACATTGATTATTGGTAGCTGTTGGTGAAAAAATATCTGTAACCTCACCATAAGCAAACCCTTCCTGAATTATTTCCATAAGAGATTTTCCGCCGCCAGCGTCGCCCCCTCCCTGTATTCCGGCTCCGACGGGATTCACGCCGGTTCCGCTTCCGGCCTGCGTACCGTCTCCGGCAACACTTCCGTTGGATGGCGTTCCATCGTCCAAAATACCGCCGGTTCCATCGGTTCCTCCGCTCGTATCTGAGGGAGGTATATATGGAGAATTATCGCCATCTGTGGGAATTCCCCCGTCCCCCGGTATTGTTTCATCTTCTGTCGGAGCAGGCGTTGGTGTGGGAATGGAAACACCATCTATCTGTCGGCAGGCATATGAATCCGGAGGGCAGCTTGGCAAGCCCGCGATGCGAACTTTTTGTGAAAACATATCATTGGCGCCCAAAGCCATCAAAACAATGGTCGGACCCAGCATAATAGGCACAGCCATAACAGCCAGCGCCACAAAATACAATTGCCCCACAACCGATGCGGAAATCTTGGTTTTTATTTTTTGGAGAGTTTCCATAGTAAATAATTTTTTATTCCAAATTATTTTACAACAATATTTAATAATTTATCTTTGATATGAATCGTCTTGATTATATTTTCCTTGCTTGCAAATTTTTGAATTTTTTCCGAAAGAAGCGCTATTTGTACCGCTGACAATTCATCCGTGCCCGCGGGCATAATAATTTTATCCCTCACTTTTCCGTTCACCTGTATAACAATTTGCGCCTCCTTGGAGATAATGAGATTCGGGTCAAATTTCGGCCATGCCTCTTTGAATATACTCTTCTTATGTCCAAGCACCTCGCGCCAAATCTCTTCGGTGATATGTGGAGCAAATGGCGACAATAAAATTAAAAAAGTTTCAAATGATTTTTGATCCGCGGAATTTAATAACTCATTGGATAAAATCATAAGCGCCGAGACAGCGGTATTAAATCCCATACTTTCAATATCAACGCTGACTTTTTTTATAGTTTGGTGCAATAATTTTAATACATTAACATCTTCCTTAATTTTGAACTTTGAATTTTGAACTTTGAACTTATTGCTGTACAGCCATACCCTGTCCAAAAATCTTTTTATGCCAAGTATGCTTTTTGTGTCCCATGACGCTGCCTGATTAAATGGGCCGATGAACATTTCATACATACGTAAAACGTCTGCGCCAAATTCTTCTATGACATCGTCGGGATTCACAACATTGCCCCGCGATTTTGACATCTTCTCCCCTCCCTCGCCCAGAATCATTCCGTGCGATGTGCGTTTTTTATACGGCTCGGATCCGATTTCTTTTGGCACAGCGCCGATATCCCAAAGGAATTTATAAACAAAGCGGGAATACAAAAGATGTAGCGTCGTATGTTCCAGCCCGCCGTTATACCAGTCAACCGGCATCCAATATTTTAATTTTTCAGGATCCGCCAAACACTGGTTATTGTTCGGATTACAATATCTGAGGTAATACCAATCCGAACCCGCCCAATTCGGCATAACATCGGTTTCGCGTTTCGCAGGACTATTGCACCGCGGACATTTTGTGTTCACCCAGGAATCTATTTTTGATAAAGGAGATTCGCCCGTATCAGTCGGCTCATATTTTTTTACATTCGGCAATGTCAAGGGAAGCTTATCTTCTGGAATGGGTACCCATCCTGGATTTAATATTTCCCCTTCGGAAAATTTTGAACTTTGAACTTTAAACTTTAAACTTTCCATTAATTTTTTGCACGAATCGCAAAAAATTAATGGAATGGGCTCGCCCCAATAATGCTGGCGCGAAAAAACCCAATCGCGAAGTTTATAATTTACTTCCGGCCGTCCGATTTTTTTCTCCACAAGCCATAATGTAATCTTTTTTATACATTCCAGCGCCTGCATGCCGTCAAATTGCCCGGAATGTACCATTATGCCATTTTCTATATCTTCAAATGCTTTTTCTAACCCTTGATTCTTAATTCTTAATTCTTGATTCTCCGGTTGTATCACCCGCACAATCGGTAAATTATATTTTTTTGCAAAATCAAAATCGCGCTGGTCGTGCGCGGGCACTGCCATAATGGCTCCAGTTCCATATCCCGTGAGCACATAGTCGGCGGTAAAAATAGGAATTTCTTTTCCATTTGCCGGGTTAACGGCTTTTATGCCTTTAATTTCCACGCCTGTTTTTTCTTTTGATTCTGTTCTTTCCAAATCCGATTTCCCCTTTGCCATTTCAACATATTTTTTAACCTCTTCCCGATTACTGATTACCGATTCCTGATTCCTAATCAACACATGCTCCGGCGCTATCACCATAAATGTCGCACCAAATAAAGTGTCCGGCCGAGTGGTAAAAACTTCAAGGAAATCTTCATTCACTTTTAACTTTTCACTTTGAATTTTGAACTTAATTAATGCTCCGTCCGATCTTCCTATCCAATTTTTCTGCATAGTTTTTACGCGCTCTATATAATCAACAGAATCCAAATCATCAATAAGGCGCTGGGCGTATTTTGTAATTTTCAAAAGCCATTGTTCTTTTTCTTTTTTTTCAACTGAACTTGCGCACCTCTCACACTTCCCTGCCACGACCTCTTCATTCGCTAAACCGATCTTACATTTCGGGCACCAGTTAATGGGAATTTTTGCTTTGTATGCGAGTCCGTTTTCAAACATTTTTAAAAAAATCCATTGCGTCCATTTATAATAATTTTCATCGGTTGTGCTGATAACGCGATCCCAATCAAAAGAAAACCCGATAGATTTCATTTGGCGCGTAAAATTTTTAATATTTTTTTTAACAACAATGCTTGGATGAATGCCTGTTTTTATGGCATAATTTTCCGCCGGAAGCCCGAACGCGTCAAAACCCATGGGATAAAGCACTTCAAATCCTTCCATCCAAACTTCGGTTTTTTTGAAAAATCATGCGCGCGGTTGAGCCCCTCCTTATCCCATGATTTCTGCCACTTCTTTTCAACTTTCTTATGGTTGTATTTCATAGTTATATGATGCGAATCAACGAATAAAATGCTAATACCGCGAATATTTATTTGTTGTATTCGCATATAAGATTTGCGGTATTCGCATCATTTTTATTATACTGATTTTTTCTTAAAAAAACAACTTTTATTTATATAAGTAAAAAAGAAAAAAATCGGCAAAAAAAGCAACAACGCGACAACCAAACCAAATGCCGAAGAATATACATACGACAAAAAATAAAATGAAAGGCCATACCATATAAGCGCTGAGGCAAAAATCGCATGCTTTAAGGGGTCTCGCATCCATAAAAAAGGAATTATCCAAATCAAATACCACGCCTGAAACCAATACGCGCATAAATAAAACCAAATTAAAACAGAAACAAAAATATTGGAAATATTTTTATATTCTGACACACGCTTCCAATTTTTAATAATAATAATTCCATATCCCAGGGCGAATAGTACAAAAAATATATTTTTAATTTGTAAAAAAATTGTATCATTCATCTCAAGACCCTTATGTACTGATGCATATACTCCGGTAAACAATGGACCCCCAAGCTTAGGAAGGATTAATGTTGCATTCCCCAAAATACTATTAAACCCGATATGAAACGGCGCGTATGCGACAATGATTGTTGCAAAAAAGACAACAACTAAATAGAGTAAGTTTTGGAATTTGTATCGTTTATATATATGCGCAAATAGTATCGGCGCTAAAAGTACGGCAATATATTTTATGAGTATTGCAAGACCAAGAAATATAAAAGCTCGATACGCTTTTTCTTTTTTTAAAAAATACAAAGAGCATATTGCAAAAAATATCATTGCCAAATCATTGTGGGCGCCCATCACTCCCCAATAGAGCACTATGGGATTTATCGCGAACAAAAACATTTTTTTCGCGTCCCGATCCCGCAGCAAATATAAAAAATATGCAATGCCAATATAGAAAAGTAGCGCCATATATTTATACAAACCCAAAACAATGGAAATATTTTTTGTAACAAGGGACGGAAGCGAGGAGATTGCAAGCCACAGGGGGCCGTAATTATAATTTTGGTTTTTCCACATTTCCACAAAATGATAATCGTTGTCGGTTGCAAATTCCAATGGCTTAACAATATAGGGGTTTTGATGGTATTGAGTAAAAATTTTTGCATGAAAAGAATATATGTTAAGATCGTTTAAAATATATCCGGGGTGCGGCATGAAAAAAAACAGGAGAATAAAAAAAACCAGGGTAATAGCCCCGATAGAATAGAGTTTTTTCTGAATCTCGCCGGATGTCAGAATATAATATGATGCAAATCCGAACGAGAATGCCATTCCGGATATAACAGCAAGCTGCGCCCATGATTCCCAGACGCTTCGGCCTGAAAGGCCGATTACGTGGAGGATAAAAAAGGTAATACTAAAAAGGGCGTACAAAATTATACTTACGATAACTTTTTTATTCTTGGTCATGATAATATTCAAATTCTAAATCCTAAACACGAAATTCTAAACAATATCGAAATCTCAAATTCTCAAATACCAAACAATTTGTGACATTGTGATTTCTGATTTGGAATTTGTTTAGAATTTAGGATTTCGGATTTAGAATTTAACCAATTTATAATTTAGAGCTTTGTTATATTATTTTTTTAAGGTATTGTCCCGTATAAGACTTCGCGGATTTTGCAACATCTTTGGGCGTACCTTGGCAGACAATCTCGCCGCCCTTATCCCCTCCCTCGGGACCAAGATCAATAACCCAGTCGCTGGATTTTATGACATCCAAATTATGCTCAACAATTAAAACCGTATTGCCCTTGTCCACGAGATGATTCAACACTTGCAACAGGCGCTTAATATCTTCAAAGTGAAGACCGGTTGTCGGCTCATCAAGGATATAAAGTGTTTTTCCGGTTGCACGGCGCGAAAGTTCGGTTGCCAATTTCACGCGCTGGGCTTCTCCGCCGGAAAGCGTAGTCGCGCTTTGACCAAGCTTAATATAGCCAAGCCCGACATCATAAAGCGTTTTTAATTTATCGGAGATGACGTCGTGGCGCGAAAAAAATCTCATTCCCTCTTCCACGGACATATCCAAAATATCTGAAATATTTTTTTCATGATAATGAATTTCCAAAACATCCTGCTGGTAGCGCTTGCCGTGGCATTCCTCGCACACCACATACACGTCCGGCAAAAACTGCATTTCAATTCTCACCATGCCTTCGCCCGCGCATGTTTCGCAACGGCCGCCACGCGCGTTAAAGCTGAATTTTCCCGCATTATACCCGCGAATTTTTGCTTCCGGCAATTCAGTAAATACATCGCGGATGTAGGTAAAAACTCCTGTGTATGTGGCCGGGTTGGAGCGCGGAGTCCTGCCGATTGGCGATTGGTCAATGGATATAACCTTATCAATATTATCCATACCCCGGATTTCTTTATGCTTTCCGGGAAGCTCTTTGGTGCGATAAAATTTTCTGGCAAGGGATTTCACCAAAATTTCAATCATCAGGGTTGATTTTCCGGATCCGGAAACGCCGGTT
>LBUD01000056.1 GCA_000992395.1 Parcubacteria group bacterium GW2011_GWA2_38_13 | reverse complement strand
GAAGTATCGGCGATTTTTAAAATATTTTTATATTTTTCATAGTTATCTCCCGCGAGCCCGTACTGTATGGAATCGTTGTCCTGAAATTCTTTAAGCGATTCAAACGTGAAGGGAGTTTTTTTGTTGTATTTGGAATTCATCAACAATTCCATTGTTTTTGCCCAGATTTTTCCTGCGCCCAATTGACCCGATACTTCATCCATCGGAGAAACGTCGGCATTGCCCACCCAAACACCAACAAGAAAATCAGGCGTGAATCCAATTATCCAGCTATCACGATAATCGCGTGATGTGCCGGTTTTTAACGCGTAGTTATTTTGGAATAAATTTAGATTGCTAATCATTCCGAATTGATCCATCCCCGTTATTCTATCATTAAGAATTTTGTTTATAAGCTCAATATGCTCGTGGTTAGCAATTTTTTTTTCGCTATTTACAGCATTTGAAAAATCAATTTTAGTTTCTCGCAAAATGCCATTGTTTGGAAAAATTGTAAAATAGCTCGCTAAATCAAAAAGATTCATTTCAAGGGCGCCTAGCGCAATTCCAAGCTGGTAGCTTTCAAGAGGCTGTATCGGAATAAATTTAAGATCGTTTTGTAGAAAAGAATAAAAATTTTTCAGGCCTGCATATTCCAGCACTTTTACCGCAGGCACATTCAGGCTGTTTGAAAGCGCGTAATGAAGCGTAACCTCTCCACGATATTTCCAGTCATAATTTTTCGGGTACAATGGAAATCCAAGTGCGGTTATATATTTATATTCGCGATCATCAACGAGCGTGTAGGGCCGGAGATTTTTTTCAAATGCTTTAAGGTATATAAATGGTTTTATAGTGGATCCTATCGCGCGCGGTTCAATTGCCATATTTATTTTATCGCCCTCGCGGCTGGAGCTCGGATCAAGTGATCCGACAAGCGCAAGAATTTCGTTTTCGGGTAAGCTGATAACAATAATGGCTGCATTATTTGCGTTTTTATAACGAATTCCAAAAATAACATCATTTGCAATTCCGCGAATTTTTTCAGTAAGGCTGGAATCAAGCGTGACTTTTTTTGAATATTCAAATGCATTGGGAAAAGTTGAATATTCAAAGCATGGATTTTGGTTGTGCGCGTATTGTTCTATGTTTTTTCGAACTTCTTCCAAGGGACTAAAATGAATATTTTCGTCATTTATTTTTAAGTTTTTTATTTGTTTTTGAGACTCATTAATATTCAATTTCTGCCCCGGATTGTTTTCGTTCGGGCTTGAAATTGTTGATAGCAGTTGGATTATTTGTCCGCGGGAGAGTGCTTGCGGAAATGAATTAAAATATACCATACTTGCTTCATTAACCCCTTGAGCAAAATGACTAAAAAAAATAGAATTAAGATACATTTCTAGAATTTCTTTTTTTGAATTATGAAGTTCAAGCGATATTGCATACAAAATTTCTTTAAATTTATTTTTTATATTCCTTTGTGACTCCGTATGCAGTAATATTTTTGAAAGTTGTTGTGTTATGGTGCTTGAGGCCTTTCTTTTTCCAAATTCTAAATATCCAAGCGTTGCTTGTATAATACTTATGGGGTTTATTCCAAGATGGTAATAAAAATATTTGTCTTCTTTTTGCACAAAAAATTTTTCGAGCTCCTCGGAAAAATCAGAAGATGCCCTCATATAATTTCCATAAGCGTTTGGTTTTATGCATATTTCTTTATTATCGCGGTCAGTAATAATAACCGATTGGAGTTTTGTGTATTCTTTTGTCAGTTTATCGTACAATGTAAAGCTGTAGAAATAAAATACGACAGAAGCTGAAAAAAGAATTAGAACAAATAACAGCACGATTTTTTTAGCATGATGCTTTTTCATGTTTATATTGAAATATAATCATTGAAAATTAGAAATTATAAAGAAATCTCCATTTTTTATTTTTATATTTTCCGGCATAATTAACTCCGATTCTTGGAGTTTTTTGTATAGACGAAGGTTTTATAATTACTCCGCGATCCTCAATCCAAAGTAGGGAATGGTCGCGACCGTTCCCTACGGTAATATCTCTGCTATTGAGGCTCCTATCAATGGTAAGAAATTTACAGAGTTTCCCGGGCCCGTTTGTTTTTTTGTAATCAACGCTATCTATTTTAACGCCTCGGATGAGCACGGCTGCCGGGTAGTTTTCTTTTTCCGTCACAACATTAAAACAATAGTACATTCCATAGATCATGTAAATATATGCTCGACCCGGCGGCCCAAACATAATTTCTGTCCTTGGTGTCCGTCCGCGCGATGCGTGGGAAGCGAGGTCGTTTGGTCCGCAATAGGCCTCGGTTTCCGTAATCATTCCGGCAATAATTTTATTACCGATTTTTCGAACCAAAAATTTGCCCAAGAGTTCTTGGGCAATAAAAAGAGTTTTTTTCTCATAAGAAGATTCTAGTAATAATTTTGGCACGTTTTTTTATCCAGTTATTTTATCCTGCCATACGGCACCTGTATAATATCGGCCGTTTTCGCCCCAAGTCCGAAGTTGCGCATCATTTCGTACGCCGCTGCTCCGTCTTTCATATAGTATCTTTTTCCATCAGCAGGGTTTACGTACCACGCTTCGCCATGACCTTGAACCTGAAGTAAGATTTTTCCTTTCAAGCGATTAATCAATTTCGTATCCTTAATTCTTAATTCTTGATTCATAATTCCTGATTCAGGTATTTTAGCCAAGTCTTTATCGGTAATGCCTAATGAAAGTTTGCGCATGATTTGGTAAGCGAAATCGCCGTTTCTTAAATAGTATCTTTTTCCATCAGCAGGGTTCACATACCACGCTTCGCCATGGGCTTGGACTTGCAGAAGAATTTTCCCCTTGATCTGGGCAATGAGTTTTTGATTTGTTTTGCCGGGAGGGTTTAGGGGATCAAATCCGGAATCCACTTCTTCCTTATCATTATATGAATCTCCGTCCGTGTCTGGATTATTTTTGTCCGTACCATAATAATTTTCATCTTCATCAAGCAATCCGTCGTTGTCCGAATCGTAGACATCATCCGCTTCAAGCAGTATGTTTTGTTGTGTTACGGCTGTTTTTGGAGTGATCGTGAGTTGTTGCGCAACGCTGTAATTTGGGACTCGGTCAATAGCAATGGTACGCACATAATCAGATGAAGTAGGATTGACCCACGAGAGAACTATTTGTCCATCCAGCCCGTCTGCTTTGGCCTCTGACACGGCAGGCGGCGGCGTGGTGTCGGAAATAACATAGCCGCTGCTTCCTCCGCTTGAGCCCGTACTGCCGCCTGTTGATGGTGATGCCGGCGGGGGAATTGTTGGCGCTTGCGGCGTGAATGATATTTGCGCGGCATCGGAACTATTGCCCTGATCATCTATTACGAAAAGTGTATAATAATAGGTTGTTTCATATTGAATTTGAGTATCTGTCCAAGAGGTTTCCGTTGGCGATAAATCAGCAACTTTATACGCCAAATCCGGTACCATAATATATGAATTTGTGCTTCTGTAAATTTCCACCTTGCTCGCAAGTTCATATAAAACGCCATCGTCATCTTCGGGCAACGACCAAGACAATCTGACTGACCCTTGCGCGGCCATAAGTGTTTTTAATTTTGGAGGTCTTGGCAATCGCGCTTGAGTATTGACGGTATTATTATTTGTTAGGCTGACATTGCCGGCAGCATCGGTTGCTCGTATTCTAAAATTATATGCTGTTTTGCGCGATAGATTGGCAAGGGTCATGGTGTGTGATGTAGTAAGTGTGTTTGATGCTACTGCTGTGCCAGCGTAATCCGTATTTTTTCCCCATTCAATAATACTGGTTGCCGGCTCATTTGTAGTAAAACTAATAACTGAAGATATGGCGGTAACATTGGTAAGCGCAATATTATTTATAACCGGAGCCGTTGTATCTATGGGCGGTGAAGCAGCTGCTGTAACAAATGTTATATCTTCTGACCTTCTGGTATTACCAGCGGCATCTTTTGATATTGCCCTGAAATGATATGTTGTCTGCGCATTCAATCCCGAGAGAGTAACAATATGAGATGTGACTCTTGGGCCTGTGTTTGTTATTGCTGTTGTGAAACCATATCCTGTTGTTTGTCCGTATTCAAGCCCAGTATCCGCAAGCTCATCCGTTGCCCAGGTAATGGTTGCGCTGTTTTGGGTAATGTTAAGAGTTGCTATACTGTTCAGCGTTGGCGCCTGAGTATCGGGGGCTGCCAAAGTAGAAAATACATTATCTTGGGATATGCTTATATTCCCCGAGGCATCTCTTGTCCTGATTCGATAGTGGTATTGTGTGTTGGCCAAAAGACCGGATATATTGACTGCATGGTTAATGACCAGATTTGTATTTAATGAGGATGTTTGTCCATATGACGCGGTAGCGCCATATTCAATCTGGGAGTTTGAAGTCTCATCCGTTGTCCACGAGATGATTGCGGATGAATGAGTCAGCGCGCTGACTGTAATGGCGGAGATGACGGGGCTTGTTGTATCAACAGGAACGGCGGATTGCGTAGTAAATGTTACGATGTTGGATATATCAGACCAATTGTTTGCCTCGTCTCGTGTTTTTAGCGCTACGCTATAAGTTGTGCCGGGGGCAAGGCCAACCAAAACATATGTTTGCCTTGTTCCTGCTAAAAGGGGAGCGGGCAAGCCGGATGCAATATTGCCTGATGCGAAATTTGCTGCTGTTAATATTCCGGCAAGATAACGCACATCATACGCGTATGCTGTCCCCGTGTTGCCATCGTCTCCGGGCGCCGTCCATGTTATAAGATCAACTGATGTTTGGGTAATATTTTGAGGGGATAAATCAATAACAGCTCTTGGAGGAGTGGTGTCGATAACGACTGCAGGCAGGGTTGAAAATGATGTGTTGCTTGATCGCGCAATATTACCGGTAGCATCTTTTGAAATAACACGATACTGATAGGTGGTTCCCGCAGATAGTCCGGTAAGCGCAACCGAATGCGTGCTTGTCAAAGATGTCTGCAGTGCAGATATTTGTCCGTATGAAGTTGCAATGCCATATTCAAGCTGCGTGTCGCTCGCTTCATTTGTTCTCCAGGTAATAACAGCCGAGTTTGTTGTTAGCGACGATGCAAAAATAGAAGAAATGACAGGCGCGGTTATGTCCGGTGGCGTGCATGTTTGCGTAAGGGTTGGGCGGCTGGTTGTCGTGCCGCAAGCGTTTGCATCCGTGCAGGTTCGGGTTTGCGAACTATTGGAGCACGCTGACCAGGCCGCGCAGATCCAGGATTCGGTGCATACCAAAGGCGCCAAATCAAGTCCGTCTTCTACGCTCCAACCATCTACACCAGTATCATAGTTAACCTGCCACCACCAATAATTATCCGCGCGCGCGGGATCGCCAATAATTATGCCGCGACTTCCCAACGCTTGGTTTCCGGAAAGCGTGCCGGATATACTTGGTGTGGCGCGCACATTCAGGAAGGTATTGGTTTGCACGCGATCATTTATAGAAAACGTAGCGCTTGGAATAATACAACTCTGGCTCAACGCCGGTCTATTCGTTGTTGTGCCGCAAACGTTGGCATCGGTGCAGGTGCGGGTCTGCGTGGTGTTGGAGCAAGCTGACCATGCTGTGCAGATCCAAGATTCTACGCAGGCTGGAGTTGTTGTGCCGCCAATGGAAATCGGGTAACCCGCGGCATTCATATTTCCATTCGCATCAATAACATAGAGATAGGCCTGCTGCCCGGAGGCGAACGTGCCTTGGTTCATAGCGATAGAGATGGAGTTGGCTGACCATGCAGAAGTAATTTGTATTTCTCTGTGGGTATTTGTATTCCAACTTGAAGTGTCTCCAATAACCACTCTTGCCCAGCTGGTATCAATATAAACATCGTCTACGTAGATATCGGCTCCTAAATTCGCAGGATAGCCGGGCACGCCATCCTTCGCCCAATAATGCCCAATTCTTATTTGATTAAAGCTATGGTTAAAAGTTCTCGTCATCACGGAAGAAGAATCAAGCCCATGCAGTTTGGAATTTATGAAGTGATGAACATCTCCATTCGTGACTCCGGGATCAGATTCGTCATACCAAATTTCATAATGATACCATTTTTTATCTTCATAGCCTTGTCCAACCCAATCGCCAATATTCATTCCACTGCCCAACGCATCATAACGTACAAATATAAAATCATTTCCAATGTAACCGCTATTCATTTGCAACTGATCGTTGTCTCCATAGAATCTCCAGGGTTTCCAGTTCCTGGTTTTTATATCAGAATAATCAATATACAGCCAAAAATCCATGTAGAGCTTGGAAAAAACAAGATTTTTTGAAAGGCTTGTCGATCCATAATTAGTCATATCGTGATAGGATGATTTGCTTCCCGTACGCGGCATATTTGTTGAATACACAGGCTCAAGAAAAGTTCCGCTCGCATCCCATGTACCAATTACCGCCGGGATATTTTCTATAGAATCTCCGGTAATCCCTTGCTCAAAATTATCCCACAAGAGTGGAGCGGCCTGGGTTTTCGTTCCGAAATTGCTTCCCGAGATAGTTATAATATTATTGTTTGTCGGAGTTCCCGTGAGAGAAGAAACAACAGGTATTCCTGGTTGGGTAGTGAGTGTTGTCGCCGATACCGCGCTTGTCTGCGCTGATGCGTTTCCGGATGCGTCATAAGCGGAAACCGTAAAAGAATAGATGGTGGCGGCAATAAGCCCAGTGTTGGAATAGCTTGCCGTGGCTGATGTCCCTACTTGCGTTCCATTTCTGTATATGCGATACCCCGTTACCGCGACATTGTCCGTGGACGCAGTCCAGGTAAGATTGATTTGCGAAGAGGAAACGGCTGTGGCCGTTAACCCCGTGGGTACTGTTGGGGCCGTGGTGTCAGTAACCGCGCATGATTGCGAGAGCGCCGGCCTATTCACGGTCGTACCGCAAGCATTGGCGTCGGTACAGGTTTGGGTTTGGGCACTGTTGACACACGCTGACCAGGCCGCGCAGGTCCAAGATTCGGTGCATACCGAAGGCGCCAAATCAAGTCCGTCTTCCACGCTCCAGCCGTCTGCGCCGGTATCGTAATTTACCTGCCACCACCAATAATTATCCGCGCGCGTGGAACCGCCAATGATCACCCCGCGGTTGCCCAGCGCCTGAGTTCCAACCAGTGTGCCGGATATGCTGGGCGTGGCGCGCACATTCAGGGAGGCATTGGTTTGCACGCGGTCATTTATAGAAAATGCAGTGCTTGGAGAAACACACGACTGGCTCAATGTCGGCCGATTCGTTGTTGTTCCGCAAGCGTTCGCATCCGTGCAAGTGCGGGTCTGCGTACTATTGGCGCACGCTGACCAGGCGGCACAG
>LBUD01000055.1:4595-7534 GCA_000992395.1 Parcubacteria group bacterium GW2011_GWA2_38_13 | reverse complement strand
TTTTCGGCCACGGAGGAGTGAAATCAATTTCTGCGGTTTCACCTTTTCTGTTTTTAATATCAATTTTCATTTTGCCGAAAAGTTTTTTTAAAAGATGCGAAAACATCTCTTCGGTGAATTTCATATTGTCCTCAAAATTCCAATAAGCTGCATAATGTTCCACGGCTGTAAATTCCTGCAAATGCGACGGATCCATGCCCTCATTTCTAAAAACTTTCCCCATATCAAAAGTTTTTTCAAAACCTCCGATAATAGCCATTTTTTGCCAAATTTCACCTGCCGAAATGCGAAGGTAGAGATCGGTATTAAGTGCGTTGTGATGTGTTTTGAATGGTTTTGCAAGCGCGCCTGAGGCAGTATTTGCCAGTATTGGTGTTTCAAGTTCTATAAACCCTTTTCCCCAGTAATATTCACGCAGTACACGCATAAAAAGGCTTCTAAATTCAAATACTTTCTTGGTGTCGGGGTTTGCTATTATATCAAGATAACGTTGTCTGTAGCGCATTTCCACGTCTTTTAAGCCATGCCATTTCTCCGGAAGGGGTCGAAGAGCCTTGCCTAAAAATAAAATTTTGTATTCGCTCTCCCCTACCTCATCATCCTTAAAAACCAATTGAATTTTTCCAAAATCATCTAAAATATGGGCAAATGAAATTTTACCCATTGTGCGCTTTGTAATAATTCTTCCTGCTATGCAAATATTTTTTGTGCCTTCTTTTTCCGCCAATGCATCTTTACTTGAATGCGTTTTTTTAAATTTATCAGGATAGTCCTGTATTCCCGCGCTATTTAATTTTTCTAATTTTTCTTTTCGTATTTCAAATTCATCTTTTATAGCTTCATTCATAGTATTTTCATTAATGATAGTATATATATTATATACGATTTTAAAAGATTAGTCAAAAAAAATAAAACCGGAATACGCCCGGCTTTATGAGAAAGTAATTTTTATAAAATTAACTATTTTATTTCAATTATTTTACATCTTAAAACGGTTTTTGGAGCAACAACTTCGACTATATTTCCAAGTTTTTTTCCTAAGAATGCTTTTCCAAGCGGTGATTCATTTGAAACCCTTCCTTCGCTTGGGTTAGCTTCGTTTGATCCTACAATAGTGTATTCCCTTTTTATATTTTCATTTTCGCACTCGACAACAATTGTGCTTCCTAGCATAACAACATCTTTATTATTTGAATCAATGATGACTGCTTTTCTTATAAAATTTTCTTTTTCTATAATCTTTCCTTCAATAAAACCTTGCTCTTCTTTGGCATCAGAATATTCGGCATTTTCAGATAAATCACCCAGCTCCTTGGCGTTTCTGATTCGTTCAATAACGTCTTTTCTGCTGACTGTCTTTAGCGCCTCCAGCTCTTTTTTAAGTTTTTCCAATCCATCTTTGGTTATGTAATAAGGCATAATAATATAATATACGGTTATTTTGTTATTATTTAAATAAATTAATTATATATTGAAAGATACTTAAATTTTTGTATTATGTCAACTTATTTATCCATAAAAAATTTGTTTTGGCTCCACCATAAATAAAATTCCTTGGCTACGGGTGCCGCGACAGAACTTCCTTCCCCGCCCTCTTCGATAAGTATAGTAACAACAATTTTTGGATCTGGATATGGAGCAAAGCTTGTAAACCACGCGTGAGTGGGTTTTTTTGAAGACCATTCAGCAGATCCGGTTTTTCCCGCAACTTTAATCGGCAAGTCCGAAAGGCTTCGCGCGCTTCCATATACAATTGTATCACGCAGCCCTTGTTTCACAATATCAAGATTTTCTTCAGAAAATGCGTTTTTTTGCAGTACTGCCGGCTCTATTTTTTTGATAATTTTGTTATTATTATCAATAATTTTAAGTACGAGACGCGGTTGGTATAAAATTCCGCCATTGGATATCATACTTGTCCAGTTAGCCACTTGCAAAGGAGTCACCAGCAAATCTCCTTGGCCAATGGATAAATGATACGTGTCTCCAATATACCAACTTTCTTTTTTTACCTCTTCTTTCCATTCTTTCGTCGGAATCAATCCTTCTGATTCACCAGGAAGGTCTATTCCCGTCTGGCTTCCAATACCGGCTAATCTGAAATTAGATAATAATTTATCAAGACCAAGCCCTTCAAATTGTTCGTATCCCCCGCCAATATAGTAAAAAAATGAATTCACGGATTCCGCAAGAGCTTTCTTGATATTGGTAAGTCCGTGCCCGCCAATTTTCCAATCAGGAAAATACCATTGATTGATCCGAATGCCTCCAACGCTATTTATTTGCGTCCATTGCGTTATCACGCCCTCTTGCAATGCCGCGGCGGCAATTACCGGTTTTATAGTTGATCCGGAAGGGTATAATCCATAGATTGATCTATTGTAGAGGGGTCGTGATTCGTCAGAGAGAATTTTTTGAAGCTCTTCTTGCGAAATTCCTTTTGAAAAAATATTATTATCAAATCCCGGCAAGCTAACCAGAGCAAGTATTTCCCCATTCATTGGATCCATGGCTATGGCAACGCCTTTTGTTTTTTTTGTTTTTTCCAGTGCTTTCGATAATAATTCTTCTAATTTCGATTGTATATCGGAATCAATGGTAAGAATTAAATTATTTCCGGCAATTGGCTGGATATCTGCAATTTTTTTAATTTCTTTTCCAATAGCATCAACCTCAATTTGTTCACGCCCCTTTGAACCCATTAAAAATGATTCGTATTCATATTCTAGGCCAATTTTTCCAACAGAATCGGTTCCGTCATAATTGTTATTTTTTTTAATATCTTCATTATTTATTTTTCCTAAATATCCCAATATGTGTGATAAGCTTATTGATTTTGGTATGAGATATTCACGTTGCGATTCTATTGTTAAAATAACCCCTGGATATTTATAGCTCAACATTTTTATTGTTAAGGCCTTTTTATAATCCATGGAATC
>LBUD01000055.1:0-4509 GCA_000992395.1 Parcubacteria group bacterium GW2011_GWA2_38_13 | reverse complement strand
ATTGGCAATGATATTGTTTTCTCGGTCAAAGATTAATCCTCGTTGCGCCTTGATGCTGTACGTTCTTATTCTATTGTTTTCGGCGATAGATTGATAATATGGTCCTTTAATTAATTGCAGATACGCCAAGCGGAAAAATAAAATTATAATTCCTGAAAGTATTAAAATTTTCCATAACCTTATTAAAGAAAAATATATTTTGTTTTCTTTAAATTCATTCAACGATTTTTCTCCGGCAAGCGTTTCGTCCTGAAAATAGTCGTCATCTGAAAATGATATATATGAATTAATACTTGATCCATAAATTTTAAAAGGATTATTATTTCGCATAAACGCTCCCGCGCCTTATTTTTGAATTATAAAGAAGATACAACTTATAGGAAAAAAGAATAAAAATTATATTAGTAAATATTTGGTAAAGAATTAATTTGAAATCAATAATATATTCATATTGCATGCTCGTTATTCTCATAAATGGTATTAACAGGTGGAAAAGCCATACCATTAATATATTTATACAATGCGCTATGATTCCCAATATTACCAATGATACATACGAAGCGTTAGAGAAGAAATTATTAAACAAAATATTCAATATAATTGTTATAAGCAGAAATGTTAACGCATCAATACCAAATCTGTTGTAGGTGAATAAACCCAATAATAATCCTATAAAAAACGACCAATACAGAGAACGGGAATATTGTCCGGTAAAAATATAGATTATTATTATCGCGATAGGAAAATTTATATAATTGATTGGCGCGAATAATACATTTATCATGCTGACTTGTAAAATTACAACAATACAAATTTTAAAAAATTCAAATAAAAAATTTTTCATTTAGTATGTTTTTAAAATTGTTATAATACGTAGCGTGGCATAAGAGATTATCGGCTGTATATAGGCTGTTTGAAAAAAATTATTTGGTTCTTTATTGATTTTTATCACCTCTCCGATAATTAAACCGCTTGGTATGTATTCATCAAGCCCTGAAGTGACAATAATATTTCCATTAAGAATATTTTCATCTTGCGGTATCAGCTCCATTTTTAATCCAAGCTTATAATCGCCGGAGACAATACCCATTATTTTATTATTATCTTTTAATGAGGCGGATGTATGACTATTAGTATCTATCAGCAACATAGCTTTTGAAATAGATGAATTTGCTTCAATAATTTTTCCAACAAACATCCCATTCTCGGAAACTACCGGGTGGCCCGCTTTTATACCCCTATCGCTTCCCTTATCAATAATTAAATATGTTGAATCCGATACAATGTCTTTGCCTATTATATTTGCAAGCTCAAAGCTGTATTTTTTTTGCTCATAAAATTTAAATTGGCTTACAACGGTTTTTAATTCGTTTATTTCATTTTTTAAATTTAAGTTTTCAACAAGAATTTTCTTATAATTATTTTCTAATTCAATATTTTTTCCCACTAAATCAATCCCAAGTTTTTTCACAATTCCTATTTGATTTATTGACGAGGCTGCCGCATAGATTGCTTTTTGTACGGGTGAAAAAAAATTTATTATTAAATTTTCCAAAGGATTTAAAATATTTAAAGAATGGAAAACAATTAAGACTATAATAACAAAGAACAATACGAATGCTTTTTTTGATTTTAATAATACATCAATCTTCATATTTTATGATCTTTCTTCGTCTCTCATGGTTGGAACAATAACTTCGTGAAGCAGTTTTTCGTCTTCTAAAATTATTCCCATACCTCGAACGGCACATGTAATGGGATCATCAATTATTCGTACAGGAATTTTTATATTTTGCGCAATAATTGTATCAAGCCCTCTTAATAATGAGCCTCCGCCCACAAGAACCAATCCTCTCTGATATATGTCGGCAATGAGTTCCGGGGGGGTGATTTCCAGCGTTGTTTTTACTCCATCAACAATGGATCTGACAGAGCGCTCTAAAAATTTTGTAATTTGTTCGCATGAAATAGGAACTTCCTTGGGTAATCCTGTAAGAAGATCGCGTCCGCGTATTTTTAAATCATATTCAGCTTTTTCCTTGCTATGTATCATTTTTGAATATTCCAATTTAATATCTTCAGCAATTTTTTCTCCAATGAGAAGGTTGTGTTCATTTCTTGTGTTTAAAACTATATCTTGGTCAAGTTCATTGCCCGCGATTCTCAGTGTTCTTTTGGAAACTACCCCTGATAGTGAAATTACGGCTATTTCTGTCACGCCGGCGCCAAGATTGACAATCATATTGCCGGTTGCATCTTGGATGGGCAAACGAGCACCGATTGCGGCCGCAATGACATTTTCTACAAGCCGAACCTCGCGTGCTCCGGCGAAAAGAACTGCGTCCTCAACTGCTTTTTTTTCTACCTCAGTTACGTCCAGAGGTATACCGATAATTGCTCGCGGACGAGGTGAAAAAAATGTATTGTCGCGCGCAATTTTATCAAAAAAATATTTAATCATTTTTTCAGTAACTTCAAAATCGGATATAACTCCGTCCACCAAAGGCTGTATAATGAGAATATGAGGAGGTGTTTTGCCCAGCATTTTTACCGCTTCCCTGCCCACTTCAATGATTTGGCCTGTTTTTTTATTTACTGCGACAACGGATGCCTCATGGATAACCACACCCTTGTCTTTTATGAGCATTAATGTTTTTGATGTTCCAAGATCAATGGCAATATCTTTTGAGAATCTATTGAATAAATTTTTAAACATACTGTTTAATAATATTACCCCGCATCACGGGGTATAAATTTTTTTATCAATGATATCAAATTAATTATATTCTGAAAAACTTTCTCAGCATTCCTTTTTTCGGTAAGCTTATCTCTTCATTTTGTTTTATTAATTCTAAACTATTAAAAATAGAATGTTGTATATTTTTTGCTTCATTCGCCACTAATTCGCTATCGTATTCTCCCATGTGGGCGTGGTTGCCGTCATAGCTGGTCTTTTTTTGGTCTAAATGTATGGTGAGATAACTTTTTCCCTTTATATCTTTTTCAATATATATATGGAAGCGAGGATAATCCGATGCAATTATTCTTTTTACAAAACTCATTCGGTCTTGCTGTGACTGCAGATGTGTCGCATAGCCATTTCTTTGCAAAAACCGGCGCAAGTTTTCGTTAAATGAGTCGGGCAGATTTATTTTCATATTAAAATAAATTGGTAATTTTTTGCCACAACAAAACAAATTTATCAGAAAAACGCATTACATCGCTATAGGTTATGATGAGTACCAATAAAAACAAGAGATAAAGCCCTATATTATGTATGGTTGCCTCAATTCTAGGATTGATTGCCTTGCCTCTGATTTTTTCTATTAACAAAAACATAACGCGTCCCCCATCAAGAGCTGGTAACGGCAAGAAATTAATTATAGCCAAGTTTAGAGATAAAAGAGCTGTAAATTGCAAAATATATATAAATCCCATTTTTGCAACCTGGCCGGTTATAACCGCGATACCAACAGGGCCTGATAGGCTTACTGATACCGTATGCGTTGTTATAATATTTACAAAAAGCATGTAAAAAGCTATAAGTATTTCCTTGATTAAAAACATAGTTGTTTTAAATCCTTCCCAAAACGCTATATACCACGGATAGGAAACAAAACCCATTTTAGCAAGCATTACCCCCATTATTACTTTATTGTTTTTTTCGTCATCTATTGGCGTAACATTTAAAACAATATTTTCTTCATTTCTTTTAATAGATAATTCCAATGGAACATTATTTTTTTTCGATATGTAGTTTTGTAAATCAGCAATATTTGAAAATTTTGTTTTATCAACTGATTCAATAATATCCCCTGCTTTTATTCCAGCCTTATCTGCCGGATAATCTTTTACTACCTCGTTAATATAAATCATTTCATTTGATATCTTCGCCCATGGTAACTGCGCAGAGTCATCTATTTCTCTTGGAAGCCCAATAATATATCCGATGGAAAGCAAAATTATTGCGAGAAGAACATTCATGGTCACGCCGGCTGATAAAATAATTATTTTTTTATAAATTGGTTTGTGCGCAAAACTGTCCGTATCTTGTATGTTTTCACCCTGCTCACCTTTAATCCGTACAAATCCGCCAAGCGGTACCCAATTTATTGAATAAATAGTCGTCGGGCAGTCATGGGTATTTTTTCCAACATATTTCCAAATTTTTCTGCTCGGATCTTTGTAAAAGCCGAAAATCCGCGGAGGCAAACCAAAGCCAAATTCTTCCACCCGAACGCCTGATCTCCTTGCGACAAAAAAATGTCCCAATTCATGAACAAAAACCAAAATTCCAAGTACTACAAGAAATGTTAATATAGTCAATAACATAATTTTTTAAATAGTCATTAATTCTTTTTCTTTTTCTTCGCCGAGTTGTTTTATTGTATTGTTGTATTCTTTTGTAGTGTTATCAAGTTCTTCTAAAAATGCATATTTTTCATCTTCGGTTATTTCTTTATCTTTTTCAGCCAAAACAATTTTTTCTTTTATTTCGTCTCTTACGTG
>LBUD01000054.1 GCA_000992395.1 Parcubacteria group bacterium GW2011_GWA2_38_13 | reverse complement strand
AACTGCCCTCCTTCCAAATGCACAACACCTTTGATGTGCGCGAATCCTGATCAGGCAAATGCCGATTTGGCTGGAGGTGATACTCTTGGCGATATCTGTGATCCATGTGACCATTCTTTGCAAAACGATCAGGATCACGATGGTGTTTGCGAAAACGGCGCTGATAATTTATCAAATCTTCCCGACAATTGTCCGAGCATATTTAATCCTGACCAAAGAGATTCTGATAGTAACGGTTCGGGCGATGCTTGTGATATTATTTGCCAAAAAGATTCTGATAAAGATGGCGTATGCGATGAAATTGACAATTGCCCGAATGTTTTAAATCCAAGCCAGGCAAATAGCGACGGAGGCGGATGCTGTCCTCCTGCAACACCGAGATTTTGCACCAGCGATACTGACTTTCCGGGGTATGTATGTGGCGCCGGCGGCGGTGATGATATTATGTGCTTTACTATAAATGATGACCCAGATGATCTTGGAAATAATATACACAATGAGCATTGCAAAACGCCGGATCAAATGGCAGGGCAAATATGGCCCAACGGCAAAGAATTCGGGGATGCGTGCGATCCCAATACTGATACGGATGCCGATGGTTTTGCTACAGGATTTTGCGGAGCATATAGCACTGGTGATTACACGGGATATTCCGCGGTTGATTTTCGTATTTGCCATACGGATTCTGATTGTACAACATTTACCTTGCCAGCCGGAGTCTCAACGGGAATTGAGTCTACTAAATGTTCCATAATGCCCGCATCAAAAGCTGCCGGAGTAAAACTTGATAATTGCACAACGCCGGATTTTTATTCGGCAAATCCCGGGCAGGAAGATTTTGATAAAGATCTTGTCGGATATTTTTGTGATACATGTATTGATTCGGACAAAGATGAATTTACCAATACAATAATAAATGAAGGATTTGAAAATGGAGCGTCAAATTGGAAAGTTCTTTTATCCAATGGCGCAAACATTCCCCTGGATATTTCCAATAATTTCCGGCACATAGATGATACTGCTTGGGAAGGTCGCACAACAGCTGATACTTCCTATAGAGGCATTCATGCCGCGCATTTATATTTGGAAAAAAACGGTTTGAAAAAAATTATTAATAAAATATCGCTCGGAGGTCCCGTAAGAGTTCCTTCGGGAATTGTTAACGACAGAGTGTATTATACTTTGAGAGCGTATGTAAGAAGTTCGGTTTTAGGAAATCAGATATCTATGAAGGCAATGAGAGGATGCACAAATGATGTCGCTTCCGCGAAGCCGGGAATTCCCTATAGCGCCGGTTGCAAGGGGGGATACAATGTCTTTGGCGAAGCAGTAAATGTAAGCGATGAATGGACGCAAATTGAAATTGATTTTTATATTGATTATTTTGGAGCGCAAAATGAAGTTGCTTTAATATTTGAAGCTGATACAAAAGGCGATTATTATATTGATGATATCCAATTATTTTATAAAGCCAATATCGGAGGAACGTCAGCTGATAGTTGTGGCGAGAAAAAACCTGATAATTGTATGAGTTTTAATAATCCATCACAACCGGATTCAGATGAAGATAATGAGGGAGATGATTGTGATTTGTGTTCAGATAAGGATGGCGATGGTTGGGGCGATCCCGGGCAGACAATAAAAAATTGTTCCAAATCATTTGATACGGCTGACAATTGTCCTATAACGCAAAACCCAAAACAGGAAGATACGGACAACGATGCTAAATTATGTAATTTTACCGTAGCAATGCCGTATAAAACGAAAACTACCAACGTATCGTGCAGGGGAGATGCAACAAATTTTGTTCCAAAAGATTGCGATTTTTGCGGAGGCGATGCGTGCGATTTGGATGCTGACGGCGACAAGTGTTATAATTGGGCACAGACAAAAAATTATTCTTATAATTGGCAGCTTGATCTTCCCGGACCCTTGGATGTTGCAGGAAATTTAATTAACCGCGAGGAAGATTATTTGCGAAGCAATTTTCATTACGAAGCTTCTTGGTTGAAATCTTCTACAGACATGGATCGTGATAATTTTCCTGATGACTGCGATAAACAAGTGTGTGGGGATGCGCAAGTGAGCCTAGGCGCTCCCGGGGTATGTTCTGACGGCACAGTAGGACTAAACCAATGCGAAGAATGTGATAAGAATAGATTTGCGCCCACAACGATTTGCGATACTAAAAATCCTATTCCATCAAGCTCCGGTACATATAGGGATATTTATCCTTTTAATACCACAGATATAAATTTGCGTTTTGTCGCGCATTTTGATGGAAATGAGCAAGCAACCGGAAGGGCAAAAACTTTTATACCAACAGATTCAAATATTGATCCTGCTGATTATGTGCAAGGAGCATATAATCTGGCGACGATGGATGATGGGGTTACTTTAAGCCCCACTTCAATATTACGATATGAACCATCGGCGTATAATCTAACGCAAGGAACAATACAGATGTGGGTCAAGCCGTTGAGAAATATTAATCCGATAAATATAAGAGACACGCTTGGTAATATTGTTAAGTCATATCCCATAACCTGGAATCAAAACGACTGGCACATGTTGACAATTTCATATGTATTAAAATACGAGAATCCTGTCAGTCGTGAAAAAATTTATAGCTATACGTTTTATTTTGACGCAGTAAAGCAGGCTGAAAGCGCAGAAATGCCCGGGCTTTCCGGTAATCTTGACATACCGGCATGGCTGGCTATGTTTGGTATACAGCCCGTAGATATGGTATTGGATGAGTTTGCAACTTTTAGTAATCCGATAAATGATGAAAGCGTGATTCGGGCATTTTATGATGCGATTTATAATCAATGCGCGGACAGTACCGTATCTGATGTAACAAAATATATGGTTGATAATTTATGCGCCGTGTGCAATACTTTGCAATGCCAAATCAACGTATTGCGGATGTGCAATCCTGTGGAAATCGGCGTGATCAGAGTTCCGAAAGTTAGCGCTACAAATTATTTGTGGGTTGCGAACAATAATATAAATACTGTTACCCAAATGGCGGCGCTTCCTATTAATTCTTATAATTCCGGCGATAGAATACATGAATACAGGATATGCAAAGTCGGCGGAGCAATAACGTGCGTTGATCCGGGAGGCTGTCCAAGCGGATATTGCGCATTTGACCACGCGCCCACGGATAAAAATTCGTCATGCAACCAGGATTGCGCAGGAGATGCGAAAGATCCAACGCGCGTGGCAACCAATGTTGAGGATGATACCGCGTGGGTTGCATATCGAGCAATTTCAAGTTTGAGTGCTAGTGCGTATTCCGGTGTGGGGTATTTTGACGCAAACAAGGGACTTATAAAATATTGTCCCATTCCAAATCAGCTGATGAGAGGAATGGTAATTGATAAAGATGGCAACGGATGGGCAGGGAGCACTAATGAAAATATTTATAAATTTGATAAGTCTGCGTCCGGCTGTCCGAATCCCAACGTTCCGGTGATATCGGGTATTGCCGTATATGGCATGGCAATAGATTCTAAAGATAATGTTTGGATAAGCGCTAATGATGGAGATGACAATACCTATATGATTGAAAATATAAGTGAAATTGTAATACCTGCGGCGCCGGTTGCATTGAGTACGGTAAATTGTATGGGAGCAACCGTGAATGGGATTAGGTGCCATTGGTACAATACCGATTTTATCTATGGTATCGCAGTTGATAGTTTGGACAGGGCATGGGTCGGAAGACATGAAGGCCTCTCAAAAGAGCTCTATGTTATAAACGCAAATGAAACCGGAGAAGTACCTATGAAAACCATAGCGCCGGGCGGTATCAGAATTGGCGTTGCCCTTCAGGATATAGGAACCGCACTAAATGTAAGAATGCTCGCGACGGAAGATGATAGTTTTGATCATTTTTATCTCTATGATTATAATAATTCTACGGGTGATGTTACGTATTTCGGCCCGTCTACGGATTTATCAGGCTATCAGGATGTGATGATAGCTACGGGCGATAGCGCAGGAAATATTTGGGCAGTGAGTCAATCGGGTGGAAATGTTTTAAAATTGGATTTTAGCGGCCAGATTATTGGAGGTATATTTACCACGAGCTGGAATGTGGCGAACAGTGGCCATTATATGTATAGTGATTTCACAGGAATTAATAGAGCCATGGTTTTTCGAACCGGTGTTGCCACATATCCTCCTGTGGGCGGGTTTTCATCGTTTGATTCAAGCCTGACTTCTTGGTCGGGAAGATGGGGCAAGGTTTTATATGACCGTGAAAATATGACGCCCGATATGACTGATGTAAGAGTATATGTATATTTGACTGATAATTTAGCTGATTTGTCTTCAATCAGCAGTGATTCATGGATTTTAGCTGATCCCTATGATTCATCGCGCGACCAGTATAACAAATGCGTAAATCAAGCATGCGAGAAAAAAGGAAAATATATGAAAATACAGGTAAAGCTTTCAACAAAAAACAAAGATCAAACAAAAGATCCGAGAATTTCAAATCTTCGTATTACCTGTAAGGATAATAATGGAAAAAATATTTATTAAAAAATCCAAATGGTGGCAATTCTAATTTGAATATTAATAATAGCAAACCATCACCGACGCCGATTGTATTTATTTATGAACCGACGCAATATGATAAAGAAAATTGCGCCAAGACAAAGGAAGAGGCAGGGTGCCTGAAGATCGGTTTTTATAATTGGTCTTTAAGTAATTTTTATGATGCCACTAAAGAAGATAATCTGACAAAATGCAATGAACTCGTAGAAAGCAAAAAAGAAGCGTGCATATATTCCGTTGCGATTACAAGCAATGTATTGGAGTTTTGCGCAGGTATTAAGGCGCAGGCTGGGTGTGAAATGGAAATTGTCAGTAAGCAAAATAGTTGGGATGCTTGCAAGGTTTTGACAACATCAGATAGTCAGAGGGGATGTTTTGGATTGTATATCAATAATAATAAAATAAAAGGTGAAGCACTGTGCGACACGGTTCCAAAAGAAGATAAAGCATTGTGTTTAGAAATGTATTATATGTCAATGGCGTCCGGAAGTTATAATCCGTTTTATTGTGAAAAATTGGCCGATTTGGAGGCAAAAAGAAGCTGCTATCATTCGCTTCCACTGGATTTTGATAAAGATTTGCTTGTTGATGTTTTGGAAACAGGAACGTATCATACTGATGAAAAAAATAAAGATACCGATGGCGACGGCTTGATGGATGGCGAAGAAGTTTTTAAATATAAAACCAATCCATTAAAGGCCGATACTGACGGAGATGGATATAGTGATGGCGAGGAAATCAAATCGGGGCACGATCCTCTTGGGAAATAAATTAAAATATAAAACTATTTCTTAATAATAAAAGCGAATTCATTAAGCGTTTGATAATTAACTAATTTCTAATTACTCTAATTAATCTAAAAAATACCCAATTCCCAGAGCCTTGGTAGAAATAAAGATTTTTATTGTGATTTTTTTAGGTCAATTAGGTCAATTAGATTAATTAGAAATTCTTTGTAGAAATCTACGGGGAATTAATCCTCATTTGTCTTGAATGAGTCAAAAAATAATTTTATAATATAATTATTTAATAATATAATATTATGTTCAATCAGCCACAAAACGAAATTCAAACCCCGCAAGCGCCCAGCGCCACACCGCCAAGCGCTCCGATATTTTCTGAATTAGAGCCAAAGAAAAAAAAGAAAGGTTTGCTTGTTTTTTTAATTGTGATGGTTGCGGTTATAATACTTGGTGGCGGAGGCGCGTTTGCGTATTTTGTATATATGCAAAATACAGCCGTGAATCCAAAAATTATTTTATTTGATGCTATAAAAAATATTGGAAATGCGCAAACATTATCCACTCAGACAAGCCTTGACATTTTTTTTACGCCCAATATGGATTATAAGCAAAGCGCAGATTTTTCAGCAACCATGGATACGTATTCTTTTTTAAATAAAGACGTGAAAATATCAATTGGGACAAATTTTTATACTTTTAAAAAACCCGAGTATTTGGAAACGTCCGGAAGTTTTACTATTGCCATACCAAAGGAAGCGGGCATACCGTTTATGGATCAGGCAGATATTAATCCAAAAATAAGTTTTATTAATAAAAATAAAGGCGTTGCATTTTTAAAAATAGAAAATATTCCGGCCATTCCATTCTTTAATCTTGACTCAATCCATGGAAAATGGATTAAGCTTGATGCAAAAGAGCTTGAAGAAAAATATGGATTAAAAATTACTGATATAGAAAATAGTGCAGGCTCGTATCAGTTTGATAAAATACTCGCGTTGTATGGTAAAAATGATTTTTTAATTTTAAAAAATTTAGGAATCGAAGATAGGAATAATCAAAAAGTGCGCCATTTTTTAATTACAATAGATAAAAATAAATTGAAAGCGTTTATACTTGAAGCAATGGATTATTCGAAAAAGCAAAACCCTGAAACACAAATACCCGCGAGTTATGATATAAAAGAAATTGAAAAATCATTGGATCAATTCCTGTCGCTTGTTACAGTATCCGGTGATGCCTGGATTGCAAAGGATTCTGGAAATTTTACAGAAATGTCATATACGATACGTATAGATATTCCGGAGAATATTCAAAAAATTGGCACTGAGCCGTCTGGCGATGTTGGCCAAAAAGTCGGTACTATGGATTTGAATGTAAAAATTTTGTATAATAATTATAATAGCCAGGTTTTAATAGAAGAGCCGGCAAATTTTGTTACCATTGATTATGTAATGAATGCGCTTATTCCACAGGGATCAACTTTGGGTGATAATAGTATTGCGTTAGATAGCGATAATGATGCACTGTCCGATACCGATGAAGCAATATATGGAACTGATCCAAGCAATCCAGATTCCGATGGCGACGGATATAGGGATGGCGATGAAGTGAATGGAGGGTATAATCCAGCTGGTTCGGGAAAACTACCTATACTTATAAAATAATTAATAATTTAACAATTAATATTAAACATTTATTGCCGACAGTCGCGCGTCGCATGTTAAATGTTATATAATTTATGTTTGAAACTAACCAAAATTCATCAGTACCGCCCTTGATGCCAAGAAAACCTATGAATGAACCAGAGGACATTTTGGATGAAATTGATCCAATGTCTCCAAAGAGCCCTCGGATGGAACCAGTGAAAACCATGCAGTCGCCGCAATCCTTTGCGGACAGCCAGGCGCCAGTTGTTGGATCGGGAGTTACAAAAAAAGTTGCTCCGCCGCCGAATCTTGGGTCTATATCAGCGCCCATTGTTCCGGAGGTAGTGGAGCAAAGACCAAAGCAGATTTTTTCAGCCGTGGATCCAAATCCTCAGAAGCCGGGAATACCCGTCGGCTTGAAAATCAAAGAGAATACAGAAGCGGCGCAAAATGCGTTTATGCAAGACACGGAAAGAAGAAAACCGTTATTAAAATCTAAAATCTTTGTAATCATTTTTATAATCTTGGGTATTGGCGTTTTAAGCGCTTCGGGATTTTATGTTTATTTGCAATTAAACAAAGCGGGCACGCCACAAACGGATGACAACTCCAACCTGGAACCCGCAGATAATAACAATGTAGAAAATGGAAATTCAGTTAACGCAAATATTCAGGCGACGCCATCTACTACCCCTATCCCCGACACAACACCGGTTGAAGCACCCATAGATTCTGATTCCGACGGCTTAAACGATGAGGATGAGAAAATGTATAGCACGAATCCGTTTAATTCCGACAGTGATTTGGATGGTCTAACTGATCGGGATGAAACAAAAACATGGAAAACAGATCCGTTAAACTCCGATACGGACGGAGATGGTTATAGCGACGGCGAAGAAGTGAATAATAAATATAATCCTTTGGGCGAAGGAAGATTAATAGAATTTCCGAGTTGATTGATAATTGTAGACAGGGAAAAATAATTATAATGTGATACTCAAAAATTACATGCAAAATAATTTTATGCAAGGATTCAAAAAGCAAATTCAACCACAGGGCTCGGCAGTGCCATCGGAAGAAAGCCAGAAAATACACATAATGCCGGGCAAGTTCCAATTATCCGGACCTAAAAAAAGCAATAAACTTTTTTTAATATTGATTATATTGCTTGTGATATTATTTATAACGCTTGTTGGGCTGGCTGTTTTGTATAAATCCGCATGGTCGCAGCCGGCAGGGATTGTGAATAATGTTAATATTGCGCCCATTGAAAATATTAACACAAATACGGATACAAATATTGATGCCAACGTTAATTTAGATACAAGCGATTCTCCCTCTCCGTCACCGTCTGCTGAA
>LBUD01000053.1 GCA_000992395.1 Parcubacteria group bacterium GW2011_GWA2_38_13 | reverse complement strand
GCGGGTGTTAAATAGCAGCGGAGAGGGGGATGTTTATGACGTATATCGCGCGATAAATTACGCGATAAAAAATAAAGCGAATATAATCAATATGAGTTTTGTCGGGGTAGATGATAGCGCGTTATTGAGGGATATTATTAAACAAGCGTATGACGCAGGAATTTTGGTTGTGGTGGCTGCGGGGAATACGGATCCCGACCAAACGGGAAAAGATTTTCAAAAAATTAAAATGTATCCCGTGTGCTCAGACAGCGGAAGCGATATGAATTTTGTTATCGGGGTTGCGTCTATAGGAAAGAATAATCGTCGTTCGCTATTTTCAAATTATGGCGATAACTGCGTGGATATTTCAGCGCCGGGAGAAGAATTCTACGGCGTATCAATGTATAATTCTTCGTTGTCGGATTTTTCTACGTATTACGGCGGTTATTGGTCGGGCACTTCTTTATCCGCTCCGCTTGTTTCAGGCGCTTTAGCCATGATAAAATCCGTGCGTCCGGATTTGAATAATAAACAGCTCATTGAAGCGCTTATAAAAGGCGCTGATAAAACTTCAGGCGAAGGATTAGGCGCGGGCAAGCTTAATGTATATAATTCACTCACCTACGCGCTTGCGTATAGGGTCGGCGAGCCGGAAATGAGAGAGAAAAATATAAATTTGCTTGTGTCTGCTCTTGGATTTGAATCGTTTCCGCAGATAAAAATTTTTAAAAATGATGACACCGTATTCAAATCCTTTTTTTCTTACAGCCCGACCTTTAAAGGAAGCATTAATATAGCGGTGGGAGATGTTGATGGTGATTTGATTGACGAAGTCGTTACGGGAGCTGGGTATGGCGGAGGCCCGCATGTCAGAATTTTAGATATTAACGGGCACGTGGAATCCCAATTTTTTGCTTTTGAAAAAATGTCCAGGTCGGGTGTGAATATCGCGCTTGGGGATATAGACGGGGATAAAAAATACGAAATCATCGCGGGCGCGGGAAAAAAAGCAAAGCCCATGGTAAAAATTTTTTCATCAAACGGCGCTCTTGTAGGATCGTTTATGGCGTATGCTGAAAATTTTCTTGGAGGAGTGAATGTCGCATCAGGCGATATTAATGGCGATGGCAAAGATGAAATTATCACGGGTCCAGGCCAGGGAGGCGGCCCCCATATCAGGATTTTTGATTTAAAAGGAAATATTTTGGGGCAATTTTTCGCTTTCAATAAGGACTCTCGAAGCGGAGTGTTGGTCTCCGCGGGCGATTTGAATAATGATATTTATGACGAAATAGTTGTAACACCCGAAGGGAAGGGAAGCCCGCAAGTGAGGATATTCCGCCCGACAAACTTTGGCATAATCAGCGAATTTTTCGCGTTTGATCCCGGATTTTTCTACGGGGTTTATACAACAATTGGCGATATTGATAACGACGGAGAAAATGAAATTATTGCCGGCGCTGGAATCGGCGGGAACGCGTTTATCAGGATATTCAAATGGGACGGAACTTTCAAGAAACAAATTCTGGCGCATCCGGATTTTTATAAAGGCGGGGTTCGTGTCTCTCTTATGAAGTATGGCCAATAATTTATAAAATAATATTTGCATGTTCAATATAGATATTTTTAAAAAAATTTTATATAAATGCTTGCCGTTTCTTGAACGCCATAATTCCGTTCGGCAATTTATGAAGTTTTGCATAATAGGATCGACAAACGTGGCTATTGATTTTTCAATATATTTTATTTTAACAAGGCTTTTTAAAATATATTTTATTATTGCGAACGTGGGATCGTTTTTGTGCGCTATAACATGGAGCTTTTACATGAACAAGCGCTGGACATTCAGGCATGCGCTTTCGGGCGATATGAAAAAGAAGTATATAAAATTTTTTATTGTAAACGCCATAGGCGTTACATTGCAGACGCTTATTTTATATATATTGGTGACTTTCGGTGAGATGCATGATTTACTATCAAAATGCATTGCGATTGTTCTTGTGACTTTTTGGAATTTTTTTGCATCAAAGTATTGGGTTTTTAAAATATAGAAGCTTAAGAATGCTTCTATGGTTGAAAAAATAAAGGATTTTGTTATAATAATTATAGCTTCTTGGATGGTGGCTATTTAGATTATTAGAAAAAAGCTAATAAGCTAACAAGCTAACAAGCTAAAAAGCTAACAACACTATGGCGAAACAAGCAATTTTTGGAAAAAAAAATATACTTATAACCGGAGGCGCGGGATTTTTAGGATCACATTTATGCGACGAGCTCATTAAAGATAATAAGATAATTTGCATAGACAATTTTATCACGGGAAGCGAAGAAAATATTGATCATCTCCTGCAAAACCCGAATTTTATTTTCATAAACCACAATATATCGGAAACTTTGGATCTTGAAAATATGAAGGAGCTTGATCGGTTCCGCGTGAAATTTCAGGGTGTGCAGGAAGTATATAATTGCGCCTGTCCGACATCGCCAAGGCATTTTGAGCAGAATATTGTAGAAACGGCTCTTGCAAATTCTTTCGGGACAAAAAATGCGCTTGATATTGCCGTGAAGTATAATGCAAAATTTATGCAATTTTCTTCCTCTGTTGTGTATGGCTCCAGGCTCCCGGATTCTAAATTTTTTAAAGAAGACAATATCGGACAAGTGAATTTTATAGGCCCGAGAAGCTGTTATGACGAAGGCAAAAGATTTTCTGAAACACTGGTATCAACATACAAGCAGAAATTCGGTATAGACGCGAAGATCGCCAGAATTTTTAGGACGTATGGAACCCGGATGAAGCTTGATGACGGGCAAATGCTTCCGGATTTTGTTTTCAGCGCGCTGGAAAATAAGGAATTAAAAATTTACGGCGACGAAAATTTTTCCTCATCATTTTGCTATGTGTCGGATGTAATACAGGGCATATTGAAATTCATGCAGTCCGATGAAGCCGGTCCTATAAATTTTGGAAGCGATATTGAGTATAAGCTTAATGATGTTGCGAAAAAAGTTATTGAATTGACCGATTCAAAATCAAAAATATTATTCCGCGATCCTTTGCTTTTTATGACCCCGCTGGGATTGCCTGATATATCTGTTGCTCGCGATAAGCTGAATTGGTTTCCTATTGTGCTTTTAGAGGAAGGAATCCAGGAAACCATTGATTATTTGAAAGCGCATAAGCTGATTATCGGGATGTCATCGGAAATAATGTGAACATAATACGAATATACTAATGTATGCGAATGTTACGAATAAATACGAATATTAGTATTAATTGGTATAATTAATACTATTTGTATATTCGCATTATTATTTTTTATTATGAAGATAATAGCTGTTGTTCCAGCATATAACGAAAGTAGTACTATTGGTTTTGTAGTTAAAGGTTTACGGGGCAGGGTTGACGAAATCATTGTGGTTGACGACGGATCGAAGGATAACACATATGAATTGGCTGCCAGCGTGGGTGCCGTAGCTTTACGGCATTTTTTGAATAGGGGGCAGGGAGCCGCATTGAAAACCGGAATTGATTATGCGTTGGGTTTAGGCGCGGAAATTATTATTACCTTTGACGCTGATGGGCAGCATGATGTTAAAGATATTGAAAAGCTCATTGAGCCGATAACCAAAGGAAGCGCGGATGTTGTTTTAGGGTCGAGATTTAAAAAATTTCAAAGTTCAAAGTTCAAAGTTCAAAGTTATGGAATTCCGTTTTTTAGATTTTTAATTTTAAAACTAGCTTTGATATTCACCCGGATTACCACGGGTCTGAAAGTTACGGATACTCACAATGGTTTGCGCGCACTTTCCATGCAGGCAGCGCAAAAAATTAATATTCAGCAGGATGGAATGGCACATGCATCGGAAATCCTAGAGGAAATTGCTAAATATAATTTTCGATATATTGAGGTGCCCATTACGATACATTACACCGAATATTCCAAGCAAAAGGGCCAAAGTTCGTGGAATGCATTCAAGATACTATGGGATTTGGTGGTGGGAAAAATTAGTAAATAATTTAACAATTAACCATTGACATTTAACAATTGACATGATGGTTTTTGTCACATGTCAAATGTCACATGTCAAATGTCAAACAATGTTTATCCAACTTATAATTATTATTTTCGTGCTCTTCGCGCTGTCGCGCGTATTTATCCGGTATTCAAAATCCGAAATAACGTCGCGCGAGGTTTGGATGTGGTCTATTTTTTGGTTTTTGGTAATAACCGCAACGCTATGGCCGAAATCAACTGATATTGTTGCGCGTTGGGTAGGTGTCGGCCGCGGTGCTGATTTGCTTGTTTATGTATCAATAATGGTATTATTTTTTATCGTATTTAAAATTTTGGTAAAAGTGGAAAAAATAGACCGCGATGTCACAAGGGTTGTGAGAAAATGGGCGATAGAAGAAAAGGAAGAAGAAATTAAGAAATAATGAAATCAAGAAATTAATTTCACATAAAATGTCTGACAAGAAAGTAGCCATTATCGTTGTCACCTATAATGCCTTGAAATTGTCATTATCGATAATGCGTCCACGGACGGTACACAAGAAATTCTCAAATCTCAAGTTTTAAATCTCAAATCAAAAAAGTTTTATGTTTCATGTTTTATGTTTCATGAAAACTCCGGCTTTGTCGGCGGGAATAATATCGGCTTGCAATACGCCGTAGACAATGATTTTGATTATGCATATCTGCTGAATCAAGATACAGTTGTCGATTCGAATTTTTTAAGCGAAGTTGTACAAATTATTGAAGGCGATGAGAAAATCGGTGCTGTGCAATCATTGCTGTTGCTGAATGACAAAAAAGACACAATAAATAGCATGGGTAATCATATCCATTATCTTGGCTTTGCCTACGCCGGAGGGAATGGTGAAAAAGTTCAAAGTTCAAAATTCAAAGTTCAAAGTTATGAAATTACCTATCCATCTGGAGCTGCTGTTCTTTTACGATGTACTACCTTGATGAAAATCGGCCTTCTTCATCCGGAATTGTTTATGTACCATGAAGATGTTGAGCTTGGCTGGCGTATGTGGCTTTTCGGGTATAAAATTATGCTTGCTCCAAAATCAATTGTTTATCATAAATACGAGTTTTCCCGCAGTATGAAAAAATATTATTATATGGAAAGAAACCGCTTCATCGTATTTTTGGAAAAATATAAACTCGCGACAATAGTTCTTATTTTTCCCGCGCTTGTATTAATGGAAATTCTTATGTTTGCGTATTCTTTTATATCAGGATTTTGGAAAGAAAAGTTGCATGCGTATGGATATTTTTTTCATATAAGCGCTTGGAAAAAAATATTTTCAAAAAGACTTCAAAATCAAACAGGGCGTGTTATATCGGATAGAGAAATTATTCATAAATTTGTCGGAGTAATACAATTTCAAGAAGCTGTGAATCCATTTGTAAAATATATATTTAACCCTCTTTTTCATTTATATTTTATTGCTATTAAATTTTTTATATTTTGGTAATTCGGATTTATAAAAGATAGATATGAATTCAAAAAACCCCATGAATAAGAATATTCATGGGGTATACGTGTTCTAGGAGCTACACGGCAAGAGCTTGTTTTTGAGCTGCGCGGAAAGGAATGGGTACGCCAAATTGTTTGGCGATGTCAAACACCGTAGTGAAGATTGCGCAATCCTGGCACATCCCTCCGAAGACCGGGCTTGCGACCGCACCACACACCTTGCAAACTCCTCTCTTTGAGGACTGCCTTGGGTGCAACCGGCACGCCTCGTCCCAAACAAACTTTGGGATGAAATATGTTCCGCCATCTCGCTCTTCCGTGTAAATTTCCCTTTGGAGGTTCATGTGAACTCCTACCCTTCCCAAATGAAACCGGAAAAACCACCGCACCATCAGATTTTTTTCACCAACACCTCCTTTTTAAAAAAAGAGCCCATAATAAATGAGCATCTGATGCTTCTATTCTCATTATAAACCCATTTATTTGATAGTGTCAAAGGCGCTGACTTAGGTTTATGCCATCCGCGCATTTTGCAAAATCCATAATTTTTTAGTATACTATATTTATTATCTAAAATCAGATGAAAACACTATTAAGTATAAAAAATTTATTTGCTGGAATTGGCGCAAAAGAAATATTGAAGGGCGTGAACATGAATATAGGGAGCAAAGAGATGCATGTGATTATGGGCCCGAACGGTTCGGGTAAAAGCACGCTTGCCAATGTTCTTATGGGGAACCCAAAATTTTCGCATCTGTCCGGTGAGATTATATTTCGTAATAAAAATATAAAATCCGAGTCTCCGGATAAGCGCGCGGCAATGGGATTATTTTTAGCATTCCAGTATCCACGTGAAATTTCCGGGGTTGCATTAAATAGATTTTTATTCCTTGCGTATAGCAAATTAAAATCCGGTAAAGATAAAAAATACAAGCAGATTTCCGTTTTTGAATTCCAGGAAAAGTTGCAGGAAGAAATGAAAAAATTAAAAATAAATTCCGAGCTTACATCGCGAGGAATTAACGAAGGTTTTTCGGGCGGTGAAAAGAAAAAAGCTGAAATGCTTCAATTGGGCATTTTGGATCCGGAAATGGCGATACTGGACGAGACAGATTCCGGGCTGGATGTCGACGCCTTGAAAATTGTAGCCGAGGCAATTAACCGTTTTTCAAAAAAAAATAAAGCAGTGCTTTTGGTAACGCATTATCAGCGCTTGCTTAAATATTTAAATCCAAACTTTATTCACGTTATGATAGACGGAAAGATTGTACAGTCCGGGGGACCGGAACTTGTAAAAAAAATTGAGAAAGAAGGATACGGTAATTTTTTGAATGGTTAAATTGATAAATTGTTAAATTGTTTTTTTAACCATTTAGCAATTCAACCATTTAGCAATTTATATTCTATGCCCAAACATAAGAGGCACAAAATCCAAGATGTTATCTTAGGATCAAGCACTATTAAAGAAGCGTGGGAAAACAAAAATCCCGCCCCCTATCTCGCGGGTTCAAAAAAAGGATTGGATGAAGACCTGGTTCGATTTATATCAAAGGAAAAAAATGAGCCGCAATGGATGCTTGAACATAGATTAGCGTCCCTTAAACTTTTTTATACAATTCCTTTGCCACAATGGGGTCCTGATTTACGGAAGCTGAATCTTGAGCAAATTACATACTATGCCAAGGCGGTTGATAGGCAGTCTCAAGACTGGAAAGATGTCCCGCAGGATATAAAAAAAACTTTTGATCGTTTAGGCATACCCGAAGCAGAGCAAAAAGTGTTGGCTGGGGTTGGCGCGCAATATGAATCAACCGTTATTTACCATAATTTAAAAAAACAATTTCGCGACCAAGGCGTGATTTTTGAGGATTTGGATGTGGCATTGCACGAATACCCTGATTTAGTGAAACAATATTTTATGAAATGCGTGTCACCCGCGCTTCATAAGTTCGCGGCGCTTCATGGAGCTGTGTGGAGCGGGGGAACATTTTTATATATACCCAAGGGTGTGAAAGTAGATATGCCCCTTCAGGCCTATTTTCGCATGAACGCGGCCGGTATGGGGCAGTTTGAACATACTCTGATTATAATTGAAGAAAGTGGTGTTGGGCATTATATTGAAGGGTGCAGCGCCCCGAGATACGGAGTTGATTCGTTGCATGCCGGGTGCGTGGAAGTTTTTGTAAAGGATAATGCCCATTTTCGTTATTCAAGTATTGAGAGCTGGTCAAAAGATGCTTACAATTTAAACACAAAACGCGCTATAGTTGGGAGGGATGCACATATGGAATGGGTGGGCGGGAATTTTGGAAGCGCAATCACCATGCTGTATCCGTGCTCTGTACTTGCCGGCATTGGCGCAAGCGCTGACCATTTGGGCTTGGCTTTTGCCAATAAGGGACAAAAGCAGGATACGGGCGCAAAGGTAATCCATATTGCTTCAAACACTTCATCAAAAATACAGATGAAAAGCATTTCAAAAAATGGCGGCATATCTATTTACCGGGGATTATTGGATGTTCGTTCGGGCGCGGAAAATGTAGTATCAAATATTAATTGCGACGCGCTTATTTTGGATGATATTTCGCAATCTCAGACCGTACCGGAAATGAAAATTGCCAATCAAAGCGCAACTGTGGCTCATGAGGCAAGCGCTGGAAAAATTAATGAAGATGATATATTCTATTTGTGTTCGCGCGGACTTGCGCCCGAGGAAGCCGCAACAATGATTGTAAATGGCTTTATTAATCCTATTGCAAAAGAATTGCCATTGGAATACGCGCTGGAAATGAATAGGATGATTGAGCTTGAAATGGAAGGGAGTGTGGGATAATAAAAAGCTGATACTTATGCCAGAAAAATATTGTGTATTTGAAAAACCGGGAGATAATAATAAAAAAATAGTATGCAAGAAAAATAGCAGCTTGGAATATATTTTTTTATTGCCCCAGGACATTCAAAAAGATATAGCGCTTGAAAAAGAAATAGTTGTAGAGGCGGGGGGGGATGCGCAGGTATATTTTTTTTATTTCGGCGGAAAAAATATTCATTCGGAAATTAAAATTAGCATGAAATCTTTTTCGAAAATTCATTATGACGTTATATTTTTTTTGGATAAAAAACAATCGTTGACGCTTGATGAAAATTATAATTTTTTACAACCTCATGGTTTTGGAAGATTTATCACAAAAGGGTTTACGGCAGGCAATGCTTGCGGTGAATATTGCGGAACCATTATTATAGAAAAAGATTCGCAAGAAACGGACGGAAGAATGGAGGTGCATTCGTTTATCTTGGGTCAAGGGGCAAAATGCAATATGCTTCCAAAACTTGATATACGGGCGAATAATGTAAAAGCGGGACATGCGGCATCCGTATCAAAAATTGATGGTGAGAGTTTATTTTATCTTGAAACCCGCGGAATAAAAAGAAATGATGCGATAAAACTTATTATAGAAGGCGCGTTTTTAGAC
>LBUD01000052.1 GCA_000992395.1 Parcubacteria group bacterium GW2011_GWA2_38_13 | reverse complement strand
AACCGCCTTACTTTATTTATATATTATAATACTTTATCATAAAACGAAATAAATTGCAAGGATTTTCTCCCTAACAAACAAATAACGCGAATCTAATAAAATCCGCGTTATTTTGAAATAATTATATTTTTAACCTTAGCATTCTAATTATTTGGCCTGAGGATTTGCCAACTTCATCATATTGCATTTTTGCTGGGCGTCAAATTTTCCTGAAGTTTGATATTCACATCCTGGAGGCAAACCAAACAGTCCGCATCCGCCAGAAACATCCACCCCCTTGCATTGTTTTTCCCAATCAACATAGATATCAACTCGACAATTCTCGCTAACAGAAGGGCATTGCATAATTTGAATATAACCTTTGGCCTTAACCTCATATCCGCAATCATCCCCTCCGGTACAACTTTTTTCATTTATCTGATTAGCGAGTGTTCCTAAAGCGTTTTCCGCACATTCATCCAATGTTTCGCCTTCAACATATTGAACCGTTTCTATGCCACCGGGTTCAAGGCTATGCGTGCTTCCCTTCCATGATCCTTGGCACACGTCAACACCCTCAGACTTAAAAATTAAATCATTAATATTAATTTTAATAGCTCTGCAACATACGTCTGCCATGCCCAAATTTTCACTTTTGCATTGTATCAATCCCTCGTCATCAGCGGCCGCGCCATCCTCGGGATTGGTACACGCCAGACTTTCGTTGATCTTGCCTTTTAATTCCAACGCCATCCCGCCAAATCCCAAAATTAATGTCTGGGTTTTTACATCAATTTCCGACGGCCCGGATTTACACTTTCCCGTGCAAACAGGAGAAGCGCTCGGAGATGGTGATGGTGTAGGTGATGGCGTAACCCTTGCATTACTACTATTATTTATATTTGAGTTGGCCGTATAGTATGAGGTGGAAGATATAAGAATAAATAAAAAACCTGCTTCCGCAATCATTGCGAGAGATAGCAGTGCCACGGCAGAGGCATTTTTTGTCTTTACTTTTGTTATTGTATTTTTTGGCATAGTTTAATTTAATTTTATTATATTTATATTATAGCACTATAACAATCAGACTACCAAAATAATTCGAAGTGTCGTACAATAATAATATGTGATGCGAATCCACGAATGACGTGCGAATACCACGAATATATTTTATGAATGAAAAAGTAGAAAAAATTATTTTCTCTGAATTATCATTTATTATTACTGGTATCTGTTATAAAATACATAATAATTTGGGACGATATAGAAACGAGCAACAATACTGTGACGCCATGGAATTCCTTTTAAAAGAAAAGGGAATAAAATATGAAAGAGAAAAAATATTATCTCATTCATTCCCTGGCGAACAAAAAAGAAACATCCCGGATTTTATCATTGAGAATACGATTATAGTAGATTTTAAAGCAAAAGATTTTATTACGCGAGACGATTATTATCAAATGAAAAGATATTTAGTTTCTTTAAATTATAAACTTGGTATTATCTATAATTTTCGTCAAAAAATATTAATGCCAAAAAGAGTACTTAATTCGGATATTAAATAATTTGCGGTATTCGAATATAAATTATTCGCAGTATTCGCATCAACTTATATGAAAACAGAAATTGAAAAACACATTAACGACTTCCTTGAATATTTAGAGATTGAAAGAGGAAGAAGCAGAAATACTATAAAAAATTATTTCTTTTATCTCATGCGCTTTGCCGAATTCGCGGAATTTCCAAAAGTTTCGGCAATAACGCAGGATTTGATACGTAAATACCGGCTTTTCCTTAATAGGGAGGCAACGCAAGCAGGCTTGAAAAAAAGCACGCAGAATTATCATCTTATTGCCTTGCGGTCATTTTTAAAATATTTGGCAAAACGCGATATACAAACAATTGCTTCAGAAAAAATTGAGCTTGCGAAAATGCCGGAAAGGCAGGTGGATTTTGTGGAAGGTGATGATTTAAAGCGCATCCTTAACGCACCGCTTGTATCAGACGAAGATCCTATAATACGCTTGCGCGACAAAGCCATTTTAGAATTATTATTTTCAACCGGTCTTCGGGTATCAGAGCTTGCGGCGCTTCAAAGAGAAAGTGTAAACACAAAAAAGGACGAATTAACCGTACGGGGCAAAGGAATGAAGTTGCGAATCGTATTTTTATCCGATGAAGCAAGGGCATGGGTTAAAAAATATGTTGAGGCTCGGCGAGATATATCGCCATCGCTATTTGTCCGCCACGACAAAGCCAAGGGCGCGGATGAACCGGGCAATCTCACCCCAAGATCCATCCAAAGAATTGTAAAAAGATATTCAACGCGCGCAGGTCTTACAAAACACGTAACACCTCATACTATGCGCCACTCCTTTGCCACGGATTTATTGGCAAATGGCGCTGATATACGGTCAGTACAAGCAATGCTTGGCCATTCTTCCATTACCACAACACAAGTATATACTCACGTCACCGACAAACGGCTTAAAGAAGTTTATAAAACGTACCATAAAAAATCAAAAAGTAAATATCAAAATGTAAAATGACAGAGTAAAATGTCAAAATAAATTAATTTAATAATTTTACATTGTATTTTTGCATTTTGATTTTTACATTTTACACTATCAATAAAGGACACTCGTATTTGAGTGTCCTTTTTTTATTGTCTTTTACGTCTGATCGCGATCGTCAGGGATATACCCATGCTCTTCCGGAATTACATCCCCTTCTTCGCTTGAGTCCATAGGAAAAAATCTTTCAAGCTCTTCGGATGTTAACAAAACCAACGGCTCCCTTTCTCCGGGAAATACATCTCTTTCCAATTCTTCCTTCCTTATCCGGCATTTCACGCACTCCGCGAGATGTCCCTGTGTACGTATGACATTCTGTTTTTGGCAAGTGGACATAAGCACGTATCTTCCATCCATAACTAACATATATTCTCTCAATTCGCCATCAGTACAACATACCATCGCGCGCCTCCTAAAAAGGTTGAGTAAGGAACAATTGCATTAATATATCATATTATTTTTTTCATGTCAATAAAAAAGCCGCCTTCATTCTTTATTCAGAATTCAGGCGGCTTTATCCTACGGCATCTTGACCTTCTCATGTTTCCTCACCATGGAAACTTGACCCTCTTTTGAGGATCCCACCACCAAAAGATCAAACTTCGTACCTGGAAATTCCAGGCGCGCAATGTCCATAAGGCTAAGAAGGCTTGTCGACTTATTGAAAACAAGCGATTCTTCCTTTTCGCCATCGCTTCGATCATACAACCTATGCATATGAGCATCGTCCTGCATTTCATCATTCATGATGTCCTCCTTTCTGGCTGTTGCGCGAAATGCGGGGAACAAAGAACTACCAAATATATTATAATGCTAAATTAAGCCACTTGTCAACCCCGCTAAAAATTAAAAAAACGGGCGATAAGATATGCGCCCGCGCAACAGATTCTAACAGGGTCAACCCTATTTTAATAATTTTTTTATAAGAGTATTTTTTTCAGTTAGTGTCCGCGCATGTAAAATTACAACAACCGCACTGCCTTCTTGATACGCAACGTTTCTCTGTGCTTCATACAAAAATCCCGACTTTGCCGCATCAGGCCCGAATTTTAATATACTTTGATTCCTATTGATTACCGCTATGGTGCGGGTAGTATCATCCGGCCTAAGTGCGCGGATTATAAAACTTTTTATTGTTGTGGTTTTTATTTTGGAAACATTAAACGCAGCCCGCGCTATTATCGCCATTTCTTTTGCCGTACCGACATTAAGCGTATCAAGCCCGGACGGATCCGTGAACCGTGTTTTTTTCAAACCCATGCTTTTCGCCTTATCATTCATTTTTTTTATAAATTCTTTATACGTAAATCCCGAATTTTTTGCCAAAATGCCTGCCGCTTGATTTGAAGATGATGCCAAAAGCGCGTTCCACAAATCTTGATAGGTTATGGCGTCGCCTTCCTGAAAATCCACTTCAGATGTCACATCATCAGGATCAACATATATTTTCGGATACTGAATATCTTCCTGCGTCAGAATAATTTTCTTTTCCCAATCGGGTTTTGTGTCAAGAATAACAAGCGCGGTCATAAGCTTTGTCAAAGACGCTAAGGGTAAAATATTATCAGCGTAATACGCCTGTGAAAATTTGCCTGCGTCTAATTTCACGTGCGCGTATGCGGTAAAAGTAAATGTGGCGTACAGCTGGGTTGCATTCATGGCAATCATCCGCAATTCATTATTGCTTGCGCCAACTCCCAAAGACCGCAAAATATTCAATCCCTCTTCATTGTTTGGAAGATAATAGCGAAAACCATCGTTTGGATTAATGTACCACGCTTCGCCCCTGCTTTGAACCTGCAATACAATATATCCGGAAAAATGCTTGAGTATCGCGGGATCAGAAGATTTCCCGCTCCAAGGAATTGCTATTTTTTCCAAATCCATGGTCAATATTCCAACGCCCAGTGTCCGCATTAAAGTATCCAGCTCCCATTTGTGGGGAATATAATAGCGCCTAAGCGTCTTTGGATGCACATACCAAACATCATTGTAATGCGCGCTTTGCAAAACAATCCTTCCCCTGAAATCTTCCGTTGTAGTAGCAGTTTTCGCGTAAACAAAACCCGTAATGCCAAAAGATAAAATAAAAGAGAAAATAACAGAATATTTTTAACTTATCTTACCACCCTCTCCCCGGCCCTCCCCCACCAAGGGGGAGGGAGTTTACTCTTTTATTTCCTCTCCCCTGGTGGGAGAGGATTAAGGAGAGGGGGAAATGAAAAAATGCTTTTTGCGCCATTGCATATATAGATAGATCGTGCTATTATTATTTTATATGGAAAAAAATGATATGCAACAAATTCAAGAGGCAATTCAGCTATCTTTCACAAAAATATGGGAAGATAATATTGAGCCTGCTTTTAACGAATTAAACAATAGGGTATCAAGTTTAGAAAATAAAGTTTCTCAACTGCCAACCAAGTCGTACTTGGACGATAAACTCGCGGATTTGGAAGGGGTTTGATTACGAAATTACGAAAAGAAGACCAAAAAATGAATCGTTTGGTGGATATGCTGAAACAAAAAAACGTGCTGAATGATTCTGATTTGAAAGAATTGAAAAATCTGCAAATATTTCCTTATTAGTGTATCGCGCAATACTCATAAAACATCTCCGAAAAAGGTGTTTTTTAATTACGAAAAAAATATTGACAAAAACAATAATTTTGCTATAATACAATATGTTCTTTTTTTAGATTTTGGTCTTTTATAACAATAAGGTGAATTATGAAAATGCCATCCGATCCCTCCTTCCTCCCCTGCGCCGTGTACTGCCTTGTAATGGCGATGATAGGATTTTTGTTCTTTATAATCCCTAAAAGTGAATCCTGTTCGGCTGGAAGCTAAAGGTGCAAGGGAAGCTTGCGTAATTAAAGATTTAGGCAACAACCTGTATGAATTTTGTTTTGAGGAAGCGTGGAGCGATTCTGTAATCGGCGATGTATTTGAAAAAAATTTTGTGGTTTTCCTAAAAAAAAATCCAAATCTAAAAATTACATGTATATACAATCTCTTTCAAGATCGTGGGCTAAATAATCCATATTCTCACCCGAAAATTTTAGTAGTGACAGAAGAAAAATAAAGCTATATTTCAAAAGAGCGTTCAAAATACGAACGCTCTTTAATTTTGAACTTTACACTTTAAACTTTGAACTTATCTAGCCACCCTCACCCCCCACCCTCTCCCGTCCAGGGAGAGGGAGATGCTTTGTGTACGGGCGATCAGTGATCGCCCCTACAATAATTTTGAACTTTGCACTTTAAACTTTGAACTTATCTTACCACCCCCCACCGCCGCCGCCTCCGCCTCCAGAGCCTCCTCCACCGCCAAAACCTGACGATGACCCGGGCTTCACGCTTGATGTGGCAATGGCCTGATTAAGTGATGAGCCAAAATTATTGCCAAACAATCCCGGATTTGCTGGATTAAACCCCGTGCCCATATACCATATAGGATGGTACGGAGTACCCTGTGCTTCCAAATTTTTAAACACTTGGAAAAATTGCTCTGCCCATTTGTGATCCACGCCTAAAGCCAAGGCATATGGTAAAAATTTTTCAAAAAGCTCCGGAGTTTTATTGGGCGGATTATGAAAATTCATCCTGTCTTTTTCCGTAACTTCCAAAAACCACTTAAACCCCTCAATATGGTCTAAAATTTTTCTTCCCTCATCGGTTGGTTTTCTCAATAAAAAATAAAATATTATAATCAATACGACAGACGGAACAGCCAGAACTAACAACAGGACAGGAATTTGTGATCCCACAAAAAACATGGAAATAATAAATATTGCAATGCCTGCGAGCCACAGCCCAATATTAAGAGTAAAATATTTTCATATCCTTAATTGCTGCTGCGATATTTGCGTGGTATTCGTCTCCGATTTCAATTGAATCACCCGCCTTGAACAACATATTCAAATTTTTGCCATCCTTAAGCGTTGGATTATTTTTTGGCTCCGAAACCCTTGCAAGAACATAATACTTTTTAAATATCTTTTTCTTTTCGGTAATAGAGATATATCCTTGCACCGCGAATTCCAAAATTGTTGCGGTAAAGACTTTATTATCGTATCCATAGCGCCGAAGATAACGGATTTGCGCCGCATTCATATTTTGGGGAGGGTCATACCGGGAAATAATTGTCCCCTTCTTCGGGTCTCTTCCTTGTCTATTCCAGGCAACAAAATAATACGCAATGCCAAAGAGCATGCCGATAATTCCAAAAATCAGTCCGAAATTATCCTGAATAAAATATGCGATTATTTCTTTTTGCGCGGGCTCATGCACATATCCCTTCGGCCAGCCAACAACAATTGACAATCCTTCTTGAGGCATAAGAATCCTTGTGGTTTCAAAATATACAGATTCTGAATCGTCTAGAATAAATTTTTTAAAATCTCTTCCTTTTTCTCCTTGCATTCCCGTGAACGCTTCCATTTGAATCTGTCCGGTAGAAATACCTGTTGGCAAAATAACTTTTGCTGTTGCTTTTTCAATAGGAAACGCCCATCCGTTGCCTGTTACATTCCAGTAAAGCTCATCATGGTCTTTAAAATAACCAAGCTGGCGGTTTGTTGTATATGTTATTTCATACGTATGCCAGCCAATGGGTACTATTGAATTCGCATCTCCGATTTTTACCCTCTTCCCATTCAGCAAATTTGAAATCGAATACAAAACCGAATCGTTGTCAAGCAATATTTTTTTAACCTGAAAACCAACATTATAATTATATCCATTTTCATCTTTGTATTGAGTTGGAAAATCACGGTATATTCCATGATTTATTTGATTGTTTCCCGCGTACACTTCAATGGTTTCGGTAACGGTCATTGACGAATCTTCATGCACAATAATATTGCTATTAAATGACCGGATCGTTTCCTCTTCGGCACGAGCCATAAAAGGAATAAATAATAATATGATAAAACAAATATGGTTTTTTTCATAACGATTAATTTACTGCCCTATACTATGTATTATACATACATAAACCAAAAAATAAAGTAATAATGTAGCCAGACTGTCCGATAACTACTTTTGTCATCCTGAGTGAAGCGAAGGATCCCACAGATTAGCAGGGGGATTCTTCGCCACAGGCTCAGAATGACAGTTATCGGACAGCCTCATATCTTTAAATAAAGCGAAAAGGACACCAAAATTCAGGTGTCCTTGGTTATTGTTGGAGATCTA
>LBUD01000051.1 GCA_000992395.1 Parcubacteria group bacterium GW2011_GWA2_38_13 | reverse complement strand
ATCGCTGTTGATATGGTACGTGAAATTTTGCCATAGGGCAGGGCTTGATTACGTTTCATGCTCGCCGTATCGCGTGCCCATTGCCCGATTAGCAGCAGCACAGGCGGTTATAGAAGAAAAAACTGGAACCGGAAGTTATACACAGAAATATAATTTTTTTAATACACAACCAATGCTTTATAATCCATCAGCCCCCAATTATATAAAAATTTTTCTTTTGTCATTATAATTTCACCATAGATCGGATCCAAAAGAAATATTTTGGTTGGATTTTCCGCTTTACCGTCAAAACCCGAAATTACCCGCGCGTGCTCACCGTAAATCGCGTGGATTTTTTTTCCGCTTTTTGTCACCCAAGAAATATCTTTTCCCGATGATAAAGTTCCCCAAACAATTGCCGGATGACCCGCCTCCACTTCCGTCAGTATAGCGCTTAAGGGCTTATGAGATACAATAATTGCCGTTCTACCAAATGCATACGCAAGATCATATATTGGTTTTTCATACACCCCATAACCTCCGTTTGGAATTTTACCGTCAATATTTCCCACAAAGCCCAGATCAGGATCACCCCAAATATTATTTTTCGAGCGGGAAAGCCTTGTGTCAAACGGCAAAAGATTTAAAAGCTCTGATTCGGAAACTTCGGTTCCGTAGTAATGTAAAACCATTTTTAATGAAGCGATTTCACAGGAAAGTGAATGTTCTTGCTTGTGGTAGGGAATATCAAGTTCCACCGGCGGTTTTTTTGCCATTGCGCTTTTTGTGGTATAAAAAATAGATTTTCCCAAATGCTTAAATCTAATATCCTGAAACGCGAAAAATGCTATATCAAGAATAACAAGAATCAATACCGGAAGCAATATTTCCGCGGATGGAAATTGTTTTTTCATTTTTTTTGTAGTGCACATTTGCTTTATCGGAGATGTGGGATTTGAACCCACGACCTCTTGGTCCCGAACCAAGCGCGCTACCAACTGCGCTAATCTCCGATAAAATAAATGTACGGCTATGTTTTTGTCAAATAGTGTTTAGAACTGACAAAATTTGCCTAAATATATAGTAATAGAATACAATAATTTGCTATTTAAATCAATACTTTGATGTTTTTAAATTATGGAAATATTACATTTGACATATTTTACGTTCCCATAGTAGTATGATTAAAGTTTTCGCACATTAAATAATTCTTTTAAGGAGGTCGGGATGGAACATATACACCTTACGCAGTCGGAAATGCCTTTGGTTGCGGGATTTAGGATACAATGTAGTCCTATAGTGGTAAAAATCCATTGTGCCAATACCGGTACAACTGGTATGAATTATTCTCTTTTGGATCTCAATGAACTTGACGCAAGGGCCCATGAATGCGAAGAATGCAATGCCGCAGTCAATTCATTTGTTTCCGAAATACGAAATCATAGAAAAGCACGCGGTGGCTCATGCAAAACATTGGTAAAGCATATGCATTTTGTGTTTGATTTAGGGAAAATTGATGAAAAAAATATCATCGCCGGCAGTAAAACAATCGCACATTTAATTATATCTGTTTTTGTACATAATCCGAAAACTAAAGAATTAGGATTGCGAATTTTTAAAATAACCATAATGAAAAATAATATTATTCGCATAACGGCGAACCTTGTGGGTAAAGATGAGTCTGAAGGATTCGTGGAAATACGAAGGAAGATTTTAGAAGCAATGAAAAAATTTTTTGAATAAAAAAATATAAAGCCCGGTACAATGCTGGGCTTTTTTAAAATTTAAATCATTATGGATATTTTTATGAAAATAGATTAGAATTACCTATAGATACGTATTTATATTTAATTTTATCATATGGGCGAGCGCGAAGGATATGAACCGCCGTATCTTGAAAATCCTCAAGATATCGCGGATCATCAAAAAACGCCGATTGGCGAGGATTTGAAGGAATCAAGGGAGGATTTGATGAATTCTAAAAAGGAGTCATTGGCTGAGGCGAAAGCCATAATCCAGGAATTAACAGAAAAAGAAAAACTTCCGAAAGAATTGGTATTGGAAATGGTTGATATCCGCCGGGATATCGCCGATAAAGTGAAAAGCGATGAGTATGTATCCGAGCTTGATGAGGCCCTTGAAGATAAAATAAAACGGCTAACATTAAAAATAACGCGTAAAGCAAACGATAACGAGATACGGGAATTCCAAACTGATACAGAGGGCGAAATTCATATTATATTTAAAGACGGACATGATGAAATAATAAAAAAAGATGAGCGCGATCTTTTGGAAGTATTGCGACAATATTATGATACCTACAGAATGGCAAATAACGGCACGCGATTCCGAAGGAATGTAAAAGACGTTGAAAGTTGGATGGAAGAAGAAAATAAATTAAAAAAACTTAATTTTTATACTGAGGAAGAAAAAGAAAGTGTTTTCATTGAAGAAATGGAAAAAAGATACAAAGATGCCGGTTTTTCCGAAGGCGAACTTAAAGAGCTTATCGGCATATGCAATTTAAAAAAATTAAGCGAGCTGGAAATACAGGATATAAAAGTATTATCCAAGATAAAAGATATTTTTTCACGATATTTAAATGGCGATACAGCGCAGTATATAGGTTTGTCTGCCGCGTTGATGATCCCTGCATTTATTGAGGGGTATGCGCCGATGTCGCTTGCGAACGCATTTAAGGAGAATCAGACCGATTTGACGCAGGTTGGCTTATTTTCACTTCTGACAATGGCCGCAGCCGGCGCGTCTTCAGCGCTTAATAAAAAATTTAAAGATTTTTTAAATAAAAATTTTAAAAAACAGGGCGGAATAAGCGAAGAGATTTCTCAAAACGTGGTTGAGTTACCCGCTGATGAAGTCGGTAAATTTGGCATGGCTACAGTTAAAGAGAGGATAGCCAAGGCCAAGGAAAGCTATGAAGATATATTGAAACTTATAAGTTTTGATATTGTGCCCGCGGTAACAACATTATTAACAAGTGCAATTATGCTTGCGCGAAAAAGTCCTGCCTTAGCCCTTGGTACAGCGGCAGCAACCGGTATTACAATATTTTTGGATAGATATGTTGATAAAAAGTATAAATTTTGGGAAAAAGAAGGCAAGGCGGAAAGAAAATCCGAGGATCTTTCAAAAAAACTGGAAGAACAGCTTAATGCGCACATGGAAATAATTCTATCCGGAGAAAAAGATGTTTTTGAAGAGAGGCTGGAATCATTATTAACGCAAGAGAGGCTGGCAAATTCGGATAAGAGATTTTTGCAGACCATACGCCAAACATTCGGGGCTTTTACGCGATCTTTGGATTTAATTTTTGCAGGGATTACTTCGTATTTGGCAGGCGGCACGCCTGATAAATTTGTTGCCGCATTGATGTACTCCGGTAATTTTAATATGGGCATCACAAACCTATTGAATGCAAAGAGAAATTTATTGAGATCGTTTCGTGAAATACAGCAGATGGATTTAATGTTTAATGGTTTTGCAGAGGAAGAAAAACAAAAAGAAAAAAATAGGGTTGGCATAAGCGAAATCGAGGGCGGTGGCATTCATTTGAAAGATGTTAGCGTGGCCATGGGGAAAAGAAAAATTTTAGATAATATTAATTTGGATGTTCCGGAAGGATCAATGGCGTATCTGCAGGGATTATCCGGAGCCGGCAAATCAACATTAATGAAAGTTATGTCGGGATATTACCGTCCGACATCGGGCGAGGTAAGTTTTGGAGATGTTGATATGGCAAAGATTAAAAAAAGCGGTGACGATTCGATTTACAGCAAGATTGCCTATCTCCCGCAATTTCCATATATGCTGGAAGGGAGCATTAAAGCAAATGTTCTATTCGGCAATAAACCTGATATTAATGACTACGAGATTAACTCGGTGCTCAGAGAGGTTGGGTTAAATGAACGTTTTGATAATCTGAAAGAAAAATTAAAAGGCGGAAGGGGAGATACGTCGGGAGCATCCGGAGGCGAGTCATCAAGAATTGCCGTAGCGAGGATTTTATTAAAAATACGAAACAGCGATGCGCGCATAGTATTTTTAGACGAGCCGACCGCGTCCGTTGATAAAAAAACCAAATTTGATATTGCTGATATTATTAATAAAGAAAAGGCAGCGCGTCCGGATGTGACATTTGTTGTCATAAGCCACGATGAAGAGTTTGTTAAAAAATTGGATTGCAGTATCAATGTTGAAATGGAAAAAGGAAAAATTATCAGGCGAACCGATGTAGGAAGACCATAAGAAAATTTTAATATAAAAAAAGCGGCCGGCAAAACGAATTCTGCCGGCCGCACAGGGAAAAAAGAAGGGGGAGTTGTCTTTACGACTTTTCGGCCATCAACTCCTTGACCTTTTGGATAACCTTATCCAGGTCAATGCCATTGCCGGGGCATTCCTCGTGATGGCGCTGAATGGTCTTTGCAGACGGAGTGATCTTGTGCTTGACGCACAGTGTTGCGAGATGCTTTGTGAGCGCTTCAATTTGTTTCTCAGTAAAGGTGTCGTTGCCTATGAGGCAGACACCCAGAGAATTTTGGTTTCGCCCCTTACCGGCATGCGCGCCGGTAAGCTCTTCGCTTCTGCCTGCATGGACGACTCCGTCCTTGCCTCCGTTTCCGTTCGTAATGACATAGTGGTATCCTATGTCCTCCCACTTATTGACTTCTTTGTGGTAGCGGCGGATTGTTTCCACGCTACCTCCCGATGTTGCCGAATGATGGACAATGATTACCTCGGTTTTTTTCCGGGTATCCATTGACATCAGCGGCAACGAAGAAAGAACACACATCGACACAATCGCCATATTCCTGTTCATCAAAAAACTCCTTTCATTGTCTCAAAATCGTTTTACGGCGTGATTTTATAGCATAGCATATTTTTAAAATAATGTCAAATTAAATCAANNNTTATATATCAAGATTTTTTACGGTTTTGGCGTGTGTCTGTATAAAATTTTTTCTTGGCTCCACTTCGCTTCCCATAAGAATTTCAAAAATTTCATTGGCGCTTTCGGCGTTTTCAATAGAAACCTGTTTTAATACCCTGAATTTTGGATCCATGGTTGTTTCCCAGAGTTGCTGTGGATTCATTTCGCCCAAACCTTTGTATCGCTGAACATCAAGCTTGACTTCCTGCGTTTCCTCGCTTTCTTCATCAACATTATCAACATCAGTTTTTTTGGGTGCGGACTTTACTTTAATATTTTTTTGCCTTGACGTTTTTATCGCAACGAGTTCATTTTTTGCATTTTCTAATTCTTTGTCGCTGAAACAATACCTGAATTCTTTACCCATAGATACTTTATACAAAGGCGGTTGCGCAATATAAATATGACCTGTCTGTATGAGTTGCGGAAAATATCTGTAGAGTAATGTTAAAAGCAATGTGCGTATATGCGCTCCGTCAACATCCGCATCGGTCATTATCACTATTTTTCCATATCGTAAACCCTTGATATCAAATTGATCGCCAACGTTTGTACCCAGTGCTATTATCAATGATTTAATTTCATTATTCGTAAGCATTTTATCAATACGTGATTTTTCAACATTCAAAATTTTTCCGCGCAA
>LBUD01000050.1 GCA_000992395.1 Parcubacteria group bacterium GW2011_GWA2_38_13 | reverse complement strand
CGTAATAGCCATAATTAATAAGGCGCGGTCTTCCCTTTTCGTTTTTTAATTCAACAATTTTAACGCTATGCAGATCAAAATCCACCCCTAAATAACTTGCGCCTGATGAAGAAAATAAAGACATAATTTTAAAATTTCTAATTTCCAATATCCAATTTCCAATGAATATATTTAATTTCTAATTAATATACTTATTATAACACAAAACGATATAACAGCACAAAATATTATCAACAGGGAAAGGGTAATAAATTCCTAATTAACCTAATTAACCTAATTGATCTAAATAAATCCCAATAATTAATTCCTTGATAAAATCCTAAATCCTAATATCGAAATTCTAAACAAATTCGAAAAACCAATTTTTCAAATCACAAACATCTCCTATTTTGTTTTTTCTGATATAGAACCAAATATTTTCATTAATTCCGTGGCTTCTTGAATGAGTACAATTTTCTCTTGCTCGTATTTTTGGAATGACTGGATTAATTCCAGCCAATAGATGCTTTCCTTTGATTCTTTTTTAGAAATTTTTATCCTCATAGAAAAATCTTTTCTGCTTAATGACTCATTGGCCTCAATGTAATTTGCACCCATTGAGCCGGAAGATCGTGTTAACTGTTTGCCATATTCTATATTCGTAATGGTTGGAGGAAGTTTATGTATATAATCCCTTGCACTTTTAGCAAATTGTAGGCATCTTGCCTCAAGATTATATTTATTATTTGCGTTAGATGTTTGGAGCATTGGAATTTGTAATTTGTGATTTGTTTAGGATTTAGGATTTAGAGTTTAGGATTTTTTTCTTTGGGCTATTTATAACAGCTTCCCCTCTCCCAGCGGGTTAAAGCCGTTTCTCACTTCTTCCCCATCCAAATACCCGTCATGATCGGTGTCGTCAAACGAAGGATCGGTTGAAAATAATATTTCTTCTTCGTAATTCAGCCCGTCCTGGTCCTCATCCGTGAGATGAAACACCAGCGCTTCTCCGTCAGGAAATTCCGCCAAATTCGCCTCGGCCACAACCATCACATTGCTCCATTTATATCCTTTGGCGCGAAAAATTCTTTCGCTTGTGATCAAACGCTTAAGGCCGTTTTCAATTATATAAATTGCCGGGCTTGATGCTATTTTTACCAAATTCCCATCCTTGATTTTATCAAATGTCACGGGGTCGCCAACGGGATAAAATGCGAATTCCGCATCGCTGATGGTAAGTATGCGCGACCATTTATAGCCAAGGGCATCAAACACCTGCGCTGATGCAAACTGCCTTTTTTTTCCCTTATCAATAAGATACACCCCTCTGCTTGTTTTTGTTTTTATAAGCGTGCCGTCCGGCCGGCGCGCATCTTCAAATGTCATTGGTTCTCCCTCGTTATAAATTTCCATTTCAATTTGCGATACGTAAATGACATTTTTCCAAACGTACCCGAGCAGTTGGAATAATTCCGCACTTGTGATAACGCGCTTTTCGCCATTTTTTATAACATATACCGCCGGATTATCAGACACTCTCATAAGCGTTGAATCTTTTCTGTAGCCGATAGCCGCCGGGACGCGAACGGTTTTTATTGTATACGCGTTTGTATCAATTTTTTCAATCTCAACCGTTGTCATAAGATAATCCAAAACCCTTATATCAAGTTTTTTTTCTGTGCCAATGCTGACGGCATATTTTCCGCTTGGCAAAAATACATCAACATAGCCCGAATCTAAAGTGATTATGGATGTAATGCTTTTATCAATAATGGATTTTCCGGCAAAATCTGTTTTTTGCGATGATACTGCCACCTTCGCGCCCTTAACAGGATTTTTCCCGGAATCGCGTACGATAATGCGCAACATGCTTGAAAAATAATTTATCCTTGTTGTTTTTTGCTCTTTAATCTTTTTCTCCCACAAATAATAATCTTTTCCCGATGTTCCTTTTATTTTTATCGCGTAATTTCCGGCAGGATAATAAAAAGTAACTCTGCCGGTATTTCCTGTGTTTTTTGATCCAACAAGTTTTCCCAAAAGCACAATCTTTTTTGCATCGTATGATTGCTCGTATATTTCAACAATTGAATTTTTTATAATCTCGTTATTCCCGTTTCTCAAAACCAGATCAATTGAGCTTAACACATAGTCAATTTGAGTAAATCCTGAATCAAAAACTTCTTTGCTCCAAAGCGTAAAATCTTTGCCATCAGGGCTTTTTATCACAACAACATATTTTCCCAATGGTACATAAAATGCCGCTGCTCCCCCATCTCCTGTATTCAATGTGGTGATTTTCGCTCCAAGAATCGGTTTTTGGAATTCATCGTAGCTTTCCTTATACAGCGTCACCTGGATATTTTTTAAAAGCTCTCCCCCGGCGCCGGTGATTACTGTTTTAAACGTACCGAGCTTAAAATTAATTGTCTGCGTTCCGGATATTCCGATAAATTGATCCCACAAAAATTGATACTGAGTTGCCGTTCCCTCAAAACGAAACGCGTAATTTCCACTTGGCAAAAATATCCCCCCAACGCCGGAATCCCCCGTGCTGAATCTTCCTATATGCTCTCCGACAATAAATTTTCCATCGGCATTAAGAGCCTGTTTATATACGTCAAAATTGGATTTTACTAAAAGTTCCCCGCGGGAGTCGCGCACAATAACATTGATATTGCTTAACCGGTAATCAATGGCATAACTTTTTGTTTCAATAATTTGCTGGTTCCATAAATAATAAAATTCTCCGCCCGAGCCATTGAAGCGCAATGCGTAATTTCCGGTTGGCAAAAATATCCCCATGACTCCGTCAGAACCCGTATTATACGCGCCGACTGCTTCTCCGATTATAAAATTTCCGTCAGCGTCTTTTTCCTGTTTGAATACATTAAAAGGCGTACTCACGATAAGTTTGCCCAAGCCGTCGCGAATGGATACGGTCACATTGCTTAATGTATAATCAAATTCGGTTTCAGCCGATCCCGACACCTGAAGATCCGGGTGGGTATATATGAATTTATTGTCAATCGCCGGAATTTTAATAATATAATAGCCCGGCGCCACAAATACATTTTTTATTCCAACGTCCCCCGTATTCAATGATTTTGAAACCGCCTCATCAATAATGGGTTTATCTCCCGCGTCTTTTTTTTGGGTATACAATTCAAACACCCTGTTTTTTAAGGCATTTTTATCCTTGTCGCGGATAGTAACTTTTATGCTGGATAACCTTGCGTTAACAGTTATCGAATCCCCGCAATTGACTACATTTTCCCAATACATATATTCGCCCGCATCGCGATTAATATCGTATATACGTACGACAAACGTATTATCGCATCCGTTGCCAGAACATACGGCGGCGAGAGGATCGAATTTTATACTGCTCATTCCCGCTTCCCCCGTATTACTTGAACCGACGACCGATCCTTTTATATGATTATTGTCGGCATCGTACAGCTGTTTGATCAAATCCCACTTTATATTTTTTAATAAATCGTCGTCGCTATCGCGGGTTATGACAGTCACTTCCCCTTTTTCACTTGCGGGGCATGATGCCGCCAAGGCCATTGCCGGCGCGAATATTGCGCCTAAAATCCCTAAAACAAAAAAATACAATATAATTTTTTTATGCATATAAAATTAAAATAATAATGATTATTACCATTATTATTTTATCATATTCTCCGCTTTTATAACAGAGGGATCTTCAGGATTTTTCTATAACCGCGCTTTGCAAATGAATTTTCTGACCGAGCCATTTTTGGGCATTATGCAAAAAAATTTCTGTTATTTCTGTGGCATAATATTGGTGAGCTGTTCCTTTAACCAAATTTTTTTCAATTTCAGGATGGCGATCCAAATAATTTTGCAAAGATTTAGCCACCGTGTCTCCGGGATTTAAAACACATACGCGCTTTGACGCTATTTTCACTATTTGTGAAAATACAATCTGATAATGCGTGCATCCTAAAATCAAGGTATCAATTTTTTTATCTTTCAAAGGTTTCAGGTACAGTCTCAGCATCTTTTTTGTTTCTGTTTTTTCAAGCCAGCCCTCTTCAATAAGCGGCACAAGCAAAGGGCATGCGTTTTGAAATACCTTGATGCGGGAATTTTGCGCTTCAAGCTCGCGGATATATGCGCCCGATGCAATGGTTCCTCTTGTGCCAATGACTCCCACGCGATTATTTTTTGTCACACGCGCGGCCTCTTCGGATAGCGGGCGAACAACGCCCAAAACTTTTTTTCCCGGATAAAATTTCGGAAGGTATTCCTGCTGGATTTTTCTCAGAACCTGCGCGCTTGAAGTATTGCACGCGATAATAATCATTGTGCATCCCTGCTTAAATAAATAATCAATAGCCTCTTTGGTAAATATATAAATAAGCTCCCGGGACCTGTTGCCGTACGGCAAACGGGCAGTATCTCCCAGATACATTATTTGGTATTGCGGCAAAATTTTTAATATGGATTTTACAACCGTAAGTCCGCCCAGCCCTGAATCAAATATTCCTATCATACAAGTTAAAAGTTAAAAATGCAAAGTTAAAAGTTTAAGAGTCCCTTCGGGACGGGACATTTTAAGAATAATAAATGAGCAAAGCAAATACCATAACTTTAAACTTTTCACTTTGAACTTTGAACTTCAAAGGTTTGTTTTATCCCCGGCGGAGTCTCCTATCAAGGGACTCCGCCGCGCATGCGAGATTGTCGGAGTCCCTTACAGGAGACTCCGACAATGAAAAATACACCTACATCCATTTTTATTATAACAAAAGAAAAAACCCCGAATCTATTTATTGATAGACGCAGGGTTTTATTTTTTTCTAAGGACTAAAGTCCAAAGGATCTAAAGAAGATCCAAGAGCCTAAATCCTAAGTGCTACTTGCGAGCACAACAGCGGGACCCGCCTCGCGCCAGACGCCGCCAAGCCAGCCGCAGCCCCAGTCCCACCGACAGCCGCACCAGTCGAGGTAACGGACTATGAGTCCGCCATCCGAGTCGCGATATATGGTGCCCCAGAAGAAAATGTACTTGCCCTTCCACTCTTCCAAAATGAGATCCGGGTGAGCGAGAAGGAAGTCCAAAACATTGGCATTGAGAACCGCCATGTGCTCAAGCTCCTTGCGGAGGTCTGTGCCTTTGATGAGCTTGCCATACTTCTGGCTATCGGACAGGTAGAGCGCGATCTTGGTTGGATCCCACTCCAGCTGACCCTTCACCGTGTTCAGAAGCTGATCTTCCTGCCTCACTTCCCAACCGTGTGGAATGTATGGCAAGGCATCGCAGTCGATGGCGTGTTCTCTTGTGAGAAACGCCTGAAGCCGATCCTTGGTCACTCGCCCGTTTTCAATCTGGGCGAAGAATTCCTTGAGCTGGGCAGGCGACGGCGCATCCGTTGCCCAAACAGCAGCATGCGACTTTGCCATCGCACACCTCCTTTGAAAAAAGGTTTATAGCTCGCCTGGTTTTGACACTATGCCAAAACCCAAGGCTTGCCATGTAAATGAACAATATATAATTATAGCACATCTAAAATATTTTGTCAAGCGCATCGCATCATATTCTATCGTGTCATTCTGAGCCTGTGGCGAAGAATCCCCAGGCTTACCGTGGGATCCTTCGCGGAATTTATCCGCCTTGGGCGGACTCAGGATGACAAAGTAGTTATCGGACAGTCTGGCTTAGTCTAAATAAAATATTTGTAGGGGCGTATTGCAATACGCCCCTACGATACGCATCTATACTTTATTTTCATCCTACCCCTAAGGAATATCACCCAACAAAAACTCTTCCCCATCCTTTATCCCATTATTGTTGGAATCGGGATTATACATATCTGTCTTAAGGCGTAATTCCATAAAATCCGGCAAGCCGTCATTGTCCGTATCAATGTCATTAAATACCTCGGCTTTTGCTTGCGCCTCATTGCCTTGCGAATTTGGCAAAAGTCCTTTTAGCTCCCTGCCTGTTATTTTTTGGAAAGCATCTTCAAGGGTAATATTTGGTTTTGGGGATATGCGCGTGAATTCTTTATTAAAATCATTAAATTCAATGGCAAAAGAGGCGTTGATTATATTTTTTTCATCCATATGAATTTCTATTTTCCTAATACGCGCATCGCCTTTCCCAATCCAAATTTCGCCTGAGATTTCTTTTGTTTTTAAAAATGGATTTATTTGCGCGAAATATTGCTCAAGGATAGCCTTATCCGGCGCGTCCATTTTGGAATCCGCCAAAGCCGAAGCAAAATCATTCATAAATTTTTCAAAAATTTTCGGCTGTATTTTTATCGCGTAATGGTAGGATCTTGTTTGTGAAATTTTTTCCGATGATAATTTTTTAAATGTAATAAATTCATTTTTTATGTACGCGTCATTTAAATGACTTTTTATTATTTTTATTTTTTCATCCGTAATCACATTTTTTTTCTGCATATTTCTGGAATCAAGCAGAATCCATTGGCCAAGCACCGGCTCAAGATCCACAAAAGTTATTGCGGAAGCGTTTTTGCATTGCAAATACACGACATCTTTTTCCAAAGAAACCAATTCTATGGCAACGCCTTTAAAATTAAATTGCGGATACGGGCTAACAATGTCAAGGCCAAGTGTGCCTTCTATGTATGGGCTGTCCGCGTTTTTCGCATACTTGCCGTTAAATGATATATCCCATTTCCATTTTTTTTCTCCAATTATTTCAGTCTTAAATGAAGACGCAAAGGCCATGCTCGTAATATTTTTAGACGCAGCCAAAGATTTGAGAATTATTTTTTTTGGCTCAAAAATATGCGAATAAAAAATATATGCCAAAACCATTCCCACAATCGCAAGTGTATAAAAAATTATTGGTGAACGCTTTTTGGTCTTACGCATAATGCTATGAATCCAACGCCTCCGTATTAACATTAATTTTTGATTTCCAGTCAATTTCATCCAGCGCATAAAGAAGGTCGCGTATATATTTTTTCAGCTCGTTATATTCGTCCTGGGTTTTTGCTTCAAATTTTGTTGTAATATACGGCCCGTTTTGGGAATACCTCACAACAAACATGGCGCCCACCATTTCAAGCCGTATGCCGTCTCCCGCCCGCTCGTCATCTATAACCTCAGCCAATGGAAAGTCTTTTTTCAGAATGGGACTTAATTTCGCCATAAGCGCGACTTTTTTATCATCAGCGCAAAATATTTTAATCTCCGGGCTTGAAATATATTTCGGAAGCGATGACATGGCGCCAGACAAAGTCTGGCCGGCCTCGGAAAGGTGGCGCAAAAGCCTTAGCGCGGAGTACAGGCCGTCGTCGTGATTATAATAATCTTTTGAAAAGAAAAAATGCCCGGATAGCTCTCCTATAAAGGCCGCCCCGATTTCCTGATTTTTCTTTTTTAAAAATGAATGCCCCGTGCGCCACATAAACGGTTTTCCGCCGTGCTTCACTATGGTTTCCTCAACAACTTTTGAACATAGCGTATTATACATTATGGTAGCGCCCGGGTGCTCGCGCAAAACATCCCGCGCGAATAAGGCGACCAAAATATCATTCCAAATAATAGTTCCTTTTTCATCCACAATGCCGATTCTATCCCCGTCCGTATCATAACAAAATCCTATATCAGCCTTTGCCTCAACCACCTCTTTGGATAATCTCCTCGCGATATGGGATTCGGTAGGATCAGGCGCGCCCAAAGGAAACGTCGGATCCAGCGTGCAATTATATTCAATAACATCGCAACCCGCAAGCCGTAGCAATTCCGGAGCAATAACGCCCGCGGTCGCGAACCCCGCGTCCACGACAACCCGGAATTTTTTTTGTATGGGCAATCGTTTGATAATATCCTGAAAATACGCTTGACGTATGTCCTGTTCTATTGTCTTCCCCTCTTCTGATCCTTTTTCATAATCTTCATTTTCAATAATGCGCTTTAGCTCCTGAATGCCATCGCTCACAAGGGTTTCGGAATAATCTATCGCAAATTTAAAACCATTGTATTGCGCGGGATTGTGCGATGCTGTCACAAACACTCCGCCCTTTCTTTTCAAATAATATTGCGACCAATAAAATGTCCCGACAAGATTCATTCCAATATCAATAACATCAATTCCCGCCCAATTCATTCCGGCAATCAGCGCACGGCTGTATTCAGGGCTTGTGGCGCGCGAATCGCGCCCGACAACTGTTTGGGCAATGCCGTGTTGTTGTATATACGTGCCGTATGCCCTTCCGATATGTTCTACAATCTCGGAATTCAAATCAACGCCTGCAATGCCGCGAAGATCATAGCCCCGAAACATTTGTGGATTTATTTTCATATACGGATGATATAATGCGAATATGCTAATGTATTCGTATTGATTCGTATCATTAGTACAATTCGTATATTAGTATTATTACACTTTTTTACCTATAATTACAAGATTTTTTTGGCCTGCCATTTTCAGCTTGTATTTTTTTTCTACACCGAATCCCGCTTCATGAAATTCTTTTTCAAGCTCGCCAAGCGTAAAACAATGGTAATATCTTGAAACGGTATTTTTCCATGGAACCAAGACATCCTTAAAATCCATTTTTGATAAACCCAATATTTTTAAAATTCCGTATTTTAGAATGTAATAAAAATATTTTTTATTATAACGATCCCAATTTGTCATGCACAAATAACCTCCGGATTTCAGAACGCGCCTCATTTCCAAAAGGGATTTTTGCCGCAAACTTTTACCTGGAATATGGTGGAACGCCGCTATGCAAAAAACAACGTCAAACGCATTGTCGGAAAATGGCAGATACAAAAGATCGCCAATGGCAAATTTCGCGCCCGGAAAATTTTTCTCGGCGAGCGCTATCAACTCTAAATTATTATCGCACCCGACATACTTTATGCCGCGATTTTGAAAAAGTTGAAACAATCTGCCGTTTCCGCATCCCGCGTCTAAAATTTGATCGCCATTTTTCACATATGCTAAAAAATTCTCAAGCCCTGGCCATAAGGATTTTCGCGTGCAGTCAAAATCATCGGCTATATGGGAATAAGCGTTTTTCACGTTTTCTAAAATTTTTTTTGAAGTATCTTCGTCCATAAACTCTAAAAAAAGAAACCACATCGTCCCTACACGAAGTGGTTTGTTTGGGTCTGAAATAAACGAGGAAAAAGGAGGGTAACCTACCGTAAGTGCGTAGGGAAGGGTAGGCGTTAGCTGAGATTTCCAAAAGAGCGGAGTCCTTGAATTTATTGTATCTTTTTTTCTATTCAAATGTCAAATAAAAACGATGAATGTCTCACTGAATACATTATTGTATCCGCAATTGCGCAACAACGGGAAAATGGTCAGACACATCTTTCGGATCGTATGTATGCGCAATTTCAGCGCTTGTGACGCGAGACGCAAGACCCGAAGATAAGAGTATATGATCAATGGATGTGAGCTCTTTCGGAGCATCAATTTTTCCATTGGAATTTTTGTCGTAAAAAGCAGTGTAGCGCTCGGGCTTGGGAATAAATGAAGCAATATTTGTAAGATCATCTGCCAAAATTCCTGAATCCATGGCACGCATATTGGCTAAAACATTTGTTATGGGC
>LBUD01000049.1 GCA_000992395.1 Parcubacteria group bacterium GW2011_GWA2_38_13 | reverse complement strand
GGCCTAGGCAGTTTTGGTAATTTTATTTCTTTTGTAAAAAGACTTGGCGACTCCATATTTTTATTTAATTAAATTTTATCTTCTATTTCTTATATCCCCATTATACATTAAACCTCTTATTTCATCCACTCTTCCCCCTGCCTTACCAAAAGCTCCGGAGCTTTTAGAGGTTCAGCCATAATTTCTTTTACAATTCTTTCCATCCTCATCCCCTGCGACCCCTTTACCAAAATCACATCTCCTTCCAAAATCCTTTCCTGCAAAAATTTCCCGGCTTCTTCGGTATTTCCAAATGAAAAAATAAAATCTCTCGCCATACCGGCTCCCTCCGCGCTTTTCGCCGTATCCCGTGAACGCTCGCCAACGGTTATCAATATATCGCAACCGAATTCTTTTACAAATTTTCCCGCCTTCTTGTGATCTTTTTCGCTTTCCGCGCCCAATTCCAGCATATCGCCAAGCACCGCGTATTTCTTTTTACCGGAAACGCTTTTCAGTGTTCGCAAAGCCGATTCCGCTGATTGTAATGATGAGTTATACGTATCATCAATAATTTTTGTATTTTTTATTCCATTAATCAATTTCATTCTGCCCGCAGGCGACTCAAATTTTTTAAGAGAATTTACAATAGAAATAATTGGAATTTCATAAACAATTCCCACCGCAATCGCATACAGCGCGGCATATACAAAATGCTCGCCCAAAATATGTGGCAACGCAACCGGAATTATATTATTTTTATATTTTAATTTAAAAGATATTCCGTTGCCGTTGCCGTTTCCGTTGTTCCCTCCCCCGATTCTCACATCAGATGCCTGCAAATCCGCTGATCCCAAAAATCCGCACGTTATTACTTTTGCTTTTGTTTTGCTTCTCATTGTTGACACTCTTTCATCATCCGCGTTTAAAATCACGTATCCGCCAAGCCCTATGCTTTCGGCAAGCCTTCCCTTTTCTTTCGCAATATTATTTATTGTTTCAAAAAATTCCAAATGCGATCGTCCCACAGCCGTCACTACGCCCACTTTGCATTTTATAAATTTCGTAAGGTACGATATATCTCCCGGACGATCAGCTCCCATCTCCAAAACAAGCGCTTCGGGATATTCCGCGCTTTCTTTAATAATTTTTTTTGCTATTGAAAAAATTTTCAGCCATTGGGCAATGGATTTTCCTCCGGATTCTGATCCGATAATTGTCAAAGGAAGCCCGATTTCATTATTATAATTTTTTATATTTTTACGCACATTGTACTCGCTTAAAAGCACAAGCGCAATGGCTTCTTTCGCAGATGTTTTTCCAACGCTTCCGGTGATACCTATAATATCAGGATGATACTTGTCCAGAATTTTTTTGGAATAATTCCTTAGCTTCTTTTCAATAAATTTTTTGAGTAATTTTTTCATAAAAATAAAATTTTTCATTGATCTAAAATACAAGTTAAAAATTCAAAGTGCAAAGTTAAAAGTTATAGTTCAAAATTTTTAAGTTTTCTTTTGCCTTTAACAACTTTTAACTGCAAACTGCAACTTTGAACTTTTCACTTTGAACTTTGAACTCATGTAAACAATTATTAGATTAATTAGGTCAATTAGAAATTTAATTATCTATTTATTTATTTCTTCTCAATTTCTTTTTCCGGCGGGATATTATAATAGTGCAAAATATATTCCGCTAAATTTTTAAATACAAGCGTTGCGGTCTCTGATGAAAAATCAAATTTTTTCGGGTTATCCATTTTTATTAATATGGTGAATTTCGGATTATACGCCGGCGCAAACCCTATAAATGTATGTATGGTTTCATTGCCATATTTTCCCTCCGATCCCGCGACCTGCGCCGTGCCGGTTTTTCCTCCAACATAGTATCCTTCAATTTTAGCCTTATTACTGTATCCGTTTTCAACAACCGATACCATCATATTGGTTATCATTGAAGAGGCGGCTTCTGATATCACCTGCCGGACAATTTGCAGCTTGGTTTCACTTACTATTTCAGTTTCCCTAAGTATTGTATCCACAATATACGGTTTCATTAAATTCCCTCCATTGATAAGAGAGGAAAATGCGGTAATAAATTGCATGGAAGTAATGGTTATCCCCTGGCCGAATGACGCGGTCATGGAATATATTTGCCCTCTTTTGGAAAGCGACGATATGTTGCCTAAAGATTCTGAATCAAGCTCTATTCCCGTTGCGCGACCAAAACCGAAATCTTCCACGTATTTTCTAAAATTATCATCGCCTATTTTTTCTTCTACATACACCGCCCCCGTATTCAAAGATTTTTCCAATGTTTCTGTCATTGTTTGGATGCCATGCGCTTTTAAATCAGAGTTTTTTATCGGCTTCAAGCCGATAATTTTTACCTCGCCCGTATCTTCGTATGTTGATTTCGGAGTTATTTTTCCCAAATCAAGTCCGATAGCAAATGTAATGGTTTTAAATATTGATCCCGGCTCATATGCATAAAAAGTAGCAGGGTTATTGAAATAATTCAAACTTTCGGTTTTATTAAAATTTTCCGGATCAAAATCCGGATAACTGCACATAGCAATCACCTTTCCGGTGGACGGATCCATAACTATGACGGTTCCGCCCGTTGCCTGAAATTCCTCAACTCCAATTCTTATTTCTTCGCATGATTTATATTGTATGCTTTTATCAATGGTCAAAACAATATTTTCTCCATCTATGGTTTTTTTATTCTCATAATCTTTCGCCGCAGCCGTTGATCCAAACACATCCTGAATGTTGCGCGCATAGCCTTCAATCCCATAAAGCTCTTTATCCATATATCCTTCAATCCCATACTTGCCCGAACCGGCGGAATCAACGAAGCCGAATATATGGCCGCCCAATCCTTTTTCTGAATACATCCTGTAACTTTCTCGGGTAAAATACAAGCCGGGAATTCCCAACCCTTTTAATTCAACCATCGCGTCCACCTCTACTTTCTTTTTTATGGGTTCATACGGGTCGTTTTTATCGGCTATTTTTTTTAAAAAATTTTGCTGTTCATCCGGACTGATTTTTAAAATCGTGGAAATGGCATTAACAAACGCCTGATCTTCTAAAATTTCCCTTGGATCCGCAAAGGCGAGGTAATAATCTTTATTCACAACAACCGGATACATTGTGCCGCCGTCATTGACATAAATTTCACCGCGCATTGGCACAAGAGCCTTATCGGTTTGATGCAGCTTTTCCGAAAGCGCCGCGTAAACTTTATATTGCATTATTTGCAAATAAAATAACCGGCCTATAAGAGTTGCCCCTATTAAAAAAAACACGGCTATAATTAAATAAAGCCTTGCGTCTTTTTTAAAATACATGGATTTATTATGGCCTTCCAAGACAAGTGGCATAACATCTTTTTCAGATTAATATTTTATCAGCGTATTTTATTTTTTCACAACCGTATTTTTTTGCGGATCAATATATTTTGCATTATCAACCTCCACCATTTTAAGTTTTTCAATTTTCGGCGCCAGAATCGTCATGGATTGGAGTTCAAGGCTCTTGCCTTCCAGCTCTTTTTTTACACGTTTTAATTCCTGGGATTTTTTATCAATGCCTTGCAGCTCATATCCCTGCGTTAGCAGGCTGTTTGATTGCACCAAATATATACATAGAGCTGCAAGCACGACAAGCGATAAAAATATATTAAATGATTTCTTTTTCATGGTATGCTGCTTTTTTTCTTTACGCACGATTTTCATAGGTATTTTCTTGCCTTGATACATATATTTCATAAATTTTGTTTTTATTTTTTATTTTATATTTTTTGCGCCACCCGTAATTTTGCGCTTCTTGCGCGCGGGTTACGAGCTATTTCCTCATTACCCGGAATTATTGGTTTTTTTGTAATAATTTTTAAACTTGCCTTGTGAGCGCACACGCATTGTGGAATTTGCGGCGCGCATAGGCAATTTCTTGATTCTTTTTTAAAAAATTCTTTTACAATTTTGTCTTCTAGCGAATGATATGATATAACGGCTATTCTTCCATCCTTGCGCAATAATTGAATTGAATCTGAAAGCGATATTTCAAGATTTCCTAATTCATCGTTTACGGCAATCCTTAATGCCTGAAATATTTTGGTTGCGGGATTTTTAAATGATGGTTTTTTAAAGAATCTAAAATATTGTTCAGCCACGATTTTTGATAATTCTCCCGAGCTTATTATGCTTTTTTTCTTTCTTTGCCTTGTAATAGCGTCTGCAATTGGCGCTGAAAGCCTTTCTTCGCCATAAGTTTTAAAAATATGTATCAATTCTGATTTGCTTCGATGATTTATAATTTCTGCCGCAGTCAAATCTTGATTTTTATCCATTCTCATGTCCAGGCTCGCTGAATCAAACCCGAAACCCCTTGCTTTTTCATCCAGCTGATGCGATGAGACCCCGAGGTCATACAGTATGCCGTCAACTTTTTCAAATCCGTTTGCATGGGCAATAGTTTTAATGTTTCTGAAATTATCTCGTACCAATACTAAATTTCTTAATTCTTGATTCTTAATTCTTAATTCAGTCTCTTCTATGGCTTCTTCATCCAAATCTATCGCCAATACCCTTCCATTGGACTTTGTAGCTTCCAACAACGCCTGTGTATATCCTCCTCCGCCAAGAGTGCAATCAATAAAACTTTTTCCTTCCCTTGGATCCAAGTATTGCAATGTTTCTTTAAGTAATGCAGGTGTATGGTACATGGAATTACACTCCCAAACCGCCTAATGCTTCAGCGATATTTCCGCTTTGCGATTCCGTATTCTTTTTATTCTTTTCCCACGTTTCTTCATCCCAAATTTCAATTCTATTATAAAGCCCCGCCATTACAACATTTTTTTTCATTTTTGCAAAATTTCTTAAATATTCCGGTATCATCACTCTTCCCTGCCCGTCTATTTCCGCATCCATTGCTCCGGCAAGCATATGCCGAGAAAGCGCGCGATTGTTCGCTTTGGCAAATGAAAGGCCGGCCAATTTATCCGCGACTTCTTTCTTAAATTCTTTTTGAGTGTATAAAAATAAACAGTCGTCCAACCCTTTCGTGACCACCGCAATTTTTCCCAGAAGTTTCCTAAACTTGACTGGGATCGCCAATCTGCCTTTTTCATCTATTGTATGTTGGTACTCACCTATAAACATATTCCTGCACGCTAGCCCTCCTCCCGTATGCGGGAGAAGGGAAATTATGCTTTAAAGAATATTTTTGTTTTTGTTTTTAATTACCATCTATTTATTACATTTTTTGTGATTTTTCATTTTGATTTTTATACCACATTTTTCCACTTTGTACCACTTGATATCATTTTACCCCACAA
>LBUD01000048.1 GCA_000992395.1 Parcubacteria group bacterium GW2011_GWA2_38_13 | reverse complement strand
TGTCGGAGGTTTTTCCGGATTTAAATTTAATTCAGGCGAGGTGATGATTTTTATAGCTACAATTTTTTGGGCCATAGAAAGTATTATTGCAAAAAAAGCTCTTCAAGATATTTCCAGCATAACTTTGGCCGGAGCAAGAATGGTTGTCGGGTCTTTACTATTATTTATCATTGTTGCAGTTCAGGGAAATATTTCAGAAGTTTTTAGTTTAGGCGCTACGCAATGGGGCTGGACGCTTTTAAGCAGTGTCTTTTTGCTTGGCTATGTCGTAACTTGGTATACTGCCTTACAATACGCCCCGGCGTGGTATGTGGCAACGCTCCTTGTTCCGGCAACGCTTGTGACAAATTTTTTAACAACCATATTTATTACACAAACAATATCATGGCAACAGGCGGTTTCGGGAGGACTTTATTTGGTTGGGATAATTATTATTTTATCAATAGCCAGAAAAACTTTTAAATCAGATGTTTTAATCCCAAGCTCTGAGACTAACTCTGAAAATTTTTAATTATTCTAATTTCTAATTTACCTAATCAATTCCCAATTTACAAAATTAAGCTACATGTTTTTGGGTTTTAGGATTTTTTTAGAAATTAGGTTAATTAGATTAATTAGAAATTATTTATATTTATGGATGGAATTTTACGCTGTACACGTTATGGGTTCGGGCCGAACAGGCTTCATTATTGCGGACCGGATGCGAATTCCGAGATTAAAGCGTATTTAGAAAATAATGCCAAAGACCCCGGACTGACGGCGCTTTTAAAAAATTTTGAAACCATGTATCCGTATCTTCGGCACATTGCGCAGGTGAATAATATTAAGGATCCTTTTGATGAAAAAGTTGTGGAAGCGTATTGGATAGGCAATGAGCTTTTGGATAATATTGGGAAAAAAGAATTTTATCACCACTTGATTGACAATTTGCATTTGAAGAAAAAAATAGGGACGAAGTCTTTTGATATTGTAACGGATAAAATCCAGCAAGGCGCCGTGCCGCACCATTCATTCCATGTATTGGATGTTTGGAAGAGAACCGGACATTTAGAGCGCGATCACACGCTTGAAAGTATGGATGAATGCCGGATCGGCTGGGGAAAGGTGGTTGAGGTCAGCGGTCCAAAAATTGTTGTTGAAACCGAACCCTTGATATATTTGAATACAAAATTACAGCTTGGAAAAAAAATAAAAAAAACTGTCACAAGAAAACTTGAATCCGAGCACGATATTGAACAACTCAAGCCCGGGGAAATAATTACTATTCATTGGAGCGTGCCGTGCGAGGTGATAACCCAAAAACAAGCCGATACTTTAAAAAAATATACAATACGACACATAGCACTGGCTAACCTGACGATTTAGAATTATGAATTAAGGGCAATGTTTTACCTTGATTCGTAATTCATTATTCTTTATTCGGTTTTACATGCATTACATTTCTATAATAATAAATTATATTGGTCTTGTTGCCGTAAATATTATCCAAACAATGGGCTACGGAGGCCTGGTTTTTTTAATGGCGTGCGAAAGCATGGTGGTGCCATTGCCGTCTGAATTCGTTATGCCTTTTGCGGGATTTTTGGCAGCGCAGGAAAAATTTTCATTTGTTTACGTGGTTATATTCAGCACCATCGGAAGCCTTGTCGGATCCCTTCTTTCATATTATATTGGAAAATTCGGAGGCAATCCCTTGGTTAAAAAATTTGGAAAATACGCCTTGCTTGATGAGCATGATTTGGAAAAAACACAAAATTGGTTTGCGAAAAGGGGAGAGAGAACTATTTTTATATCGCGTTTTATTCCGGTAGTGAGGCATCTGATTTCTATTCCCGCCGGAATGGGAAAGATGAATGTTTGGAAATTTTCGATTTATACAATTGTCGGCGCCGGATTATGGAATGCGTTTTTGGCGTATCTCGGCTACGTGCTTGGTGAAAACTGGGAAAGCGTAAGAAAGTACACGGAATATATTTCTATAGCTGTCGCGATCATTCTATTGATTGGGACAATTTATTTTTTTAAAAAACATTTAAGAAGTAAAAAAACAGCAAGTAATAAGCAATAAAAAATTTTTTTGTCCAATGATTTTTAATTTATGGCTTTAAAAACCATCTATGTTTTTGGCAATTCCGATTTGGAAATTGATTCATTGCCTATAAAAATTTTACCAAATCTTCGGACATTATTTTCTGAAATTGATTTTAAAGTTTTGGATCCAAATGAAGAGTGGGATGTTCCTAAAAATTTATTAGTCATTGACACAGTATTGGGTATACATAAGATTATAGTATTTGATGATTTAAAAAAATTTTTGCCTGCGCCGCACGTGAGCATGCACGATTTCGATGCGTATGCGAATTTGAGATATTTGCAAAAACTGGGGAAATTAAAAAATATTAAAATTATTGGCATTCCGCCGAATTTTCCAGAAAAGTTGGCATTGAATCAAATTTCTGACGCCATCAATAAAATTTTTAAAAAGAGAAAAAAAATGCGTTTGCCTGATTTTGATTATTCAAAAGCAGGTTATTATTTTGTGACAATATGCGTAAAAGATAGAAAGTGTCTGTTTGGGGAGGTGAAAGGCGGTGAGATAAGATTAAATCAATTTGGTAAAATAGTTAATCAGCACTGGTTAGAAATTTCAGCGACCTATAAAAATATTGTATTGGATACATATGTTATCATGCCAAACCATATTCATGGCATTATTATCATAGATGAAATTGTAGGGGCGCCTCTTGTGGGCGCCCGTGATCAATCGGATAGGGTGGGCACAAGACCCACCCCTACACTACCTGATGTTGTTGGCAATTTTAAATCAATGGTTGTCAATTCATATATTGAAAAGGTTAAAAAAGAAGATTGGCCAAAATTTAATAAACATATTTTCCAAAGAACATTTTACGACCATGTCATTCGCGATGAAAAATCTTTGGAAAAAATCCGTGAGTATATCCAAAATAATCCCCTGCAATGGGAATTAGACGAAGAAAACCCGAAAAGAATTAAATAAAACGTAGGGGTTTGCCAGTGGCAAGCCCCTACAATATGTTATAAACAATTTTTTACGCTTCGTCCCAATCTACTTTGAGGAAATGCGACGCGCACGACATGCATGGATCATAGGCGCGGATAAGTTTTTCAATCTCATCGGCAATTTCATCCTTTGACGCTTTTGGCAACAGGCTGTTCACTAATGTATAAATATCTTCTTCTATATTAATTTGATTTTGTCCCGTTGGCACAACGATTTCACCGCCCGTTACCACGCCGTCCGCGCCCAATTCAACTTTATGATAGAGAGTGCCCCTTGGAGCCTCAATTACGCCAATACCAACCGATGTTTTATAAGGTTTTTTTATTATCGGTTCCGGATTGAATTTTGTATGAGATAAAATTTCTATGGAATCATCCACGGCGTGTAATATTTCTATCGCCTGGGCAAGATTGTTGTGATAAATATCGGTTGACGGGAAGATATCGTATACATTTTTTATACTCTTGATGGTCTCCGGGTGCAGCATATTTTTTGCCAGATTTATCCGTGCGAGCGCACCCACCATATATGATTCGTCTTCGTGTTTATAGGCTGATGCCATTGAATAAGGAAGAACTACGTGTTCAAGATGGTCGCGATAATTTTTTTCTTCAATAGCTTCACCTTTGTTTGAGACAATTGTTCCTTCCAAAAAACCAAATCCGTATTTATTATTTTTTGGTAAGAGCGCCATGAAATTTGTTTTTCTGTCAAAATGAAATTGCGAATCTTTAAAAATTTTTATTATTCTTTTTACCGCAGGACGTATATTTTCTAATTTTTCTATTGCTTCATCAATTCCTTTTTGATCCGGAAAGTGCGTAAATCCACCAATGGTCGGATACATTCCATGAACGCTTCTTCCGGCAACAAGAGTAGCCAGAAAATTTCCAGCTGATTTAACTTCAAATCCATCGTGCAGGAGCTGGTGTTCTTGCTCATCATTTTCATCAAAATCCAAAAAGGCATCTTTATTAAAAACATCGGGCAACGCAAACAGATAAAGATGCAGCGCGTGATCGCGAATGATAAGCCCATAAACGGTTAAAATCCTCAAAAGCATTGTTTGCTCGGTCGGAACAATTCCCATGGCTTTTTCGCACGACTCAATACTGCAAAGGATGTGGGCGTTTGAACAAGTGCCGCAGATTCTGGCCAGATGCTGTGGAATAGCGATAATGGATTTCCCAACCATTGCTTTTGTAAAAAATCTTTTGAATTCCGTGGTTTTAAAATGAACATGTTCAACAATGCCGCCTCGAACACGCAGTTCCAGCGAGGCCGATCCTTCAATTTTTGAAATTCTATCTAATGTTAGATCAAGGTCTATTTGATGCATAAGATTATGATACTAATATACGAATTGTACGAATGATACGAATTAATACTAATATTTAATGTTTTTTGTTTTCAAGTGAAGCGCACTTTGGCATATTATTTTTTGAATTCTTCAACCAATCCATTCACAACACTTAGAAAGGTGTCTGGATTCATGGGGCAACCGGGTACGCTGGCATCGACTTTTACCACTTCTGAAACTTTTAAAACTTTCGGCAATGAGGCAAATCTATGCAGTAAAAATCCGATTTCATCTTTTTGTTTATCTGAAAATGTATTTCTTTGCCCGGCGGGCATGCCTACGACCGCGCACGATCCAACGGCCACTAATTTTTTTGAAATTTTTCTGATATCACGGAGTTTTTTCGCGTGTTCTTCCGATGCAATGGCGCCTTCTATAAAAGCAATATCAAACTCGTCAAATTTTGTTTTTCGTTTTAAGACATGAACATTTCTGAAATCAAATATTTTTTTCCATTCCTGCCAATGGTCATTTAAAATTTCAAGCATCACCATAGTGTTGTCCTCGCTGCACGAAAATGTAAACCAGCCGATTTTTATTTTTTCGTGAGTTGGCTTTGTATTTTTTGATTTATTTTTTACGATGTTGCTCATTTTATATAATTCAGTATTTAGTATTTAGAATTAAGTATTGAGTATATTATTATTTTTGATATTTTATACTTTATACTAAATACTAAATACCATATACCAAATACTTAGATTTTACTTAAATCTTGGTTTGCATCCTCAAGCTGTTTTCTTATAGATAAGACTTTTATTTCTTTTTCAATAAGTTTTGCCGTAGGAATGAGATCTTTCGCCATATTTATAAATGTAGCTCCCACTATCTCATCATGATCGTCTATTATTATTCGTCCGTATGAATTTGATTCTGGCGATCCACGTTTTATTACCTCGCGGTTTTCAGACCGTACATCTCCGGTAAACGCAATATGTAATCCAAACCCGTGTGAAGAAAACGATGATACCATTTGGAATGCTTGTTTTTTCCCAACCATATTCAAACCGGCAATTTTTCCCTGGTTTTGGGCATTTGCCCAATTGCCAAGCAATATATACTCATCAAGCAATAAATCATTAAATTTTGCGCAGTCTCCGGCGGTCCATATGTTTTCAATA
>LBUD01000047.1 GCA_000992395.1 Parcubacteria group bacterium GW2011_GWA2_38_13 | reverse complement strand
TGCAAAATGCGCGGCGCATTTTGCATAACTCTTTTATATACGACATGTTTTCGTATATTATACAAAAAATTGCATACTATGTGAATATTTTGTATAATATAAGTATATATTAAATATAGCAAAAAATTGAATAGACGTCTAATAGTGTGATACAATCTATGTATTATGCCAGACAAAAACATTAGAAATTTTTGCATTATTGCCCATATTGATCACGGTAAGTCCACTTTGGCTGACCGTTTTTTGGAAATAACCGGAACCATAGAAAAGCGCGTGATGAAGGATCAGATGCTGGATCAGATGGATATTGAGCGCGAGAGGGGGATTACCATTAAGCTTCAGCCCGTACGCATGCAATGGAGGGGAAATGAACTCAATCTCATAGATACCCCCGGGCATGTGGATTTTACCTACGAAGTATCTCGATCATTGGCCGCTGTTGAAGGCGCGATTTTGCTTGTGGACGCGACGCAGGGCGTACAGGCGCAGACTATGGCGAATTTATATTTGGCGCTGGATCAAAATCTTTCCATAATTCCCGTTGTAAATAAAATAGATCTTCCAAACGCGCAGGTTGAAAAAACTAAAAAAGAAATAATGAGTCTTGTCGGATGCAATGAAAATGAAATATATTCCATATCGGGAAAAACCGGGCAGGGAGTAAAAGAATTGTTGGACGCGGTTATTGAAAAAATCCCAGCTCCGAAAATCCGCACAGACAAGCCCTTGCGGGCGCTTATTTTTGATTCAGAGTTTGATGAGTATAAAGGCGTCATTGCCTATGTGCGAGTGTTTGATGGAAAAATAAAAGCCCATGAACATATATATTTTTCCGCAACAAAAAAAGACGGTGAATCTTTGGAAGTCGGTATATTTACTCCTTTTTTGAAAAAGACAGAGGAATTGGAAAGCGGTGAGATCGGATATATTGCCACCGGGTTGAAAACAGTTATTGAATGCAAGGTCGGAGACACTATTGCAAATAATTTATCATTGGAAGGCCTGCAGGGATATAAAGAATTGAAGCCAATGGTTTTCGCGGGAATTTTTTGCAAAGAAGGGGATGAGTATCAGAATTTGCGCGAAGCTTTGGAAAAATTAAAACTCAATGACGCTTCGTTGGTTTATGAGACGGAAAATTCCAAAGCATTGGGTTTTGGTTTTCGATGCGGATTTTTAGGTTTATTGCATTTGGATATTGTGCAGGAGCGCCTGAAGCGCGAATACGGCCTGGGAATAATTATTACAGTCCCAAGTGTAGCCTACAAAGTTATTATGCAGGATGAAAGTGAAATGATTATAAAAAGTCCGCAGGAATTGCCAAGCCACGAAAAGCGCAAACAAGTACTTGAACCGTTTATGAAACTTGATATTTTTTCGCCAAAAGATTATTTGGGATCAATTATGAAATTGGCGTCGGAAAAACGCGGAGTTTATATTAATACGGAATATTTGGATGAAACTTTGGCGGTAATACACTATGAAATTCCACTCACATCACTGTTGGTTGATTTTTACGATAAATTAAAAAGCGCGTCATCGGGCTACGCTTCACTAAACTATGAATTTATAGAATATAGGCCGTGCGATGTTGTCCGCCTTGATATATTGGTTGCCGAAGATCCCGTTGAGGCTCTTTCATCCTTGGTGTATCAGGACGAAGCATTTTATATAGGAAAAAAAATCGTTGAATCTTTGAAAGGAACAATTCCAAAACATATGTTTGTGGTGAAATTACAGGCAACGATTGGCGGAAAAGTTATTGCAGCGGAAAGAATTTCCGCGTTGCGTAAAGACGTGACCGCGAAGCTTTATGGAGGCGATTATTCCCGCAAGAGAAAGCTTTTAGCTTATAGGTTTATAGGAAAATATTATTATAAAAAACCCCTTGAATTTTTTTCAAGGGGTTTGGTTTATTCATTTTTGTTGCGGAGCCAAAGCCTTTTCCAGTCACGCAATTTTTTCTTTTTTTCGTCTTCCGTCGGGATTTTGATAGCCAAGCTTATAACCTTTTTTGCCGCTTTTTGCGGGAAAATCATATCAAATTCGTCTTGGGTGAGTATTTTATATCTGTTCAGAATTTTTGCAATAAATTCCATAAAATGAATTGCCGCAAAACGCCTGATGGTCCAAAATTTTCTGCTTGATACATGCGATTTGACGCAGCTTGTTTTGATAATCCGCACTATTCGTTCAAATTTAATCAATCTTTCGGCATCAATTTCCTGTTGTTCCGAAAATTTGGTCAATCTTTGAATTTCAAGCTCCTGCTTGGCAAGAAGATTTTTTGCTTCAAGCATGTCTGCTTCAAACCGTTCAATGCGTCTCGCAGCTTCTTTTTTTGCATCTCTTACTTGATGGGCAACGGACTTCAATTTGAGTTGAATTTTCTCTTTCAGCGTCCTTATATCCGATTTTTGTGCTTCAATACTTTGTAGCAATTCTTCGAATTCGGCTTCAAAATCCGGATTGTGAAAGTTCGAATTTTCCAAATTTCCCTCCTTAATGTGCTAAGAAAATATTGGCGCTATGGTTGCTATAACCATGGCTAAAGCAACGATAAACGACATAATAATCCAAATAGTTTTAATAACTTTATTTTTTTTCATAAGTTTTTATTGTGAATTCATAATCATACTAGCATGGAAGCCAAAATAAATCCAGAAATCTTGATACAAATTTGTTTGAAGGCATTATTAATGATATAATAATTATCCAACCGTAATTACTCGTTTTTATATATTTTTTATGGAAAAAAAATGGAAAGTCTTGCCAAAAGCAGGCAAAACATTCAGAAATCAATTTCCCGAGCTTGACCCATTGGTTAAGGCGGTGGAAAGGATTATGAAAGCGATTATTGGAAAAGAAAATATAATGGTTTACGGTGATTATGATGCAGACGGGGTTTGCGCTACCGTTGTTTTGGTCAGCATCCTGCGCGAGCTTGGAATAAAACCACACGTGCATATTCCTTTTAGGGAAAGCGAGGGCTACGGTTTGAATATAAAAGTGGTGGACGAAGTGAGCGAAAAACATATCACGCTTATTATTACTGTTGACTGCGGAATCGCAAATGTGCGGGAGATTGAAGCTTTGCAAAAAATCGGAGCTGATGTCGTTGTGACCGACCATCACAATCCGCAGGATGTACTACCCGCAGCTTATGCTTTAATTAATCCAAAGCTTGACGAGAAATATCCGACAAAAGAAATCTGCGGAACGGGTGTTGCGTATAAATTAGCGCAAGCAATGCTTTCTGAAAAAATTCGTGAAAAATATAAGGACGAATTGAAATTTCCAAGTATTGGTTTTGAAAAATGGCTTTTGGATTTGGTGGCGATCGGAACTGTTGCCGATATGGTTGAAGTAATCGGTGAATCCAGAACACTTGTGAAATACGGAATGATTGTTTTGAAAAAAACGCGCAGGCTTGGATTACTAGCGCTTATGAAAGCATCAAAAATTGATATACATAAGCTCAACACATTTTCAATAGGTTTTCAAATCGGTCCAAGACTGAACGCGGCCGGCAGGATGGGGCATGCAATTACATCGTATGAACTCTTAATAACAAACGATAATGTAGAGGCGCAAAATCTGGCGCTTGATTTGAATGAAAAAAATCAAAAAAGGCAAAAAATGAGTAACGTAATGTACTTGGGCGCTATGAAACAAACCGCCGGGCACGAAAGCGATCCGGTGGTATTTGCAAAAGACGATGCGTGGTCGCCGCCTCTTGTGGGCCTTGTCGCAGGCAAGGTATGCGAAGATCTTTATAGGCCATGCGTAGTTATTGGTAAGAATAACGAAGGAAAAATAGTTGGGTCAGGGAGAAGTATTGATGGTTTTGATATTACTTGGGCGCTTGGAGAATGCAAAGAATTTCTTTCGCGCTATGGGGGCCATGCGAAAGCATGCGGGTTCACATTGAAAGAAGATGGTATGTATGAAAATTTTAAAAAGAAAATGTTTTCTCTTGCCAATAAATCTTTGCACGGAAAAAATTTAACACCTGAATTTATTATAGACACGAAGGCCGAGCTTGTTGATATCAATTGGGAATTTATGGAAACGATGGAAAAGCTTGAACCATACGGGCAGGGGAACAGTGAGCCGAAATTTCTTGTGCAAAATTGCAAACTTGTATCATTGAATACCGTAGGGGCGTCATCCAGCCATCTAAAGGGCTCGGTATCGGATGGCGATAAAACACAAAGACAAATTATCGGCTTTTCTATGATTGAATGGTGCAAGAAATTAAAAGTAGGGGATATGCTTGATATTGTTTGCATTCCACTAATAAACCAATGGAACGGGAATCGGGAAATACAACTCAAAATTGTGGATTTAAGATTATCGGATTCCGAATTACGGATTACGGATTAAAATAAAATTCGTAATGCGTAATTCGTAATTTTAAATTATATGAAAATCGTTATGGTGTTCGGGACGTTTGATATTTTGCATCCGGGTCATTTGAATTTTTTTAAGCAAGCAAAAGAACACGGCGATTATCTGATAATCGTTGTTGGCCGAGATTCAACGATCAAAGAGGTGAAGGGGGAGTATCCGTTGCATAATGAGGAACAACGGCTTGAAAATATAATAAATTTAAAAATTACAGGAACTGCGGTTCTTGGAAGTGTCGGCGATAAATATAAAGTAATCCGAAAATTTAATCCAGACTGCATTTGCTTGGGCTACGATCAAAAATTTTTTATTGAAAAATTGCAAGAAACCTTTCCAAAAATAAAAATCGTTAGGCTTAAAGCCTATAAACCAAATATTTATAAATCATCGTTATTAAAAAAAATAAGATAATGCTATGAACAAACATGGAATCATCCATACAGACGGCGGAGCGCGAGGAAATCCCGGGCCGGCGGGAGTTGGCGTTGTTATAAAATTTGGCGGCCAAAAAAAATTATTTAAAAAGTTTATCGGCCACGCAACCAATAATCAGGCGGAGTATCAGGGGGTCATATTGGCGCTTGAAAAATCACGCGAGCTGGGGTTGGAGACGCTTGATATTTTTTTGGATTCTGAATTGGTTCAGCGCCAATTAAATCAAGAATACAAAATAAAGGATAAGGATTTGGGTAAATTATTTGTTAGAATTTGGAATTTAAAGCTTTATTTTAAAAAAATTACCTATAACCATATTTATCGCGAGGATAATAAAGAAGCTGATAGGCTTGTTAATCGGGCGATTGACGAAGCCACATAAAAGTGTGACCAAGGGCCGGGTGAGGCTGGGCGGTTAGAAAAAGAATAATATTATGAAATATTTTTTATTATTGCTAAAAATTATTTTTCCACTATCAATTGTCTTAATTATTTTTCAATTTGTTGCATTTGATATTGGTTGGTATAAAAAAGAATTTGTGAAGTATGGGGTATTTGAACAGCTTGGCGAAGAAAGAGTGATAAATCAGACAGATAATCTTTTTCAATATTTAAAAGGCACATCATCGTTGGAAGGAAAATATTATTCTCAAAAAGAAGTTTTACATCTTCAGGATGTAAAAAAAATACTATTTTTAACGCACCTTACCACATGGGTTTTTTTTATTTTTTATTTATTTTTTTCAGGTGTTATTGCAACCAAAGAAGGGATGAAAAAGTATTTGCATTATAGTTATAGATGTTTCATTATTAATGCTTTTGCCTATGTAATATTGGTTATTATTTCTTTGGCCTTTTTCAACAGGATATTTTATATTTTTCATACATTGATTTTTTCTAATGATTATTGGCTTTTGGATCCGCAAAAAGAATTATTAGTGATTATTTTCCCTCAAGATATATTTTTGGATTTATTTATAAAAATTATTTTTTATTCTTTCGTAATTTCTATTGCCGGCGCCGTAGCGATAAAAATATTTGTATTAAAAAAATCCCAAATAAAAATTTGAGATTTTTTCCACCCCAATAAGCCTATAAGCCGAATTCTGTATCCCGCGGTTGCGGGACGATGATTATCTATCTAGGTCCGAAATTACTCTCGGACTCAAGCTGCCTACCTAATTTGGCATTGCGCCAGGTAGAGTTTGCCACGCGCTTCCCATCGCTGGGAGCGGAGTTGCGTAGCATTATGATAATGGAATATTCCTTGTTTATCGTAATACACTGCAACACTTTTCACGTTTCATCTTCCGAAAAATCGGAAGACTAGTATTGTCTCTGTGGTACTGGTCCTCATCCCATATTGCTATGAAATGGGTGGGCGTTACCCACTACCGCTACATCCTAATATATTTTTTAAGCCAAGTCGTTAATACTTAGGAAAAAATATTTAGGAAGGGTGTTCGGACTTTCCTCATCCCGTAATAGCGGGACGAAATCATCCGGTTTATTGAGGTATTTATATTGTATAATAAAATATAAATTTTGTCAAATAAAAAAGCTCACCCAGTTGAGAGTGAGCCAAAATTTTTATACAAGAACTCTTTTCAAAACTTCCAATTCGTCGGGAAACATCGCGATGACACCGCAATCCACAATCCCGTTTTTTGGAATTTTTGAAAGGTCTTTAATATTTTGTACATCGCGCGCCGTAACAAGCTTCATTCCGCCCGAAGACGCATGCCATTGTATGTGACCAAAAATAAAAAATGTAAGGAACGATAAATAGATTATTATATTAAATAATATAATTTATTTTGTCAAGCATAAAAAATAAAAAAGTTGATTTTTATTGGTTTTTTGGGTATTATATAAATATATTTTCTCCCCCTTGCGAAGGGGGAGTTAGTGGGGGTATTATAAATTCATTATAAAATTTACCCCTCCCAGCCTCCCCTTCGAAAGGGGAGGAATAATTAAAAATATGAAACGATCCGAATTATTTTTCAGCGCAATCACAGTTCCAATGGATTATGCCGCGCTTATTGCGTCAGCTCTTTTGGCGTACTACATCCGTTATCTGCCCTCGGTGCAAAAAATACGTCCGGTAGTGTTTAATCTGAATTTTTTTAATTTTTTTCTTTTGGCAATTTTTATCGGCTTTGCGTGGATCGGCATATACGCTATCGCGGGATTATATAAAATCAAAGGAACAAAAAGTTTTTATGATGAGTTTGGCCGTATTTTTTTAGCAACATCGGCCGGAGTCGCGTTCGTAACATTGGCAATGGTTTCCACGCGCAATCTTTTTGATTCGCGTTTTATTATTTTATCAAGCTGGCTATTTAGTATAATTTTGGTAAGTATTGAGCGTGCCTGTGTGCGGAATATTCAAAGATTTTTGTATAAAAAAGGGATTGGAGTCCATAGGGTCGTACTTATCGGCAACGGGGAGCTTGCCCAAAAACTTTCCCTTGAATTTAATAATAGCCCTCGGCTTGGATATAGAATCATTGAATCATTTCCGGAGTTTGATCTGATGACAAAAGAAAAAATTATAGAGATGGCGAAAAAAGATTTATTTGATGAAATAATAGAAACCGATACCAATATGCCGCATGCTACAATGCTTGAAATTGTAGATCTTGCGCATGAATACCACCGAGATTTTAAATACGCGGCAGATTTATTCCAAACGCGCGCTTCTAATTTTGGTTTAGAAACCTATGCTGATGTTCCTATTGTTGAAATAAGAAGAACTCCGCTTGTAGGATGGGGAAAGATTTTGAAAAAAATTTTTGATATTATTTTTTCCTCAATATTGATTATAATTTTATCGCCCGTGATGGCGGTCTCCGCGCTAGCCATAATAATAGATTCCCGCGGTCCGGTTTTTTTTAAATATAAACGGGTGGGGGAGCGGGGGCAAATAATTGATTTTATAAAATTTCGAACAATGATTAAAGACGCGCACAAATATCGTTTTGACAAAGATTTTTTAAAACAGCAAAAAAATTTACGCGAAGGAACCCCGATGATGAAATTTGAAAACGACCCGAGGATCACAAGTGTTGGAAAATTTTTACGAAAATGGAGCATAGATGAATTGCCTCAGCTTTTTTTGGTTTTTTCGGGCAAGATGAGCTTGGTCGGCCCCCGTCCTCACGAAATTGAAGAGGTGGAAAAATATACGCGTACGCAAAAAAATGTTTTAGCAATAAAGCCGGGAATCACCGGAATGGCGCAGGTGTCCGGAAGATCTGATTTGGATTTCAATGACGAGGTGCGTCTGGATACCTACTATATTGAAAATTGGTCGCTTATGATGGATGTGCGGATTTTATTATTTTTCATGAAATGTTTCCCGAAGCGCCTATTTATACGCTGGTCTTTAATGAGGGTAAGATGAACAATTTGATTCCAAAGGAAATAATCAAAACTTCGTTTTTACAAAAATTGCCTTGGGGCGTTTTGCGCTACCAGTGGTATTTGTCGCTTATGCCAACAGCAACAGAAAGTTATGATTTGACGGAATTTGATGTTGTACTATCATCAAGTTCTGCACTGGCAAAGGGTGTTATAACGCAATCAAATACCGTTCATATTTGTTACTGCCATACGCCAACACGCTATTTGTGGTCTGATACACATATGTATCTTGCCGGGCTTCGCTATCCGTTTTTCATAAAAAAAATTATTCCCTACGTGCTGAATAAATTACGGATCTGGGATTATTCCGCAGCGCAAAGGGTGGATGTATTTATTGCGAATTCTAGATTCGTTGCCATGCGCATTAAAAAATATTATAAAAGAGAAAGCACGGTAATTTATCCTCCCGTGGATACGCATGCGTTTTCAATATCGGATTCTTTTGAAAAATATTATTTAACCGGCGGGCGGATTGTGCCGTACAAAAAATTTGATATTACCGTAAAGGCATTTAATCAATTAAACATACCTCTAAAAGTTTTCGGCGACGGTCCGCATTTGAAATATTTGAAAAAAATTGCAAAATCAAACATTGAATTTTTGGGGCGTGTATCCGATAAAGAGTTGTCGAAGCTGTATCAAAAGTGCGCGGCCTTTATACATCCCCAGATAGAAGATTTTGGCATTACGGTCGTAGAAGCCATGGCATCGGGACGGCCGGTAATCGCATATGACGGCGGCGGGGCAAGGGAAACCGTTGTGCCTGGCATTACGGGAGAATTTTTCGAAGAACAGTCCTGGGAGGCCTTGGCAGATAAAATTGTGCGCTTTAAGCCGCATAATTATAATTCAAAAACTATCAAAGAGCACGCGGAGAAGTTTAGTGCAGATCGTTTCAAAAAAGAGATATTTGAGATGATCGAAAAGCATTTAGGAATCAGTAATCAGTAAACAGTAATCAGGTTTTTATAAATTACTGATTACCGATTACTTGTTTCTGATTACTATATTATTATGAGAATTGGCATTGACATTAGAAGCTTAATGGAAAAAACATATTCAGGCGTCAGTATTTATACGCTATGTCTATTGCATGAGATTTTCAGGCAGGACACAAAAAATGAATATGTTCTTTTTTATAATTCCGCTAAATCCGTTGAATTGCCGAAATTTCATTATCCGAATGTAACAATATATCACAATAAAATTCCAAATAAAATTTTTAATCTATCGTTAAAATTATTCAAACGCCCAAAGCTTGATGAATTGATCGGCGGAACGGATATTTTTTTCTTTCCAAATATTAATTTTTTTTCTGTTTCAAAAAAATGCAAAGTAGTTACCACGATTCATGATTTATCGTATGAGCGGTATCCTGAATTTTTTTCAATTAAATCCAGATTATGGCACGCGCTTATTAATCCGAGAGCTATATGTCAAATTTCCGAAAATCTTATAGCCGTATCCGAGCACACCAAAAATGAACTTGAAAATATTTATAAAATTCCCAAAGAAAAAATTACGGTTATTTATTCCGGAGTAAGCCAAAATTCAGGCGCGGATAGAAATGCCAAATCCATACGGGAAAAATATTCGCTTCCGGATTCATATATATTGTATCTTGGCAATATTGATCCTAGGAAAAATATAGAAGGAGTTATTGACGCATTTTTACACAATAACCTGCCGGAAAGCTGTCATTTGGTCATAACGGGATACGGAGCTTATGAAAGAAAATGGCTGCATGAAGCGATTCAGCAATCTCACGGGAAAATTCACAGCATCGGCTACGTCCATGAATCAGAAAAACGCGCATTATATTCGCTAGCGAAAATTTTTCTTTTTCCTTCGTTTTATGAAGGCTTCGGCTTTCCGCCCCTTGAAGCAATGGCGTGCGGCGTGCCAACTGTTGTTTCAGCCTCTTCATCGCTTCCTGAAATTGTCTCAGATGCATCAATACTTATAGACCCATACAATTCCGCGGATATTGCGAGCGCAATCAAACTGCTGTTGGAAAACGATGCTTTGCGCAATGCGTTGATCGAAAAGGGGAGGGAACGCGTGAAATTATTTCAATGGCAAGATACGGCAAAAGCTGTGATTGAAATATTTTCAAATTGTATTAAAAAATGAGAATGCGTGATAAAATAATTATTATAACATATGAAAATAGGAATAGACGCAAGAATGTACGGTCCGCGTGTCAGCGGCATCGGCAATTATGTCAAAAATCTTATTGACAGTCTTTTAAAAATTGATTCTGAGAATGAATATATTATATTTATGCTCAAGGATGGTTTTGATGAATTTAAGCCCATACAAAAAAATGTAAAAAAAGTTATGGTTGATTGCAAATGGTATACGTTGCGTGAGCAGAGGAAGTATTGGCGGATATGTGAAAAGGAAAAAATAGATGTTATGCATTTTCCAAATTTTAATGTGCCACTGCTATACACAAGGAAATTTGTCGTAACCATTCATGATATGACCCCGTGGCATTTTCCTGGCAATAAAGTGGCAAGCTCGAGCGTCAGATGGCTTGCGTACGCCACAGTTTTCAATTCAGCCATAAAAAGAGCTGAAAAAGTTATAACAGTTTCTGAATTTTCCAAGGAAGAAATTATCAAAAAATATACCCGCGCAAGAAAAAAAATAGAGGTTGTGTATAACGGAGTATCAGCCTCTTTCCAAAGGATAGATAATTATGGTATAATAAATTTAGCGAAAGAAAAATACGGTATCAAAAAGCCATATATTTTTTTTATTGGCGTTTGGCGCGATCACAAAAATATCCCCGGCCTCATTCAGGCATTTACCATACTTTGTGAAAAATACAAAATGGATATGCAATTGGTTTTGGGCGGCGATAAGACAAAATCTTCAAAGGAAATAGAGCTTGAAATTCAAAAATCCAGCGTAGGCGATAATATTATTGCAACGGGATTTATCCCCGATGCTGATTTACCCGCGATTTATAGTGGAGCTGAATTGACGGTAATTCCTTCATTTATTGAAGGATTTGGAATGCATGCTATAGAATCATTGCAATGTAAAACTCCTGTCGTAGGATCAAAAACCACCAGCTTACCGGAAATTTTAGGCGATTGTGCGGTATATTTTGACCCATACGAACCAAGCAATATGGCCGAAGTGATTTACAATGTATTGCTTGATGATTTATTAAAAAAATCTTTAATAGAAAAAGGACAAAAAATCATACAAAAATATTCTTGGGATGAATGTGCGAAAAAAACTCTTCAAATATACAAAAACATACATTGATTATGAGAAAAAAAATTAAAGAAAAAAAGATAAACAAAAAAAAGAAAAATATTATTTCCAAAAAATTAATTGCTATAAAGAAAAAGCGTTTTTTAAAGATTGCAAAAAATAAGCAAAAAAATAAAAAAACATCTGTTGCAAAAACGAGAAAAATAAAAATTCGCAATATTGTAAAAAATATTAAAAAAATGGTTACTCCCCAAAAAGTAGAGCAATCATTTTTAATTATGAATGAAAAGGCCCTGCCTTCCATTTCTTTGCCATGCGCGCGCGATGTAATAAATGAAAGCATATTGCCAAGCGATGAAGAAATTATTGATGTATTCGCGAAAGCCCAGAAGACTATTATTGAAAATAATCTTGATTTGATATGTGTCATGCCTCCTTATGATTTTGATGGGAGTTTTTGCTATGAACAAAAAATTACATTTTTGGAAGAGGATGGGATAGTTCATGAAATACATTCAATCATTGAAAGCTATAATGACAATTTTTCACAAATAATTCCTGAAACTGACGATGAGGAGGTGGAAGTGCCAAAGGCAAGCCAATTGAATAAAATACAGGACTTAACATTCGTAAGATCGGCGAGCATTGTTTTGTGGCCTTTACTGAAGATATATAATTCTATTTATTGGTTTTTTAAAATTAATATCGTGAAAAGAAAGAAAAGAAAATACGTCATACAATACCTGGAAACCATAGAAAAAGAAAAACAGGAAATGGATGTATTCGCCAAGCCGGACAGAATAGAGCTTTGGGGACTTGTAATTCCTCATAATTGGAAAAGGGTTTTGGTTTCGTTCGTTGTAGTAGGACTTTTTCTTATTCTCCCGTTTGAGGGACTTGATTATTACGAGAGTATAAGCGGGGTTAAAGAAAAAATGCTTGCGAAATCGCGCATTGCGCTTGCATCGCTTGAGGACGGGCAAGTATCTATTAAAAATTTGGATTTGCGCGCCGCTGCTGAAGATTTTGAAATAGCAAAAAATAATTTTGAATACGCAAAATTGGAATTTTCAAAAATGAATGTTTTTACCAGAGTTCTTGCAACAAAATTTCCAAAAAAAGGAAAAAATGTGCAGACCAGTTTAAACCTTTTAGATGCCGGAAGAAGCATTGCCGAGGCTGGCCAAAACCTTTCATTATCCGTGAATTCATTGCTTGAAGATTTTAAAATTAATAAAAATATTACATCCAAAACACTGGATAAGCTATCCATTCTTCGCGGAAGCCTTGATTTGGTTTTGCCGAAAATTGCTGAGGCAAAGGATGATATAAATTCTATTGATTTGGATACGCTGA
>LBUD01000046.1 GCA_000992395.1 Parcubacteria group bacterium GW2011_GWA2_38_13 | reverse complement strand
ATAAATAATCCCAAACCAGAACCGTCCGTATAAGTTTGTCGGGCGTTTTTTGCTCTGATAAACTTGCCAAAAAGCTTAGGAATATCCTCTTTTGGTATGCCAATACCCGAATCTTGCACCTTAATATACACCCTTTTGTCTTTTTCTTCCAAAGAAATCTTAACAAATCCCTTCATAGTATATTTTACCGCATTATCAACTAAATTGGAAATGGTATGCTCTAAATAGCGCTGGTCGGCAAGAATCGTTGAAACTGGCTTTTTGGGCTTGATAAATTTAACCGAAATGCTTCTTTTTGATCCCCATTCCTGGGCATCCAGCATAATGCGATCAATAGTTTCTTCGGGCTGGACTTGCTTCATGGAATCCGGATTTATGGTAAACTCTTCGGTGTCCATTTCAGACGCGCTTAAAATGTCATTAATTATCTGCTCCAACTTTTTTGACTTTTGGAAAATGCTATCAATAAATCTATCCTTTTTTTCTTTATCCAGTTTGCCGCCGGGTTCCTTAAGCATTGAAGTCATGCCGATAATCACTGAGGTCGGAGTGCGCAATTGATGCGAGGCAATATCCAAAAACTCCGATCGCATTTCAAGAAGTTTTTTCAAATGCTCGGCTTTGGCCTGGATATCTTTTGTTTGCTCGTCAACTTTTTTTTGAAGATTTTTACTCAGATCGCTTACCTTCTGATACAATATGGCATTATCAATGGCAATACCGGCCTGATAAGATAAAGTACTTAATAGCTCAAGGTCTTCTTTAGTATAAGCTTCCTTGGAAATCTTTGACCCTAAAACAATTATTCCAATAAGCTTATTGCCGCTTAAAAGCGGCAGGCACAAAGAAGCTTCAATTTTCTCCATATGGTTCTTTAACCGCAAAAAATTAGACTTTTCTCTATCGGTTTTCGCTTCTTTAACTAAAAAATCAAATTCATCGGTAATCAGGGGGATTTTGTTTTTTACAAAATATTGAGTTAAAAAACTTTCTTTTACAAGAGAAATTCCGTTAGCCTCATTAAAACCTATAGTCTTGGCTATGGTGTAATGAACCGGCTTTTTGGTTTCATCTATTAAAAGCACTCCTGCCCGATCCAGTTGCATGGTTTGTTTTATAGTATCTACAATGGAATTGATAATTTGATCCAAGTCCGTCAGATAATTTAATTCCTCACTAAGCCTCGTTATGGTGCCCTGATAGTTTGAAAGACTGGCAAAAAAATATTTGTTGGCTATCACCCGAAGCCATTTGTTGAATTTATCAAAAGAAAATACAAACGCCGGTGCGATAAAAATCCCCGCCAAATAGCCGCTTATTGCAAACACGTTGCCAAAAATTTGCGCATAAGACCAAGCCACGAGATAAAATATGCCATAAGTGAAAACCGCCACGCCGAAATAAATAAAAATCTTTCTGACAATTATGCGGATGTCCATCAATCTATAACGGATAATGGCGTAAGCGATGGCGCCAACATAAACCGACACCAAGATATTGGCAAATGGAGGAATGGGAATTTTATACCATAAAAAATAATTAGTTGAACCCCCAGCAAATCCAATCACCATTCCTATAAAAACATATTTTAGCTGCTCTTTTTTGATGCCTTGAGATAACTTGTATTTTTGAAAAAGGAGAAATGTAGAGTATATGACATAGGCGAACCATATCACCAAAAAGATGTGAAAAGCTGGTCCCGGCAACGGCCAAAATTCAAACGAATACAAAGGTTCAATGCGATTAACAAAAAGAGGAGTAAAATTTGAAAGGAAAAAAGCGAAAAATATAAAATAGCTGAATATTAGAAACTTTTTTCTTTTTTGAAATAAATCCGTTAATACAAGAACAAAATTAAAATAAGTGACCGGTATGAAAATTGCACCCGCCATTAATGTTCTACTCCAAAACAGAGCCGCTTCACTATTTGTAGAAATTTGCCAAAAGTAATATCCAAAACTCCAAAGGGCAACGCTGGCAGTAAAGATAGCGAATAATATATTGATCTGTGCCTTTCTATTCTTGAAATAAACAATTCCACCAAGTATCACACTGGCAAATAGATTGATTAGCGCAGAAATTGCATAAAAATTCATAATTTTTTATAAAAAGAAGCCCGGTGATTTGTTTTTATTATAACAAATTTCCCGGGCTAGGCCAAGCTTACCTTTTTTGGGCAATCACGAGGCCGTGAATCTTGAGAGGCTCGTAGATGAGCCGATGATCTTCGAATCCTGCTTTGGTGACAATCTCTGACAACTCGGCAGGAGTGCGATAGATCATCGCCCAGTTAATAACCCACTTCAGAAAGTGCATCTCTGGGTTGTGGCAGATGTTGCAAGTCAGAAAAATTCCCTTAGTCTCAAGGGACTCGCGGATTTTTCCGACCAGCCGGATAGCTTTATCCTGAGGGATGTAATCAAGCAGTCCAAGCATCTCGATGACTTGCGGACGAAAGTATTGAGAAACTCGGATAACTTGGGCAACACTGGCTTTTACTATCTCTATTTGATCAGCGACTCCATATTGGCTCGCCAGTTGTTTGGCATAGTCTAATGCAGTTTGATCGATATCGAGCAGTAGCGCCCTGACTCGAATCCCTTGGGACTTTAGTTCAGCCATCACCTCAATGACACCTTGAGCCGAACCAGCAGCCAGCGAGAGCAACCTAACTTCTTGATGGTTGCTGAAGTTAAGAATCGCACGCCTGATTTCTTGTTTGACCAGTTTGAGCCGGTTTCTGACCGCTTGGGCGTTCATCATCCCGATCCAGAAATCATCAATGAATCCGCCGACACTTTTCTTCTGACCGAACGGATGATTGTAGATGATATCTAGAGCTTTCCATGATGCCGCTCCCACCTTTATCGCGCGGTTCGACAAACCCAATCCATCAAACCAGAAAGTATTGATGTGCGGATCGGGCTTACCAAGTCGGCGGCAGATGGTTTTCTTCGCCATCACCCAGAAAGTCAAGAGCCAAGAAATAGGCATGGTCAGAATGTACAGCCACCGCCGCAGCTCGAATGTCGCAGCTTTTGTTGGCTGCGTTACTGCCATTATGCCAGTCTCAACTTCCGGCAATTCTGGGATGGTGGCGATTTCGACCATTGTCGAAGCTACCCGACCATTCATCGTAATACCTCCTTTTATTTCAGGTTTTTACCTTTGCTAATGAGCTAAATCACTGATTTCAATATAGCACAAAAATCAGTAAATGTCAAAAAAATCATGCCAACAAAAAAATTTCTAGTTCTTCTCTTTAATTATTCCACCACAATAATTTAATATGTAAACCAATTTTTTATTATAAAAAATTTTCTCTTTACCAATACATTTTTTTATAGTCCCCTTCACCGTGTTGATATATTCAAAATTTTTATCATTAAAATTGTCCGGACCCCTAAACGGTTTATTTTTTGGCACTTTTTTTAAAGCTTTTTTAAGAAATGCATATATTATCATCGCGGAAACATGCCCAGCAATAATCTCACTATAATAATTCATACCCCAAATTGGTTTTTTTCTAAAAAAAACGATCTCTTCACCAATAAAAGGATTAAAACCAAAATATATATCACGATAATAGAAATTGTTTTTTACATATTCAAATTTTTTACCGCGGTCTCCCAATATTTTCTCTCCAACTTCGCCAATACCGGCATAAGTATTAATTTTTGCCTCTTTCAAAAAATTTTTTAAATTTTCTTTATTAATCATACATAAAAAATATTACTATATAAAAAAGCCGTTAACCTACATAGATTAACGGCTAATGTGAAAAAAAACCTTTGATTGGGATTTTATATTTACCTGCCAACATGTTAGTTGTTGCTTCCGCTTCATCCCAATATTTTTTGCTGAAGCCATTCTTATAGAGTTGCAGTAATGATGGGTACTTTTTAGATATAATCCCTTCGACAAATAGACGATTTCCGCAACTCATATTAAGGCTTTCTGCCATGATAAAATAAACTTTTCCTTTAATAGCAGAAAAAATGGCTTCGAGGTCAGTCAAATCCGGCAAAATTGGCCCAATGAACGCGTATGTAACAATGCCATTCTTATGAAGAACTTCAAGTGCCTCCATTCTTTGTTTCGGAACGGAAGCATGGGGTTCAAAATTTTTGGCAATCGCCTCATCCGTAGTCGTAATAGTCAAACCTACTTCGCAACTACTGAACTGTTTGAGCAGATCCAAATCTCGAACAACCAAATCAGACTTAGTCAGGATGGATACTGGAAAATCATGCCTAAGCAGAATTTCCAATATTGCTCGAGTAAGGCAATATTTCCGCTCGGCTGGCTGATAAGCATCGGTAACACTTCCCAAAAGCACAGTGCCTCTTTTAGGATTTCTAGCCAATTCTTTGGCTAGAACTTCCGGGGCATTTACCTTGATATCAAGAAAATGTCCCCATGGTTCAGTGTGGCCAGTAAACCGCTTCATGAATCGAGCATAGCAATAAACGCAAGCATGCAGGCAACCAACATAAGGATTGATGCAATAATCTACCTTGGGTAAATTGCTTTTGGTCAAAACGCTTTTACACTGTATGATTTGGAATTTTATCATACGATTTACTCCTTTTTCGGCATCCTTTGCTTATCCAGCCAAGTAATAATTCTACTCTCATGAGCTTCTATCTGAAATTCAATGCGTTTTTTGGCGGCAGTTATAATGTCGCGAATTTTATGCTCGGGGACTTTCCCAAGCATAAAGTGTTCGCTTATCGGCTGTACTTGAGTGTTAATAGCCCAAGCACAAGCAGAGACGCTACCGTCAGGAAGAATGCCTAAAGATTTATGAACGGCTGGGCATACTCCGTTTCCTTCCAGCATACGTAATGAGTGCTGGAAAAAAATTTTGGTTGGCCCGCGGAATGACCGTAGCAATGCCATTGTATTAAGATAATCTTCCCTGCTTGGAACCAATCGAGAAAGATGCTTCGCCTTGCCAACAGCATAGAATCGAAGTAACTCCCATTCAGGCGCTCCGAGCTCGCAAAGAAGCTGGTAGACTGCTCGCAGATTAGACTCTTTCATTGTCAGGGGATATAAAACCGTAATCGCTCTTGTTCTGACGCCAGCATTAATACATTGGCGCAAAGCTAATACCGTACCTAGGTGGTAACCCTCCGGGCGAGCGAAGTTCTTAACATTAGGGAGTGAATCGATAGTGAACTCTACATCTTTGACTTTTTTTAGAAGCTCGATTTTTCTATCGGTCAATTCTATACCTGTCATACTAACACTTATCTTACCAGCGGGCAACCACATGGTGGCTTGCTCGACTACCTGCAGATCTTCGTTATAATAGAGCGGATCCCCTCCCGAAAAATCAATGTCAAATCCCTCATCACAAAGGTCTTTTAACACTTGCATTTTTTCAGCCAAACCAAGTTCTTGTCCGTAATCCTTTTGACGTCTTTTCAGATAAATCTTCGTTGTTTCACAGGCATGCAGGGCGGTAACACAGCAAATAGCGCAATCCCAAGGGCAAATCCTTGTCAAATTCCAGATAACGTCCATGGTTCTTCTCCTTTTTTACTATCTTTTTTGTTGTTAATGGACAATATTAATCCAAACGGATTAACATATGGTTATATAATAAATAACATTTATTTGTCAAATATTTGAATTTGCCAAAGGTTGACATAATTAACATTTGTGATATTATTATATGTTGTTTTGTTCCTTGGTTTATTGATCGTTAAAAAAGGAGTTTGGATATGAAGCGAATCGCCGTTTTCATTGTAGTCGTTGGTTCAATGAGTGGTGTTGTTTTTGCGGGTGGTTTAAACCGAATCGGCGGGG
>LBUD01000045.1 GCA_000992395.1 Parcubacteria group bacterium GW2011_GWA2_38_13 | reverse complement strand
ATTCTGAATATGAGAGTGTATCTGGGAGACCCGTGGGCGCGGGTTATTTATCCGGAAGAATTAAAGCCGGCGCTTGCTGAAGTGGGTCCAAGATTTTCTGTGGCCATTGGCCTTGCCATGAAAGAAATCAGGTGATAATGCGAATATACTTATGTGTACTAATGATACGGATAGATACGAATTCGTATTGATTTGTATCATTCGCATGAATTAGTATATTAGCATTATATCTATGGTCGATTTAAATCTTCTCCCCGAGGAGATGAGAAAAATTGAGGAGCAAAAAAAAAGGGATGCTGAAAAAAAGCCGCCTGTTTTTGAAGTAAAGCTGTCTATTCCGGAGGATGAGAAAAGTGATGATCTGAAAATGAAAGGCGGAGTGTTTTCCGGTGTTTTCAAAAGAAAAGAAAAACCAATGCCGCCGCCACCCATTATTCCGGTTCAAAAAAAGATTGATGAAAAAAATATACCGGGCTCGGCGCGGGGAAATGATTTCATGCCGAGGCAATTGCCGGTTGTCCATACTCCGGATTCTCTGGTGCGCGGAGAGATCCATATAGCGCCTCCCATACAAGGCCAACCCGTAAAAAAACCGCAGGCGCCCGAGATGAAAATTCCGATAAAGCCTGAATTGAAAAAAACAATTGTTTTGGAGTCAGCACCGCTTCAGATTGCATCAAAAAAGAAATCGGGATTTTGGGCATGGCTTAAATCGCTTTTTGTCCGCCGTAAAAAAGAAAAAATATATTTTCCAAAAATTGATAAGAAGCCGGAACTTCCAAAATTGTCTGATATAAAACCCCTATTGCCCGAACTTCCAATAAAAACGCTTGAAATAAAAAAACCAATAACGCCTTTGCCTCCGCCAGCTTTGATGAAAACACAAACGCCATTGCTCCAAGAGCCGGAAATATTTACATTCCCAATTTCTGAACAGAAAAAAGAAGCCACGAAAATAGTGCCGCCCGCGCCCATTAAACCCGTTTTGGCGCAAAAGCCGGTGGAAAAGCCAAAACCTACGGTCATTATACCTCCAAAACCTCAAAAAACGCCTTTTCAAAAATCAATTCCTAAAAAAGATATTGATGATATGGCGCCGGTTGATACGCTTCGTATAAATCTTATTCCCCAGGATCTTGTCCAGCATCCGGAACTTGAAATTATGGGAAAAGTGGTTCTGCTGGTTGTGGTCGCGCTTGCATCATGTCTTATGACATTCGGGTGGTATCAATTCGTGCAATGGCGTGGCAGGGATATTTCTCAAAAGAATAATGAATTGCAGGCACAAATAGATTCCATAAAGAAGCAGGTGCTTGATTATGATAAAGAAAGGCAGGAAGTGGAAATACTTATTGCGGGGCTTTCGTCTATGGAAAATCTTTTAGGCAAACATATTCATTGGACAAAAGTATTTAAATTATTGGAGCAAAATACCATTGATGACGTATATTTTTCAAATTTTGCGGCATCGCGAAGCGGAAGCTTGCGGCTTTCCGCGTCCGGTAAAGATTATATTTCCGTTGCAAGGCAGCTTGTGGCATTTCAAAAAGCAACCGAATTTGTGCTAAGCGTGGAAATAAATTCGGCGTCCGCAAGCGGAGAAAAAGATGCTGATGGAAAGCCGGTTATCGTGGCGACGTTATTTGATGTGGATATCAAGCTTCAGCCCGATGTTTTTTATGTGAAATACGAATAAATTTATTATGAAGTTTTCATTCAATATCGTAATTATACTCAAAAAGATTTTTTTAAAAACTTATTTTATAATACTCGCGCTGATCGTAGTCGCGGTGATAGGCGTTGGTTATAAATATTTTATTGAACCTCTCCAGCGAGATATCAATGAGGGCGGATCCGTGAGCTTGGTGGCAAAGGACGCGCAACTGAAAGAACTTACCGCGTACCTGGGAAAAATGAAGAATATGAGCGATCAGTACAGAAGTTATTCGGAAAGCAAAATAAAAACCTTAATGTCAATTCTGCCGCGAGAAAAAGATATTCCCGGCTTGTTTGTGCAAATGCAGGAAATAGCCAAAAAAAATAATTTTCTTCTGGGATCAATAGCGTTTTCCGATGCGGAATCTTCATTGGATGCGAAGGGGGAGAAGGAAAATGTTAATGCGCAAAACAATGAAAATGCAGATGCGCAAAATTCCGCCCAAAGCATTTCCGGAATTAAAGAAATGAACGTTTCGTTTATCATATCAGGAGGGAATTATGATAATCTGAAAAGCTTTTTATCCGATATTGAAAAAAATTTACGTCTTTTTGATATTTATGACATTAATTTCGGATCAACAAAAGAAGGGCCGTATAGTATGAATTTACGTACGTATTATTTATCGCAATAATTTATGGAAGAAGGGAAACAAAAAAAGATTATCGGTTTCACGATCGCCATCGCGGTGGTTCTTATCGCGTCTTTTATCCTTTATAATATATTTATTGCCAAAAAAACAGGTGTGTCTATTGTAATTCCAAATTTTTCCGGAGGTGTAAAGGAGGTTTTGCCTCAAGTGCCGGATTTGCAGATAAAATATTCCATTTTTGATACAATAATGAAAATGTTCGGCTCAGACGCAAACACGATTGAGGGCCTGCCGGTTGAAGCAGGAACGATTGGCAATAAAGCAAATCCTTTTGAGCAAATTGTGATTGAGCCAACTCCGACAACACCCCTGAATCCCGACGGAAGCCCGCCGCCGGCTGACATAGGGCAGGGAACTAAGTAAATTTCTAATTTCTAATTCCTAATTTCTAATGAAATGCCCAAAGAAAAAATTCTAAATTCGAAATCCTAAATCCTAAACAAATCACAAATCAGAAATCACAATGCTCCAAAGTAAAAAAATCAAGATAAGAGATATTTGTGATTTGAAAAATTGGTATTTCGGATTTGTTTAGGGTTTCGACCTGCCTGCCGGCAGGCAGGTATTAGGATTTAGGATTTTATTAAGGAATTAGAAATTACTATTCTATGTTCAAGGATCAGCAAATATTGGCGGAAGCAATACAAAAAAAGGGCATAATCAAGCCCGATCTTCTTCGCGCGCTTAATCAACAGGGGCTTAAAGAAAATAGAAGTTTTGAAGAGATTATAATTGAAGATAATATTATTGATGAAGAACAGCTTGCGCAAATAAAATCAGAGATATTGCGCATTCCCTACGTGAATTTATCTGAGATATCGGTTCCGAACAATTTCTTGAATATGATTCCGAAAAAGGTTTCGGAGAATTATAAAATCATATCATTCGCCCGGGAGGGGGACAAGGTAAAGCTTGCCATGATGGATCCGCAGGATTTCAAGGCGATTGAGGCAGTTGAATTTTTGGCAAAAGAAGAGCATTTCCAGGTTGAATATTTTATAATGTCGCAAAGAAGTTTTAATAAAATTTTTAAGCAGTACGAAATTTTATCAGAAGAAGCCGAGGAGGCGCTGGCAGGGTATGGCGGAGATTTGGAAGGGGTAAAGGCTCCGACAGACGAAGAAAAAGGGCTTGAGGCAACCATAAAAAGCGCGCCTGTTTCAAAAATGGTTTTGGTTATTATTCGCCACGCGATTGACGGGCGGGCGTCGGATATCCATATTGAGCCCACAGCGACAGAATCGCGCGTGCGGTATAGGATAGATGGCGTGCTTCATACCTCTTTGGTTTTGCCGAAATATATTCACGCGTCAATAGTTTCAAGAATAAAAGTATTGTCAAATCTCAAGCTTGATGAAACCCGAAAGCCGCAGGACGGAAGGATTCGCTTGAATATTGAGGGGAGAAATATTGATTTCCGTATATCTACATTGCCGTTGTACGATGGCGAGAAGGTTGTGATGAGAATATTGGCTACACAGGATAAAATTCCGACCTTGTCTGATTTGGGATTTAACGATTTCCATGTCAAGGCGATTGAAAATGGGATAAAAAAACCGCACGGGATGATGCTTATCACCGGCCCGACAGGATCTGGAAAAACTTCAACGCTGTATACGATACTTTCCATGCTCAATAGCGAAGGCATCAATATTATTACTCTGGAAGATCCCGTAGAATATTATGTGTCTGGTATTAATCAGTCGCAGATTAACCCCGAGGTGGGTTATTCTTTCGCATCCGGTTTGCGAAGCATATTGCGGCAGGATCCGAATATTATCATGTTGGGTGAAATCCGCGATCAGGAATCAACCGAACTTGTGGTACACGCGAGCTTGACCGGTCATATGGTCTTATCAACTTTGCATACAAACGATTCCTTGGGGGCAGTGCCGCGCCTTATTGATATGGGGGCTCAGCAGTTTTTACTTGCCTCCACCATGAATATGGTGCTTGCCCAGCGCTTGGCCCGAAGAATTTGTGAAAAATGCAAATACGAAGTGGAGACGCCTGCCGATATCGTGAATAAGGTGAAAGAAGAGATTAAGGGAGCGCCGGAAATTTATCAGGAAGAATTGGATTTGAAAAAAATCGTTTTTTATAAAGGAAAAGGGTGCGCCATCTGCGGGGGATCGGGATACAAAGGGCGGGTTGCTATGGCGGAAGTGATACAATTCACGGACAGATTAAAGGAATTGGTTGCCACGGGATACAAGTTAAGCGATGTCATGCCGGAGTTAAAAAAGCAAAGCTTTATAACGCTTCGGCAAGATGGTATAATAAAGGCGCTCAAGGGATATACGGCGCTTGAAGAGGTGTTTCGTGTAAGCCAGATGTAAACATAGTTCAAAATTCAAAGTGAAAAGTTCAAAGTCGCAGAAAAAAGATAATCTAAGTTTAAATTATAACTTTGCACTTTGCATTTTTAACTTTTAACTTTATATTATGCCCACAAAGAAAAAAATAATAATTTTAATAGAAGACGACGAATTTTTGGCCGAGCTTTATGCCGCAAAGCTTACTATTGAAGGATATAAAGTATATTTGGCAACTGACGGACGGAAGGGGTTAAAGCTGATTCAGGAAAAAAATCCTTCATTGGTATTATTAGATATTCTTCTTCCAAAAATGGACGGATTCGGCGTTTTGGAGCAAGCAAAAAAAGATCCAAAGACAAAAAAAATTCCTGTTATTCTTTTGACTAATCTAAGCCAAAGAGGAGATATCCAAAGAGGGTTTGATCTTGGCGCGGATGATTATCTCATCAAGGCGCACTTTATGCCATCCGAGGTGATCACAAAGATAAGAAGACTCATCGAATAAAAAATCCGAAATTCTAAATTCTAAATCCTAAACAAATCATAAATCATAATGTTTCAAACTTGAAATATAAAGAATTGTTTGGAAAATTGGAAAATTGTGATTTCGGATTTGTTTAGAATTTCGACCTGCCTGCCGGTAGGCAGGTATTCGGATTTAGAATTTAATAATTTTATGGATACAACGCTTACACTCATAATCACCCGCATCATAACAACCGCAGCCAAGCGCAAGGCTTCGGATATACATTTTTCCATAGGATCAAAACCAATTGTCCGCATTGACGACCAGCTGGTGGAAATAGATGAGGAGGAAATTGTCACCGATGATTTTTTACGGAAATTTATAGATGACAGCATTGATGATTACCATAAAAAAGTATTGGAGGAAGAAAAAGAAGTATCGTTTGTATATATTTTTGAAGATAAGGTTCGTATCCGGATGAATGTGTATTACCAAAAAGGCGCGCTTGCCGTATCGTTGAAGCTCATATCGCTTCGCGTGCCAAGCATGAATGATATTGGATTGCCAAAAATAGCAACGCAGTTTATTGAAGCCCAGCACGGCCTTGTGATTATCAGCGGGCCGTATGGATCGGGGAAAACCACAAGCGCGGCGGCGATGGTGGATGCTGTGAATAAAACCAGAAGCGAAAATATTATTACTATTGAAAAACCCATTGAATACATTTTTTTTAATGATAAAAGCATTGTTGAACAAAGGGAGGTCGGAAGGGACGCGAGGAGTTTTGTTGATGCCATGAAATACTGTTTCAAAGAAGACGCTGATGTTTTAATGGTTGGAGAAAATGATGAGAATATTGTGTCATTAATGCTGGATATGGCGGCAAGCGGACGGCTTGTTTTTTCCGTAATGGGGCAATTGAGCGCGGTTGAAGTCTTGGAGGATATTATTTCAAAATTTTCCGGTGACTCCCAAAAACACGGAAGAGAAATTCTTGCAAAAGTTTTTGATTTTGGATGGGAAAATCCAGCAGCTTGATAGTATTATCCAAAATTCGCAGGATGAAGGAATGATGAGCCTGGACCAATCGCTTGTGAGGCTTGTGAAAAATGGGGAAGTGTCATCAAAGGTAGCGTATGATGAAGCGCATGATAAGCAGAATTTTAAAACAATGATCAAATAAAGTTCAAAGTTAAAAGTGAAAAATTAAAAGTTTAGGTATCCCTTCGGGATTTGATTTAATAATTTTTTAAATAATAATAAGCGAAGCGCATATCAAAATTTTAAACTTTGCATTTTGAACTTTTAACTTTTCACTTGTATTATGCCCAGTTTTTATTATAAGGCGATAAACACAGAAAAACAGTCAACCGTAGGGTTTGTTGAAGCTCCGACATTGGATATGGCGGCTGATGTTTTGATTGAAAAAGGATATATAATACTCGGTCTTACGGAGAAAAAAACGCGGGGGAAATCAAATAAAGTCGGGCTATTTCAGGGAATTCCGCTGAAACATACTGTGGTATTTTCTCGCCAGCTATCCATACTTATTTCTTCCAGCATTCCATTGGTGCAGAGTTTGAAAATATTATTGCGCCAGACTTTTCATCCAAGATTTAAGATAATGGTGGCGGAAATTGTCAGTGACGTTGAGGGCGGTATGAAATTTTCCAGCGCTCTTGCAAAGCATCCGGCTGCGTTTGATAATTTTTTTGTTAATATCGTGAAATCCGGCGAGACTTCGGGAAAATTGGATGAAGTGCTTTTATATATGGCGGATCAGATGGAAAAAGATTACGATCTTATCTCAAGGATACGAAGCGCGATGATTTACCCGCTCTTCATAGTATGCGGATTATTTGTGGTTGGCATGCTGATGATGATTTTTGTCATCCCGAAAATCACCGCGCTTTTATTGGAAGCAAATGCCACGCTTCCGCTTACCACAAGGATGCTTATCGGAACCAGCAATTTTTTAAGGAATTTTTGGTGGCTTACGATCCTTCTTTTGATCGGAGGATTTTTGTTGATTCGTTATATTGTAAAAACTCCAAATGGGAAATATGCGTGGGACTCGGCCAAATTGCGTATGCCGGTTTTCGGAAGTTTATTTCAAAAAATCGCGATTGTGCGTTTTGCACGAAGTTTATTTACTCTTATCTCCGGCGGGGTGACCCTACCCAAGGGTTTTAAAATTGTATCGGAAGTGGTGGGAAATAGCGTATATCGCGAACTGATATTGGAAACCGTGAAGGAGGTGGAAAGCGGAAACCCCATAGCATCGGTTTTTGAGAAAAGCCCGAGCGTGCCCATTATGGTATCGCAGATGCTTAATGTCGGGGAAAAAACCGGTCGTTTAGATATGATTTTGGATAAAATCGCAAGCTTTTATTCAAGGGAAATTGATAATTTATTGAGAAATCTCGTAACGCTTATTGAGCCCATTGTTATGGTTGTGATCGGCGTTGCTGTGGGCCTTATGATTGCCGCTATAATTTTGCCCATGTATAATCTCGCCTCGGCGATATAAACAAGTTAAAAGTTCAAAGTGCAAAGTTAAAAGTTAAGGTATCCTTTCGGGATTTATCATTCCAAAACTTTTCATTTTGAACTTTTAACAAGTAAAGTTATGGATAACCAAGAGTTTAATTTTCTCAACCATGCGCTTAAAAGCGGAAATGAAACAAAATTTTGGCTGGCTTTATCAAAGGATTTGGATGAAAAAATAATTCCTGAACTAGATGTATATTTAAAAGAGACCGATGAAATAGTTAAAATCCTTGGTTCCAGCATATCCACGCTTAAAGGAAAAAATAAACTTTGAATTTTGAACTGTAATTTTGCACTTTGCACTTTTAACTTTTAACTTACAATCTTTGATCAATGGGGTCAATTAGAAATTTTAAAATATATCCCCATGCTCTTGTTTACGCCCATTTCCCATTATGGTATAATAAATATAAGTTGATTTATTAATAAAAATCAAAAATTGAAAGGGGGTGAAAATAATGAAAAATCAAAAAGGTTTTACGCTCATTGAGTTATTGGTTGTGATTGCCATTATTGGTCTTTTATCCACATTGGCCGTGATTTCATTAAGCTCAGCTCGAGGAAAGGCAAGGGACGCGCAAAGATTATCAGACGTGAAACAAATTAGCACGTTGATTGAACTTGAGGCCGCGGAGAATAACGACCCCACTGATTTATTAGAAGGCTGTGTTACCGCAACGCCAAGAACAACTTTATGTTCTGGCCCGAATTCCATAACCCTTGCTGTAATGTCAAGATTTAGAGATCCAACGGGAAGGGGAACTGGCACTGTCTGTGTTGATGGAGGAGCAGTTGGGTGTGATTACGCGGTTTATATAGGAACCGCTGCTACAGCAACAACAGGACAAATCCAAAACTACAAGATATGTTTTTTTCTTGAAGCGGCAAATAATATCGGTGCTAATGCACTTGGTATGAAAAATATTTCCACCGGAGGCGTATTGGCTGATGGATGTGATACGGTATAGTATCAAGAAAATTTTAGTATCTTCGCAGTTGATTATACAAAAGAATTCCGGGAAGAATTTTTCCGGAATTCTTTTTGTTGCCTGCCGCTTCTCCCTCTCCCTCTACGACGGCCAGCCATGCGACTGCGTGGGGAGAGGGGGATTTTGACATTCCATTCCCGCAGGTGTACTATTATAGTATATTATGAGAAACAGCTATATTTCTAAAATTGAAACCATCATGCGGTACGCGAAAAAATTGCCGTATTTCACCATTGGCAATGTGGCGGGAATTGAGAGCGATAGAAATTATCTGAAAACCCTTTTTTCGCGCTACGCAAAGTCCGGAAAGCTCATTAGGATAAAAAGATTATATATTGTATCAGCGCAATATCTTGACTGATATTCCAAAGAATTTTACTTGTGTAACCAAAAGAAAAACCGCGCGTTTTTCAAACGTGTTTGGAAATTTTTTTTATCACGCGATAAAAGAAGATCTTTTTTGCGGCTATGAAAACGCCGAAGAGAATACGTTCATAATCCCAAGGGCAACGGCGGCAAAGGCGCTTTTTGATTATCTGTACTTTCGGAAAAATCATATTGTGAATAGAGAAGCGTTTTCTGAATTGCGCCTGAATACAAAGAATCTCTCAAAAAAAGACATTGATGAATTTAAAAAATACATTCGCATGGAAGGTTCAAAAAAAATGAAAGACATAGCACATTATTTTTTATAATCTTTAATCTTAAATCTTTAATCTGGATGGAAGAGGCAAAAGCATTTTTAAAAAATTTAATACACGCCACGGACTCAAAGAACAAAATATTCATCAGGAATATTTTAAAAGAGTATTTGCAGGCGCATGTGTTGGATTTTGTGTATTCTCATCCAAAATATAGCCAGCTTGTTTTTTATGGCGGTTCCTGCCTTGCGCATTGCCATGGCCTTCCGAGATTATCGGAAGATTTGGATTTCATTGATTTGAGAGGAGAAATTGAAATTCGCAAGTTTGCCAAAGATGTTCAAATGTTTTTCAAAAAAAATACGGATTTGAATATTTCGGCCAATGTTCAGAAGTTCAGGGTCTATCTAAAATTTCCCATTTTACATGAATTGGGAGTAACCCATGGAAGCGAAACGGATTTGCTATTTTTAAAAGTTGAAATTTTTCAGGATTTTAAGCATTGTTCCAAGTATGCCATAGATACTATTCCCATATTTAAATTTAATAAATCCATCTTAGTGAAAACATTTGATCTGCCCACTCTTATGTCAACAAAGATTCGAGCCGTATTGTATCGGAAGTGGGAGAAAAAAAGCGCGAGCGGGAAAATATTGGCAAAAGTCAAGGGCAGGGATTATTTTGATCTTATGTGGTATTTGGAAAAAGCCGTTAAACCAAACCTTGGTTGTATTGTTGGTATTGAGAGTCTGGAGGCGTTGAAAGCAAAACTTTTAAAAATAGTTGACACCGTTGACGCAAGAAGCATCCAGTATGATTTGGAAGCGCTTATTGATAATGAAAATTTCATAAAAAATTTAAGCAAGAATATAAAAGAGATACTTAAAAGAAAAATATCAGCATTATAAAAAATATTAAAGCAATAAAAATATGCCACATAAAAATATGTCAAATGTCAAAGGTCAATGGTCAAATGTCAATCCGGGTTTTACCCGAATTGAACTTGCGGTTGTTGTCGGCATTTACATTTTATTATTTGTTTTTGTTGTTATCGCAAGGCAGACGACCCGAGCGGAATCTCGAGACGTGCAAAGGCTTTCAGACGCCCGGCAGTTAAGCTCAATTATTGAAAATCAGTACATAGACACCCCAAACGAAATGCTTTTTGGATGTTCATCCCTTTATGCGCTGGTGAACACCTGCACTGGACCGGGAAAAATATCGCAGTTGAAAGATTTGAAAGACCCGTCGGCTGGCTCAAGCAATCCATGCAAAGGAATATCTTCTGGGTTCGCGTCTCAAGGCGTGTGCGGATATTCCATTAGCAATATGGAGGGCAATGGATCGGCATCCACCGACAGCTATCAGATTTGTTTTTTTATTGAACGCGGAGGGAAAATCCAAGGGTTTTCCAAGGGCTTGTATCGCATAGAAACAGGAGGAATTTTGAAACAAGGATGCAACTAAATAAGTTAAAAGTTTAAAGTGAAAAGTTCAAAGTCGTAGTTTTTAGTTGATGGTTATAGAAGAAAAAAAACAAACTTTGAATTTTGAACTGTAATTTTGCACTTTGCACTTTAAACTTTTAACTTATATTGGAAATTAGTAATTTGTTATGGTTATATTAATATTTATTTTAGGTCTTATCATCGGCAGTTTTTTGAATTGTCTTGTTTGGCGTCTTCATGTGGGCAAGACTTTGGGCGGAAGATCGCAATGCACTCGATGCCACAAAAAAATTTTTTGGTATGATAATATTCCGGTCATAAGTTTTTTAGTCCTTAAGGGGCGTTGCCGGCACTGCAAGAAAAAAATTTCCTGGCAATACCCATTAGTAGAGTTGGCTACGGCAATTTTGTTCACATTGGCATATCTCCAGATTACGAATTACGGATTACGAATTACGGATTACGAAAATTTTACGGCTTACGGCTTACGGCTTACGGCTTATTTCGTCTTCATTTCTTTTCTTATCATCATTTTTGTTTTTGATTTTCGGTATTATTATATTTTAGATGTCGTTACCATACCCGCGGCAATCTTTGCGTTTATTGCAAATATATTGCTTGGAATGGATTGGAAAAGCCTGATTTTTGGTGGTATAATAGGAGGGGGCATATTTTTAGCCCAGTTTTTGCTTTCTCGAGGGAAATGGATAGGAGGAGGGGATATCCGTCTTGGCGCAGTTATGGGTCTTATGCTAGGATGGCAAATGGTGCTACTAGCGCTTTTTCTTTCCTATACGATAGGCGCCGCAATATCAATAATTCTTGTTGCTTTAAAGTACAAAAAATTTTCATCAAAGGTGCCGTTCGGGGCGTTTTTATCGTCAGCGACCATATTGGTGTTGTTGTACGGGGATAAGTTGTTGGGATGGTATTTGAGGTGGCTTTAATGAGAATTAAGAAGTAAGAAGTAAGAATTAAGCAAAACATGAGCCCTTAATTCTTAATTCATGATTCTTGTAGGATAATATATGACGTTGGAAAAAGAAAAAGCCGAAAATATACAGAGCGAGCATAAATCCGGATTTACATTGCCCGAGCTTCT
>LBUD01000044.1 GCA_000992395.1 Parcubacteria group bacterium GW2011_GWA2_38_13 | reverse complement strand
AAATGAGCCATGTACTCCGAGGTAGCTCAATTGGCAGAGCAGTTGACTGTGGAATAACGCAGCTTTTGGGGGAAACCCCAAGATGAACTTTCCGGGATAACGGTGAAGTCCCGACTTTACGTCGGGATAATACCGTGGGAACTCCGACACAAGGTCGGGGAGCGCCGTAGAGACTAGATACCGGAACATCTAAAATCGAAAGATCAAGATGAAGATATAGTCCACGCCAGTAGTAATATTGGATTTCGTGTAATCAATTGGTTGAGGGTCCGAGTCCCTCCCTCGGAGTAGATGGCTTATTTTATGCAAAAACAAAAAAGAGGCAGTTTTCGCTTTTACGGGATCTACCTCTTTTTTGTATTTTAGAATTATTAGGCAGTCCTTATCCTTTGTTTTTAAGACATTAATCTAATGATTTTTCTATCACACGTATGCCAGAGTATTTCAAAAATGCAATCGCAATTCTTGCGGATTGAGCGTTTTGCAATTCTTGATTGATTATATTGCCTATCGGATAATTTAAGTTGGATAAAATTTGAATTGACATAAAATTTTATTTTTTACGTTTTCGCACCTCAATGGCTCTTGCTAAGTTGGGGTATTTTTTAAGATAACCTTTGTTGGTTAGTGTTTTAACGTGCTGATAAACAGTAGACACGGCCGATAATTTTAAAGCTTTTTTTATCTCTTCCAGGGTAGGGGCGTATTCTTTTTTAGCGATAAATTTCGTGATGAAATCCAAAACTTCTTTTTGTCGTTTCGTAATTGGAATTGGCATAAAATTGGCTAATGATATATACGTTAAGTGCTATATCAGCAGTATACCGAAAATATAACGAAAATGTAAGTAGCGGTTATCCACAAACATGACTCTTGACAGTTTAATTATCTATGTATAGTATACTATACATAGATATAACATAACAAATTATGCATAAAAATCCGCAAAAATATCTTGAAGCCCTTGGTATACATAACCTGCGGCAGGCTCTGGTTGCGTATAATCCTTGGTGGAAAACAAAATCGTTTTCAGTCCCAGGGGTTCCCAATTTTAAAAGGGACGCGTTTGTTCAGGCTATGCGCCACACAGAAGCGAATCATGGTCTTGCTTTGCTGATCAACGGTCCACGGCGCGTTGGCAAAACAACCATTATAAATCAGGTTATCCGTTGTTTGATCGAAGAAAAGAATGTCCCGGTAAATAGAATTATTTTTTTCTCGCTTGATGATCCATTAATCCAGCAGTTGCCGCAAAAAGACCAGGGCATTTTATTTGAAGCATTACTTGCGCAGTGGGCGCAAGTTGCTGGCACCGCCCTTAGAACATCACCGAACACGCTGTATTGTTTTCTTGATGAAATTCAACGTTTGCCGCGTTGGGAATTGTACATCAAGCGCTACATTGATTTGCGATACCCGATTCGCTTTATTATTTCATGTTTGGCATCCCATACTATTTTTAGAAAATCTCTGGAAAGCTTGCTTGGCAGGTTAGTTGACATCTCTCTGCCACCATTTACTTTTCGTGAGTTCGTTCGCTACCATTACCCGGAACACGGAGTGTTTTTGAATAAATTAGCAGGGGATGTCTTGGACATTAGTGAGGCGTCGTCAGTAATTCAATTTAACCGGTGTTTAAACGAAGAAATAAAACCAAGCGCAGTACAACAATGGAATCGTTATGCAGATGAGTATGCCCAGAAAGGCGGCTTTCCTCAACTATGGATGATGGGCACTGCCGCCGAGCGTTCCGCGTTTATTGATCAACAGTTTGTAGAACGCGTCACACTGGAAGATTTGCGTCTTGTGAAAGAAATAAGGCGGCCGGAAATTTTTCACCAATTCTTGCGTTACGCTTTCGCTCGGACAGGCCAGGAATACAATCTTGAAGAGTTGGCGTCGCTTATTCACACGACACGCGTAACACTCACCGAAGCATTGCCGCTTCTTTTGCAGACAGAATTAATCCGCAAGGTCGAGCGTTTTACTGGCAAGCCTGTGCGCCTGCGTTCCACGCATGCCAAATTATACGCGGCAGATCTTGTGCTTATGCAGGGGATAACAAAAATTATTACCTCTCTCGAAGGAGAGGAACGCGGCAGAATTGCAGAAACGCTTGCCCATAATGTGATTCGATTATTTTCAGGCGTTTCAGATATCTCGTATTATCGTGAGCCAAGCGGTCAACAGGAGATTGATTTTGTGGCGCGAGTTGGAAGTCGCGTTGTACCAATTGAGGTAGTTTATAAAAGTCAAACAGATAGCCATCATCGCGATTCAATCCGCGCATTTTTGGAAACACATGGAAAGCAAAATAGTTTTGGCATTTTGGTTACCAAGGAAGATTGGAAAATCGAGCGACCAATTCTGGAAATGCCCTTGTCGATTTTTTTGTTGACGGCCTAAATTGCGATGTAATCCCTCAACCAACAACAAATTTTTAAACTAGATAGGGCCATCCCAATAGACTATTGCTACACCAATTTTGGTACTGGTATAAACTTCAGTTGCTAATATGAACTTTTTTCCTTACTAAAGTTAACCAGTTAAAATGTTTAGGTAGCGATACTTGAGCTAGTTCCAGGGGTGACTTGCCATTGCGATTTAGAAACTTGCTGGAATGAATTTTGTGAAATCGATAGTCCATTAAAATAAGTTTTAGCCAGCGATGAATATTCAGTTCTTTCTTAAAACCCTTCATGAGAGTCAGCTTTCTTTTAATGATATGATTGAATCCTTCCAAGACATTATTGTAGGGGCTCATCTCTGGATGATCAAAATGCGTGAGCAATAGCTCAAAGTTGCGCTTTAAGACACCAATGATTTCTCTGAGTTTTTTATTCTCTTGATGTGCTAAAGCGTACCTTTTCAATTCATATAAACATCGTATGGCTTCTGCTTTGGTTGGAGCAAACAGCACCTTTTCAACTCTGGTTTTTATCTCTTGGTTTATGCCCTTGGCCCTCACGAAAGGAATGATCTGGCCCACTCTCGCGTACTTATGAAACACGCAAAGCTGAAAGGGAATATTGGGATATTTTTCCCTTAATTGTTTTAACAAGCATAATTCTCCATCAGCGTAAAATCCTTTTGATTGAGCTAAGATATTTGGTTCTGTATCATTGATATTCTTTATGAGTTTTTCATAGGCATCATAGGTTTCATCGTCAGCAACTTGGTAGTTAACAACATCAAGAGTGGTAACATCAAAGCAGATGAGAAGAACAATATTCCGATCTCGATACTTCAACCAGGTGCCATCCCAAGCATAGTAACCAGAGCGCGCAGGTTTCAACTTTTTTGACATCTGATCCATGGATGGCAATCTGTCAATAAGTTTTTCTACATGATCAAGTATGGTGCTTTTCGTAAGCCAATCTTTTTCAAACCAAGCCCTGGCTATAGCCACGGTATTTTCCAAAGACAAAGAGCGCAAATACATGTAAGCGATGTACTCAATCATTTTGGGTGTAAACTGGCCAATCATATCCGCGTTATGCCAGATATGTTTGCACTCCAAACAGCAATATCTTTGATACGATACTTTCTGCCATCCGCGCTTGTTAAAGACCCGCAGCTGAATTTTGCCGTATTTTTTAAAAGAACAAGATAAACATTTTCTGCATAAATTTTTTTTGACATACTGCAGATAAAAATGAGTTAAAAAATGGGGATTTGCTCAACAACTTCTTTATTTTACCTCATTTTTATCTACATTAACATAATTTGATTACTGGATAGCAACCGAAGTCTATACCAGTACCCTAATTTATAGTAATAAAAAATATTTGATTTAAAATTGATAATATGCTATAATAATTTTGATTAGTCAAATGAGATATTATAAGTCGGCTCTGTTGGCCGTCTCGTTTGTTTCATGTGGCTTATTTAAAATTTTATTCACTAACAAAAAAAACGATGAATGGTACAATCAAAAGGGTGGTGACTGACAAGGGCTTCGGTTTCATTACCGGCGAGGGATTAGAAAAGGATCTTTTCTTCCACCGCAATTCCCTGGTCGGCGTAGAGTTCAATGAACTCCACGAAGGCGATGCTGTTTCTTTTGACAAGGAGGACTCTCCAAAGGGTCCGAATGCTGTCAATGTGAAACGAGCCTAACACCAAAAACCACCTCTGCCAAGCAGAGGTGGTTTTTTTTATATTTTATAAATATTTACATTTGTATCATATCTACGGTAGTATTTGTAGAAATTTTTAAACACTGGTCATAAATTTAAATCAATTTAAATTAGTTATGGATATATGATAATTGCGGACCGTTTTTTTTAAATACAAATCAACGGGCATTGTATTCTTTGGCCAATTAGTTTACAATATAACATTGTGACAGCCTGCGGTAAAGCAGTAATTATTAAAAAATGCTATAATATACAAATAGAATATGAATATACGGACAGCAATATTTATGAAGGGCGTACAGGGCGCTGATGTAATCTTTGAGGACGGCACTCCTCAAATTGTTTTTGTCGGGCGCTCTAACGTAGGCAAATCAAGCCTTATTAATAGTTTGGCGCATCAGAAAGATCTGGCAAGAACCAGCTCTTTTCCCGGCCGTACCCAGCAGATAAATATATTTTTGATAAATAAATCTTTTTATCTCGTGGATCTTCCGGGCTACGGATTTGCGGATGTGCCGGGGGTATTATGGCAAAATATCCAGCAAATGATTGATTGGTATTTATTTGAATCAAATTATGATTTTAAAAAAGTACTTTTAATAATAGACGCAAAAGTAGGTCCGACTGAAAATGATATGGATATGTTTTACAATTTACAGGCGCAAGACAGGGATATTATTATTGTGGCGAATAAAACAGACAAGATAAAAAAATCAGAATACGAAAAACAGATTCAAAAAATACAAAAAGCCTTTGAGGGTCGCAGGGTTATTCCGTGTTCGATTTTAAAAAAAACGGGCGTGTCGGATGTAAGCGGAGTATTATTACAATAATGTCTTTTTTTGTTTACATAGTAAAGTGTTGTGATAAAACTTTTTATACAGGCTCAACGCGAAATGTACAAAAACGTCTCCACGAGCATAATAATACAAAAGCAGGTGCGAAATATACACGGGGCAGAAGGCCGGTACGATTAGTGTATCAAAAAAAATGTAAATCTTTGGCGCAGGCGCGCGCGCTTGAAGCAAAAATTAAGAGATTGTCGCGGGAAGAGAAAATGGATTTTATAAAATCCTATCGGGCTGGATAAAATATTTTTTACTATTCATAATAAATGAAAAAACATATGAAAAAAATATTATTTATTATTGTAGCAATCATTGTAATTATAGTTGTCTTTATTTCTATTGCCGTAAGTGTTATTTTAATGCAATTTGAAAACGATAATAATTTTTCTGAAACATTCGATAAGACAATTATATGTACGCCTGATCAAAGGGAAGCCGATGTATGCATACAGATATATGAGCCTGTTTGCGCAAAAGTGAATATCCAATGCATTAAGGCGCCTTGTTACCCCATTTTAGAAACATTTTCAAATTCATGCGAGGCCTGTAAAAATTCTTTGGTGGAAAATGCTGGCGGACAGCCTGATCCAAATTGCGCCGACAAGCCGTACACAACAAGTGTACAGGTGATTGAGGTTGGAAGCCCGAAGAGCTCGCCTTTTGCCGTAGCCGAAACCAATGAAGAAGGAAATTTTCAAATAATGTTACCGCCCGGAGATTACGCGCTTCAGCCAATTGGAGGCAAGCCAATGCCTCTTTGTGAAACACAAAATGTCACAATTGAGCCGGGGGTTATCAAGGATGTAAATCTTTCTTGCGATTCCGGCATCCGGTAAAAATTTTTTGACAATCGGTGGAAAATGATATAAGGTTATGCCAGTCCTTTTATATCATACGGCCTTTTTTAAAAGAAAGGATTTGCACTATGCCCTCCATTTCCAATCAAAACCATGGCTCGTCAATACCCTGGCTGATATATTTTTTTGGATCTATTGGTTTATTTATTTTTGCCATCATTAGTTTCATCGTAATCAGTAAAGTGCTTGGCGTCGTTGCATTAATTGCGGGAATATTTTTTCTTAGCAAAGCCGGATTCATCAGTCTGCCCTTCAGGCGCAACTAGCGCTATCGGCTCAACACACGTTGAGCCGTTTTTTTATACCCTGAGCTAAGTCAATGGGTTTTTGACTTCTTTTGTAAAGCATGGGAAAATATAGGCACCATATTACATATATAATAATTTATAAAAAATAAATTTATGAAAAAAGCCTTACAAATGATTTTTATAGTTTTGGTGATTTTGGGTTTTGGTACGGCCTGCACGCCATTTAAACCAGCAGTGCCTTTGAAAAATGTTCCGCCAGTCGCGGCGTCCCCGAAAGAAGAGCAGCCAAAAGTTGTGACAAATTTTGTTGAATGTATGCAGGCCGGCAATCCGATCATGGAGTCCTATCCTCGCCAGTGCCGAAGCGCCAACCAAACATTTACCGAATATATTGGAAACGAGCTTGAAAAAGCAGATCTCATTCGTATAGATAGTCCGCGTCCGAATACATTTATAAAAAGCCCGCTTACGATCATTGGACAAGCAAGGGGAAATTGGTTTTTTGAAGCAAGCTTTCCGGTTTTCCTCAAAGATGTTGATGGAGCCATACTTGCGCAGGGGATTGCCACGGCCAAAAGCGACCCCAGCCAAAATGGCGGGGCAGGCTGGATGACCACGGAATTTGTGCCATACGAGGCAACGCTTACGTTTACGATAGATAAAAAAGTATACAGTAATATTGGAACGCTGATATTGAAAAAAGATAATCCGTCCGGCTTGCCTGAATTTGATGACGAGCTTATTGTCCCGGTGATTTTTGTGGATTTCATAGAAAATATGTCGGGGTTGCTTCCATAATAATCTCAAGGAAGCATAAATGAGCGAGAATATTTTTCTTATGTCAAAATTTCGTTTGCCAAAATATGAGACACCTCCTTTGCCGCAATCGCTTTGTCCTGTGAGCGGAAAGAATCAATACGCGTCCGAAGAGGAGGCGTTGCGGGCAGCTAAATATCGGGAGAAAAACGGCTCTGTTTCTCTTGGGGTGTATAAATGCATTGATTGTTTCAGTTGGCATCTGACAAGCAAATCGTCAGGCACTTGATAAATTTTAAAATCGGCTCGTTTTATTGAGCCGATTTTTTTATTAAATAAAAGTTTGACTTTTAAGCGAATAAGCACTAATATATTAGATGTTCTTTAATTGTATCGAACCTTTACAATTTTTAGGAGGATGCTATGAAGTATCGCTTACTCTCTGTTTTTTTCGTCACAATTATTTTCGGCTGCCAGGACCAAAGTAAGTCCGGATATACGTCTACCTCGAAAATGCCGGATTCGCTCGATGATCCATTTCCGATATTAACCGGCGATATGTTTTTTCAGCTTCAAGTAAACAATAATACTGATTTGTACCGCGTTAATTATAAGCGCCTTGAACTTCCCTCCGACATTTTCGTCAGTGATATTCCTACGATCGGAAGAATCAGAATAACACCCGACAATAATTATTTTATTTATCAGAATTCAATAAATCCTTCTTTGGAATTTAATGATTTTTCTTCTGATAAATTTTCGGTCGATGTGCCGGAACCGTTAATGTATGAAGATATCAGTTGGACCAGCGACGGAAATTTTGGATATTTTTGTGCCGATTTAAAAGTATTCGAGCTTGATTTAAAAAATCGATCCGTTCGTATTATCAGCAACGCCAGCAATGTTAATTTTCATTTTTATTCTGTTGGGGTCTCTCCTGATAACCAATTCTTAGTATTGATCGGCAAGCCCGGAGATAAACCCGCAGAATGCTATGTTGTGCCCAAAAATTTCCAGCCGATAGCATTGGACGGCAATAAATTATATTGGCAAGATGACAACCTCGATATTGATAATTATGGAATAACATTTATTGATGATTATCGTTTTATTTTTATTTCATTAGACGAAGTCAATCTCGGCGACATTAGCACGAAAAAAATTTCTACCGTATCCACGGTTGAAGCTACAGACACAGGCGTTGAAGCATATTCGCTTTCTCTGGATAAGCAGAAAATAATTGTCCGAACTGAAAATCGATTATACTTGGCGTTTGTAGATGATTGGAGTCCCAAAATATTTTTGGAAGATAAGCTTTTGTCCAGCTACTTTGATTTTTACAAAGGTATCGTGTGGTCGGCTGATAGTAAATATTTTGCCGTTGCCAGTGATGCATACGCGTGGACTTTGAGTATTTATCTTTACTCAATCGATACAAATACGCGCTGGAAGCTAGCTGAAACTCCTGGGGATCTTCTATTGGGTCTGATTTGGGCGCATGAAAATACCACGAGAGGAGAGTAGAAAATGAAATCGATACACTACTTCGTTATTTGCTCCATGGTTGGTATTTGCGGCTGTTCGAAAAGTGAAAAACGAACAAACGATATCTTCGGTATCCCATACGATTATCCCATACGGCCATCTCTTGCACTGATGCTTGATTGGAATTTCAATGCTCCTGTTGACAAGGTTACCAATATACCATCAAGATTGCGAACGGTTTCATATCTGGACTCTGACGATCATTTTTATACTTTCCATAAAGATACCATGGATCCTGGTTTAATGGTGGATGTTAATTTCGTTAAAGGCGGCGTTGAATTTCTTCCATTAAAAAATTTCCGCATCGATGTTTATGCAACCGTTGGATTGGCTCTCGGCTACTTGGGCATGATGAATGATTTGGAATGGATGGGGACCACCGGCCCGTATTATTGTTTAAGCTATTCTCCAATAATCATTCCCGCTTATGCCGTAGACTTGAAATATAAGATTGCCAAAGATACGGAATTGCTGGTAGGCGTTCGCTATCGCGATTATCAGTTACGGGTAGAGTACGGCCAGCATACCTATGGCACTCCTAGCGCCGACGGTTATACCACCATTGCTGATATTTATGAAAAAGTTATTTATCTCGGAGTTTCCCAGGCGCTTGTTGAAAACTTGTTGTATTTTAATATTCGGCTTGGCGCCAGTATAAACGATGTGAGCGAGAGAAGTCCCTATGGAAATTTTTTGGATGTTAAGGAAAACAACCCATCGGTTTTTGGATCGTTAGGATTGGAAATCAAATTTTAGTTTTTAAAACCACCGGTATTTACTGGTGGTTTTTTATTAATCCATCTTTTCACGAAGGACTGGGTTGACAACGCACCAAAAAAGGAATAAGTTTTAATATGGTGTTCTTTTTAAAAAAGGAGGTTGCTATGCATTGTTGGCTAAAATTGAAAAGACATGAATGGATAGATAAAGAAGTAGATTGCGAATGTGGCTGCACTCATTATGGATGCAGTTGCAGTGACGGAAAGAAAACAAAAAGAATATGCGCATATTGCGAGGCTCCAAATAATTTGGTGAGTTCTATTCTTTTTATTTTTATGTTGTTTATTTTCCCAGTTATTTTATCAGTCGTAGGCATGTTAGTTTTTATAATATTAATTCGGTTTATGTGTGGTGCCCTATAAAATAAATGAAGTACGATGTATATGCGGTTAATTTGAAAATTACCAGCTTCCTGATGTAAAATCGGGAAGCCGTTTTTTTATTGACTTTTTATCTCAATAATGAGAAAATATATAAATAAAAAAATATAATCATTATGTCAAAATTCCGTTTGCCAAAATATGAGACACCTCCTTTGCCGCAATCGCTTTGTCCTGTGAGCGGAAAGAATCAATACGCGTCCGAAGAGGAGGCGTTGCGGGCAGCAAAATATCGGGAGAAAAACGGCTCTGTTTCTCTTGGGGCGTATAAATGCATTGATTGCTTTTGCTGGCATCTGACAAGCAAATAATAAGCTATAAATAAAAATTTTAGGGTTTTGACTTTTTTTAGAATTGGTGAGAATATATACGGTGATGTTCTTTAGTCTGTATGTTCCTTAACAAAGGAGGTATGTATGAAAAATATGTTTTTTTGTATCGCCTGTCTATTGTTAGTTGTTGGATGTTCCGACTCTGGTGAAAATCAAGGTACCCTGCCCAATGATGATGGTGGAGGAAATCCTCCGCCGCCTCCCCCTCCTCCGCCGGAATTACCGCTAGATTTGCTGACAGGAAAAATTTTTTTTACTGTTTCATATAATTTAAATGAAGCTCTGGATGAGCTGTATTGCATTGAGTTTCCCGATCTGGAGCCAAAAAAAATTCCAATCCAATTGGATTGGAGGGCATATATGGATGTATCGCCCGTCGGCGGCATTATTTTGGGGCATCAGCAGAATGCATTTCGGGATTATATCACCGATACTACATTTTTTGACTACACGGGCAAGATACTGTACAGAACCGATATTTCGGGCGAAGAATATTTTTGGACCAATGACGGGGAATTTGTATATTTTGGAAGTTATTATGATGGAATTTACGAAATCAATACAAACACTTGGTCCAGGATCCGCTTGTTACAGTCGAAACAAAACACTTACGATCATTCGGTGTCAGTGTCTCCTAATAGTGAAACCCTTGCGTGGTCCCATCGCGAATGGGGTCATAATCTTACCGTATATCAGGTTCCTTTCGCTCATAGGCCGTTTACCTACAATAATGCAGAAATAATTTTAACAACATCGACGCGCATATTTAATGAAATGCAGCACCCGTTTTTTTTGGACAATACCCATTATACGATATCAGCAAGCGATGTCGCCGGAGAATATACGACGCATCCGCACCATCCGTCGTGGTACACAAGCAGTATGTACGAGATTGACTCGGTAACAAAAAATGTTACGACCGCCGATCAGGTTGACCGGCTTGATAGTTTTTTCTACTCTCGCGATATGAGCCGAATCGTTTATACTCATTGGGTTTTGGATTTCAGTGTTGTCGACGCACAATCAAAGGCGTCGGTATCCGTGAGGGAAGATCTCAGCAACTGTTATTCGGAAAATGTCGCGTGGTCTATTGATGATCGATTCATCTGCTACGAATGCGATAACAGCAAAGACAACTTCGTAAACAACAGATGGATTATAATCTATTCGTTTGCAGACCGATATGGATGGGAAATTTGCAGGTTCCCGGGAACCTATATCGGATGGATCCGATGGGTTGAATAATCAGAAAAAAAGATAATCGGTTTCTGCCTTGAGTGGAAGCCGATTTTTTATTGACTTTTTTATAAATCGGCCGTATTATAATATATGGAGTTCTTTGGTAAAAGTATGGGAGGAACAAAGTGGCCAAAATTATTTGTACGCAATGCGGTGAAGATGCAAAATGCGAACGATAAGAAATCGGCGGTTGTGATGCTTATGTCGGTGAATATGTGCTAACATGCGAGTCTTGCGGACACATAGAAACTCAAATACGTCATGAGGGATGCGTTGGTTGCAGTGACGAAAAACAAATATGCCCATTTTGTCAAAAAGAGCATTAAATTAAATAGTAAAGTCATATCGGCTCAACCTTTGTTGAGCCGTTTTTTTATTAAACGAGAATTTTGACTTTTTCTCCCTAAAATGAGAAGATTATAATAGATAATGACTTATATTTTTATTATTAATATATTTTTATGGCGCATAAACATAAAAAGTTTTTTGTTCAATTTTTGGTCATTTGTCTTTTTGCGATTACACCTTTTGTCAGCTTAGCCATGGTGGCAAAATCTTCGGATAATATTGTCATAGCCAATGACACTATAGGGAATTTTTTTGGCGCCGGAAATATGGTAATAATTGAAGGAAATATTGCAGGCGATGTTTTTGCAGCAGGAAATTCCATTATAGTTAAGGGCGTGGTCGCCGGCGATTTATTTGCAGCAGGAAATACTATTGATGTAACCGGAGAAGTGCAGGGAAGTCTGCGCGTTGTAGGATCCAGTATTACCATAAACGGAAAAGTAGGCCGTAATATTTTATCCGCGGGAACAGGCTGCTGTTGGAGATATGGTATTAAATAGCACGGTAGGCGGTGATGTGAATTTGCAAATGGGAAATGGAAATAAAGAAAAAAGCCATCTGCTTCTTTCTCCTAAGTCAGTTATATCCGGCGATTTAAATTATAAATCTTTCGCTCAAGCGGAAATTCAGGCGGGCGCGCAAATTTTGGGAAAAACCAATTATACGCCAATGGAAATTGCGAAAAGCAAGCCACAGATATATGCTTTTTTGGGCACACTCGCGCTGGCATTTGGTATTTTCGGATTCTTAAGCCTGCTTTTGATGGGTTTAATTATTATATACCTTGTTCCTAAAATGGCAGATAGAGTATGCGCGAGTATGAAAGAGGCGCCTTGGAAAAATGTTGGCATAGGATTTGTAGGTCTTGTGACCATTCCAGTGGCGGCGATAATACTTTTTGTTACGATTTTAGGCATACCCCTTGGAATGATTTTGCTATTTGGCCTATGCGTTGCTATGTATCTTTCCAAAGCATTTGTCGCAATTGCCATCGGACGGCTGATTAGCGATCGCTTCCATATACATAAAATTTTTAGCTTAATTTTTGGACTTTTACTTTTCACCATAGTCGGGCTCAGATAAGCTAAAATAAGCTTTTTTTGCTAACCATTTGACATCAATGTTAACATATGTTAACATTGAATAAATTAAGTTAACATAGCCATGGAATCAAAAGATTTTTATACCACAAAAGAATTGGCAGGGATTTTAGGAATCAGCCGTGTTGCTGTTTTCAAAAAGATCAAAAATGGGACTATCAAGGCCCAAAAGATTGGCCGTAATTTTGTGATATTTAAAAAAGACAACGGCGGGTTGGAAGTTTTATCGAGTGAATTATTCAAATTGGCAAAAAATTGGGCTGTTTTTGGTAAAGAATTTTCGGATCAATTCTATTGCCAGAATAGCGGAATTTTTCAGGCACGTTTGGTAAAGATGGAGGCGTTGATGCTTAAAGACAAGAGTGCAAAAAATTTATACTCTTTGCTTACATCAATGGCCGGAGAAATAGGAAACAATTCTTATGATCATAATTTAGGCCAATGGCCGGATACCCCGGGAATATTTTTTGGATATGATTTAGGAAAAAAACAAATCATTTTGGCAGACAGAGGAATAGGCATTTTAGAAACTTTAAAGAGAGTAAGGCCGGAATTAAAAAATCACGAAGAAGCCTTAAAAATGGCTTTTACTGAAATCATCTCGGGGAGGGAGCCGGAAGCGCGCGGGAATGGATTAAAATATGTCAGAAGTGTTATTTCGAAGAATCCGATACATCTGATATTTCAAACAGGTAATGCAAAACTTACAATACATGGCGGCAGCGCGGATTTACATATGCAAAAAACATCGGATAGTATCCGTGGCTGTCTTGTCCTAATAACATATTAAAAAATATATGACCATAGAACTGAAAAAATTTGGGACAACATTAATTTCCCGGCAAACCGGCAGGGAGGCGTTTTCTGCGTTGCAGCCGCTTTTGCGGGATGTGAAAAAAGGTGAAAAAATTGAAATTGATTTTGACGGGGTATTAACTTTTTCACCATCTTGGGGTGATGAGTTTTTGACTCCGCTATTGAACGCATACAGGGATAAACTTGTTTTGAAAAATACGAGCAATCCCTCCGTACTGGCGACTTTGGAGATACTTGGAGAAACCAGCAAAAAAAGTTTTTTAAGAAAATAAAATTTTTTTCTTCGCACATCTGTCATCGCGATCCCCCGATAGTTATCGGGGGAGAATCAATTTACAAATAAAATGAAATTTGAATGGATAAAAAAGCTAACAGCTTCGCTTTTATTGACGGAGCAAATCTGCACAAAGGTATTAAGGATTTGGGCTGGAATTTAGACTATAAACGTTTTCGCGTGTGGTTAAGGGAAAAGTATTCGATAGATCGCGCATATATATTTATCGGATTAGTCTCAAAACATAAAGATCTTTATATATTTCTTCAAGAAGCCGGATTTATGCTTGTCTTTAAAGAAACAACTCTGGATGGCGAAGGTAGAATAAAGGGAAATTGTGATGCAGATCTGGTTTTGAAAGCAGTTGTCGATTTCTATGAAAAAAATATGTTAAAGCAGTAATAGTATCGAGCGATGGAGATTACGCCGGTTTGGTAAATTTTTTGAAAGATAAAAATGTTTTACATACACTCATATCGCCGAGCAATAAATGTTCTTATCTATTAAGAAAATTAAACGTTTCTTTATTATATTTAGTACGCAACGAAATAATTTAAATTATGCCCAAAAAGAAAAAGCCCCCGGCGCGGACGAAACCACGCAAGGGTCTTTTTCATAGTGATAGTATAATTATATCACTTTAAATACATTTGTCAATAGTGTTTTTTCTTGAAAAATAGATAAAAAAGTGAGAGAATGAATATAATTCCTCATCCCGATAAAATTTCCTCTCCCTGGACGGGAGAGGGCAAGGTGAGGGTGAAAAATAAAATCTCCTCGCCCCCATCTGTCATTGCGATCCCCGATAGCTATCGAGGGA
>LBUD01000043.1 GCA_000992395.1 Parcubacteria group bacterium GW2011_GWA2_38_13 | reverse complement strand
AAGACAAAATCAAAATACTCTTTATAACCGTTGACATACGACAATTAACAATTGACTAATAGAATGTAATCAATATGTTTTTATTCACATTATATAGGATACTGAAATTCGCAATTCAAGGTTTTTGGAGGAATTTTTGGCTTTCAGTTGTGACAATCAGTGTGATTGTGCTGGCGCTTGTTTCTATTAATTTTTTATTAATATTAAACGTATCGGCAAATTCAGCTGTTGAATATGTGCAGGATAAAATTGATATAAGCATATATTTCAAAAATGATGTTGACGAAAGCATAATTATTGAGGCCAAAAATAGAATCGAAACTCTTTCTCAGGTTGAAAAAATTGATTATATATCAAAAGATCGGGCGATTGACGATTTTCGGCAAAAACATAAAAACGACAGATTTATCTTGGAAGCGCTTGAAGCAGCCGGAGAAAATCCTCTCGTAGGATCTTTGAAAATAAAATCAAGAAATATTGATGACTACCAAATGATCATGTATTTTATCAATTCATCAAAATACGACCAGTATATTTATGATAAAAATTTTGATGATCATAAAAGCTTTATAAACCAGATCCACAATATATCAAAGATAATAAATACCGTTGGAATAATTGTTGTATTGATATTCGTCATCATATCAATACTTATCGTTTTCAATACAATAAGGCTTACCATATACGCGCATAAAGATGAGATCGCGGTAATGAAATATGTCGGCGCAAGCAATTTTTTTATAACATCGCCGTATTTTTTTGAAGGCATTCTTTATTCAATCATTTCTTTCGTTATTTCAATATTTATTTTTTATTTTTTAATAAATTCAATCCAGCCGATCACGATTAAATATTTTCAGGGTATGATTGATATAAAGGCATTTATTTCAGATAATGGACTTTATATTTTTGGTAGTGAATTTATTGGCACGGCGCTATTGACTGTGTTTGCTTCAGCTATAGCGATACGCAGGTATTTGCGCGTATAAATACTTGACAAATTTTAAAAATTAACCTAATTTATGAAAATTGAAATGATAATTGAGCTTTTATTTTTTATATTTTTTTTAGTTGTAATTCTTTTTATAATTTTGGGCTTCATAAGCGTTATGGAAATCGCGAATTATTTTTTGGGCGAGGATGTGACTCGCGAAGCAAGGGTAACCGCATATTCAATAATCGGCGCCATATGCTTGTTTTTACTAAATTATATTGCCAAAAAGGCAAAAAATATGAATAAGCTCATATAATGAAAATATTTTTGTGTAGTGCTGGGAGGTCGTCTAATGGCAGGACATGAGCCTTTTGCGCCCGAGGCGCACCCGCCTTGGGCGGGGAAGCTACCTTTATATGGAATATTATGTCTATGTTTTAATAAGCCTGCGAGATATGATCCGCTATGTCGGCAGTGGAGAAAATCCCTTGGAAAGATTGCGCCGGCACAATAAGGGTGATTATAAATTTACAAAAGGCCATCGGCCATGGCGGCTTATTTATCAAGAAACATATAAAAGCCGATCAGAAGCGATGAGAAGGGAAAGATTTTTAAAAAGCGGGCAAGGTAGAAATTTTTTAAACAGGGTTCTTGGCAAACCTGCGGGATCGTCTAATGGCAGGACATCAGCCTTTGAAGCTGATTATCCTGGTTCGAATCCAGGTCCCGCAGGTTTGCCAAGAAAAGACAGCTGAAGCCTTTTGCGCTGAGGCACACCCGCCTTGGGCGGGGAAGCTCAGTATGAAGGTTCGATTCCTTCCCTCCCAGCTTTATACGAAAATATATCCCCACTTTTTCAATTTTATATTTGAAAAAATTAAATTTTTAAAGTGTCAATATGCTTTCTGTGGATAAGTTGTGAATAGCTATGCATTGACCATGCTTTAAGCATAATATGAAAAATAAAAATATTGTATATATAATTATTGGTTTAGTCTGCATACTTATTTTTCTTGCTTTAATATTTCTGATAAAAATATTTTTTTCCACAATTTCTGCTACAAGCATACAATTTCAAAACAATGTAAACACTTTTAATAACAGAAACTCTGAAATATTGAATAATACAAATATAAATAATGATCCCGGCTACGACCCCTTAAAAATATATAAAATAGATTATAGCATCAAGCCCAAGGTAATGTTTAATAGCGGAAATTCTGAAATAATTAATTTCGAAACCAACGTAAATACGAAATACGAAATAACGTATGGTAGAACGTCGCAAAATGAAAAAAATATAAAAGACGATATCCTGCAGACATCGCACGAGGTTGTTTTAAATAATCTTGAGCCCAATTCGCGTTATTATTATAATATAAAAATTTATTCTGATAATGGCGGGTACAACGAAGAATTCTCTTCCTCATTTACGACCCAAAGCTCTATTATATATAACTACGCGTTTGCGGTAATGGGAGACAGCCGTCCGGTTACAGGATTTATAATGCCAAAAGAATTTAATGAAATTATAAAAAATGTAGCCAAAGCAAATGTGAATTTTGCAATAATAACAGGGGACATGATTCAGCTTTCCGATATTGAAAAGATTACCGTTGATAGGGTTAATGAAGCATGGAAAAATTTTACCGATGCCGTATCCCCCGTAAGTTCAAAAATACCCGTATATCTTACTGTTGGCAACCATGATGAACCCGCGAATACTATTGCGTTGCAAAGATTTAGAGATATTTGGACATTTCCGCATAACGGCGGAGGCAAAACCGGCTGGTATGATGAATTGACGTATTGGTTTAGTTATGCAAATTCACTTTTTATAGTAGTAAATTCCGAAGAGCCGGGATTCAATGGATCAATGAGCCCCGAGCAGTATCTTTGGCTGCAAAAAATATTATCCTATGATAATTATGACCACAAATTTGTTTTCACCCACAATCCCATAGCGGGCTCCACAAGGGGAGTAAACTCAAGAAGCAATGAACTTCATAGTTTGTTTATGGAAAAAAATGTTTCAGCAATATTCACCGGCCATGACCATGTATACTGCAAATATAAAAAGAACGGATTGTATTATATTATTACCGGGGGAGCAGGATCGCCTTTGTATAACGATTTGTGCGCAGGAACAGAAATTTCGCAATTTCATTACGTAACTGTTGAAGTTGAAGGACAAACAATTACTATTAGAGCTTTCAGCAAAGATAATAGCCTTCTGGATTCTTTTTCAATTAATGATAATAAAGATTGATATTTTCAAATACAATGGAAATAGTAAATAAAAAATTATTCATTATAGCAGCCATAATTATTATATTGGCTGCTTTTTTTCGTTTTATAAATATCAATTCGGAAGAGGTTATGACGGATGAGGGAAATTATGCCTTACGCGGCATCGGCTGGAATGATTTTATGCAATCAACAACGCTGACTACGCCATGGAATTGGTTTGAAGAAAAAGATACCTTACCTTTTTGGACTCAGCTGTCATTTTTTGATCATCCGCCCTTGCATTTTGCCGCGATTTGGCTTTCAACAAAAATATTTGGCGTACACCTTTGGTCAATACGCTTATTCCCGGCGATTTTTGGAATTTTGTCTGTCATGCTTATTATGGCAATATTTATACGCCGAAAATTGATATATGGAGCCATATGTTCGGGATTATTTCTGGCAGTATCGCCATGGCATATTTTGATTTCTCGCCGTGCGGCCCAGGAATCAATGGTGATTTTTTTTCTATTATTATGCACCTACATAGTATTACGCATATTGGAAGATAAGGCGGATAAAAAATATATTTGGATAATTATGGGTTTAATTTTAGGCCTTGGGTTATTGACGAAATATTCCATGGCTGTAATTTTTCCAACAATTATATACCTTGCTATGTATAAAAAATGGTATAAAAATAAATTTTTTTATTTAATGCCTTTGATTTTTTTTATAACCATGATTCCTCTGATACTGTATAATATTTTTACATATTTAGAACGGAAACATTTTGATTTGCAAATAACGCGATTTTTAAAAATGGATACCTTGATTGATTGGCCTGCAAGCGTTCAGGGAATTTGGCAGGGGAATGTCCATTCCGTTATCACATATTTTCAAAACGTCGCGTCATGGATTTCGATTTTTGCGATGGCAACCATTATTATAGGCTTTATGTATTTTATATGTAAAAAAATTGAAAAAGAAAATTTTGCGATATGCGCATTCTCATATTCAATGATAATTTTAACCGGAATATTTTCCGCCTTAACGCTTGGAGATTTCGGAAGATCGTCTATTATTATTCCATTTCTGGCGCTGGGTTTCGGTATGGGATCGGAGGCAATAATTTTAAGAAAAAATACTGTTTTTTTAATGCTTATTTTCGCGTGTTTTATTTTATTGTCTTTTAGTTCCATATCGGATAGGCTGGGGAAGTCATACCTGCCAAAGTTTTTTATATTTTCATTTTACGAACAACCGCATGGATTTGATTATTATGAGAAATGGAAAGAAAAACATTTTTCTATTTCATACAGCCCTATTCATTACCTTTCATTAAAAAATTGGTTTGAGCATCAGATGCATTTAGTAAATACAACAAAGGGACCCATAATAATCTATGACCAAAGAATCATCTGGTTCGGCGCGAATTGGTATTTTTATAAAGATACTTTTTATTCAGACAATATCCCTGTTATGCATATGGGCATTGTGGAATTATTGTTGCGCGCCAATGCGATAGATGTAGAAGGAAAAAAAATATATTTTGTTGAGGCGGATGATGCCGCTATGGATGCTAAGCCCGGACTTGATCCGACGGCTTTATCTATTTATAAAAATTTAAAGCAAATGGCAAACGCTCAGAATGTTCAACCCGTTATTATACAAAACGACTCAGGAGAGAACGTTTTGAAAATATGGGAATTTATATGGAAAAATAGCGATAATTGATAAAAAACTCCGTGATATTGCAAAAAAAATATAATTTGCTATAATGGCATTAATAATAAATACCGAAGATGTAATTTTTTTTATTATAGAATATTATGGCCAGCAGAAAAAATATTCGCTTAGCATTTTTAGGAATTTTTGTACTCATTCTTTTGGCGGCAATTTTTGATTTTCCAAATTACTATAATATTGTCGCGCAAAAATTGTATCTTCCGAAAATGCCGGAAAAAGCATACAGCTTGGGGCTTGATCTTCAAGGAGGTACGCATCTTATATATAAGGCAAATATGGACAAGATATCATTTGCTGAAAGATCGGACGCCATCGCTGGTGTTCGCGACGTATTAGAAAGAAGGGTTAATGCGTTTGGAGTAAGCGAACCGAATATCCAAACCAGCCAATCAGGAAATGATTGGAATGTCATTGTTGAATTAGCGGGAATTACCGACGCCAACGAAGCAATTAAAATGATAGGCGAAACGCCTTATCTTGATTTTAGAATTCAAAATACATCAACACAACCTTCATTGAATGATGAAGAAAAAAAAGAATTGGAAACGTATAATACTGATGCTGAAAAGAAGGCGAATACTATACTAAAACTGGCTATCAAAAAAGGCGCGAATTTTGATGATTTGGTAAAACAATATTCAGAAGAGCCGAATGCCACGTCAACTCTAGGAATTAAAGGATTTTCAAAGAAAACCGGGTTGGCAGGCGCTGAGGATTTTGAAAAAACCTGTTTTGACGCGTTAAAAACTAACGAAGTAAGTTCAGGGCTTACGAAAACTCCTGCCGGATATTTAATCATAAAAAAACTTGAGGAAAAGGGCAGTGGCGATACCTATGAAGTTAATTGCCAGAATATTTTTATTAGAACAAAGAGCGCGACTGATATCCACCCATTTGAGGAATGGATTACCACTGATCTTTCCGGACAATATTTGAAACGATCGCAATTAACATTTAACCAAAATATGGGTGAACCGGAAGTGCTGCTGGAATTTGATGAAATGGGAAAGGAAATATTTAAAAAACTTACCACAGAACAAGTAGGAAATTATGTTGGAATATTTCTCGACGGTACGCCAATTAGCGTTCCCAAGGTCAATGAACCCATTGTATCCGGTGATGCTGTTATATCCGGTGGGTTTACTGCCAATGAGGCCAAGCTTTTGGCGCAACGTTTAAACGCAGGCGCTTTACAGGTTCCCATTGAATTAATATCGCAGGAAACCGTTGGACCGACATTGGGAAAAGTGTCTGTTGAAAAAAGTATAAAAGCGGGGCTTATCGGCTTGTTGTTGGTTATGATTTTCATGATCTTATATTATAGAATTCCAGGATTAATCGCTGATATTGCTCTTCTCTGCTATGCGCTTTTAAATTTAGCCGTATTTAAATCAATACCTGTCACGCTTACGGTATCAGGAATTGCAGGTTTTATTCTCACCGTAGGTATGGCCGTTGATGCTAATATTCTTGTTTTTGAACGTATGAGAGAAGAATTAAAACGCGGTTTGGATATACAGACAGCAATTGACGAGGGCTTTAAAAGAGCATGGCCGTCAATTAGCGATGGAAACTATTCTACTATTATTACCGCGGCGATATTAGTTTGGTTTTCATCAAGTTCGGTAAAAGGATTTGGAATAACTCTTATTATAGGAACTGTTTTGAGTATTTTTTCCGCAATGGTAATCACAAGGATCTTGATGAAAATGAAAAATTTGGTTTGTCATATCAAGTGTTTTGGTCGCATCCAGCATTGTATCTTTCGTGTTATGGGGATTGAATTTCGGAATTGATTTTACCGGCGGGAGTCTTATGCAGTTGAGTTTTTCCAAGGAAATCCCAAAAACAGAAAGCATTGCCAACCTGCTTAATACATCATCAGTTATTGATAATGTTTCCGCGCAGTCTTTTGGGGAAAACAATATTATTTTGAGGTTTTCCAATATTGATGAAGAAACGCATCAGAAAATAATTACACTTTTGAAAGAAAATTATAACGAGAATTTTACAGAAGAAAAATTTAATTCTATCGGGCCAAATATAGGCGATGAATTGAAGAGAAAAACTGTTTTAGCGGTAATCCTTGCCATAATTGCAATCATTCTTTATATAGCGTGGGCGTTTAGACAGGTATCAAAGCCGGTATCTTCATGGGTATACGGTCTTATTGCCAATGTTGCCCTTTTGCATAACATTATAATCACCATAGGCGCTTTCAGTATGATGGGCGAATTGTACAATATGCAAGTTAACGCGCCATTTATTGCCGCCATTCTTACTGTGTTGGGATATTCGGTAAATGATACAATTGTTATATTTGACAGGATCCGTGAAAATTTAAAAAAACATTA
>LBUD01000042.1 GCA_000992395.1 Parcubacteria group bacterium GW2011_GWA2_38_13 | reverse complement strand
CCCGGTCTTGATTTTCCCAGCCTTTTTGAAAGCTCGTCCTGGGTAAGATTGAATTCATCCAAAAGCCTTTGATAGGCAACGGCCTCTTCAATCGGGTTTAAATCATGCCTTTGGATATTTTCCAAAAGCGACAATTCAAGCTGTTCTTGCTTTTCCACCTCGCGTACAATGACCGGAACGGTACTTAACCCCGCAATCTTTGAAGCGCGAAGCCTTCTTTCCCCCGCAATCAGTTCGTAACCAATATCAACGCGCGTAACAATAAGCGGCTGAATGACGCCATGCTTACGGATGGAATCCGCGAGACTTTCAAGATTTGATGGGGAAAAATATTTTCTTGGCTGCTGCGGATTCGGACGAATTTCTCCGACGCCCACTTCAATAACGCGGTCGCCAAGACCCTGCTTAACGGGCGACTCTTCGCGCACAATAGTATTTTCAAAAGATGATTTCGGCGGGATAAGAGATCCCAGCCCCTTGCCTAATCCAAATTTTTTCATAAAAATATTATTTATACTATAAAAGTATCCGGCTCCTGAGTTTTAATTATTTCAGATTTAAGAATACTTTCCAGCCCTATAATTTCCTGTGCCAGATTTTCATAAGCAACTGCACCCCGAGAACTCGGATCATATATTAATATTGTTTCTCCGTAGCTTGGCGACTCGGTGAGACGGATATTTCTCGGAATAATGCTATTAAAAACTTTATGCGGAAAATGTTTATATAATTACCCAAACCCTCTAAAGCATAATACTCGGACTGTATGGGTATCAATACTTCATCTGATGCCACCAGACCGTTAATGGTCAATAAATCAAGCGATGGCGGACAGTCAATAATAATATAATGATAATCATCGCGAATGTCTTCAAGGGCTTTTCTCAAACGAAATTCCCTTTCTGTTGACTCAACCAATTCAACACGCGCGCCGGCAAGCTCTTGAGTCGCAGGCGCAACATGATATCCCGGGTGTGCAGTTTCTTTGATAATATCTTTTATCGGTACCAGCGAGATCAGAGTATGATATATACTTTGCTCAAGATTCTTATGATCAATCCCAACTCCCGAAGTTGCATTTGCCTGCGGGTCAAGATCTATTAATAAAACATTTTTCCCATATTTATTTAAATATGCGCCAAGATTAACTGCGGTTGTAGTCTTTCCCACTCCTCCTTTCTGATTGACAATGGTGATAATTTTTGCCATAGAATATGAATATATTGTATCAAAGAATTTTGCTTTTGACAAAATATATTTCATATTTAGCTACGACGCGGGATAGAGCAGTAGCAGCTCGCCAGGCCCATAACCTGGAGGTCGGGGGTGCAACTCCCCCTCCCGCAACCAAATAAATCCGAAATTCGAAGTACGAAGCACGAAACAAATCCTAAATTCCAAATTATAAATCCTAAACGTTTTGAATTTATTATTTCGATATTGTTTCGAATTTCGAATTTTGAGCTTCGGATTTTTAGTACGGCAGGGTAGCTCAGCGGTAGAGCAGTGCCTTCATAAGGCATTGGCCGTGGGTTCAAATCCCACCCCTGCTACCATTGATACATTTGACAATTGACATATTACAATTGACCATATCTGTCAAATGTCAATTGTCAATTGTTAATTGTAACATCATGTTTCTCACTATCCATTCAGCCGCAGGCGCGGTTATAGGAAATAGTATGCCAAACCCGATTCTTGCTTTTGCTCTCGGGTTTTTTTCGCATTTTGTGCTGGATAGAATTCCCCATATTGATCCAAATCTTGATACAACAACAGAAAAAAATTTCCAGTTTACAAAACCCGTAGTCCAAACAATGATTATAGCCATAGTTGACACTCTCATAGTAATAGCCATGGCCTTGTATTTCACATCCATTCTTTCCGCCAACCCCTTAAATATGATTTGCGGTATGATAGGATCCATCCTTCCCGACTACATGGTTGGATTCAGTGTTTTAATTAAAAATAAATATTTAAAAAAATTTGAAGAATTTCATAGGCTCTGCCATTTTGATGAAAAAAAACTTCCCATACCTTGGTACGCGGGAAGTTTACCCTCTCTATGCCTAACAGGCGTAATTTTTTTTGTTCATTTTCATTGTGAGCAACTCTTGCCATTGCTTCAGATAATGCCTGCGCATCATTTGGGTCAATCATAATGCTTGCGTTTCCCGCAACTTCGGGAATTGATGATGTGTTTGAAGTAATAACCGGAGCGCCGCATGCCATGGCTTCCAGAATTGGCAAACCAAAACCCTCATACAGGCTTGGCCATACAAAGCAAAGCGTGTTTTTTAATAATGATATTTTTTCTTCCGCGCTTATATATCCGATGTATTTTATTTGAGAATTCACGGTTGAATTTTTAATTGCATCCAACATCGGCTCGTATTTCCAGCCCAGCCCGCCGGCAATCACAAAAAAATATTCTTCTTTATTGATTTCCCCCTCACTCTTTTCCCTCTCCCCCTGCGGGAGAGGGTGTCCGCCTCGGGCGGACGGGTGAGGGGTATATAAAAACTCTTCAAATGCTTTGATAATATTTATAATATTTTTCCTTGGCTCTACAGTACCGATAAATAAAAAATACTTTTTCCCAATGAGATTAAATTTTTCCAGCACTTCTTTAACTTTATTATCCGATATATTTTCTCTTTCAAGCCCATTATGTATTACAAGAATTTTCTTTTCTTGAATTGGGAAAAAACGCAAAATATCTTTTTTTGTATTTTCTGAAACAGCAATAATTCTGTTTGCCTTTTTTATGCTTTTCGGTATCAAGATTTTTCTCCAAAAAAAATCGCCAAAAATTTTTTTCGGAGAAAACCATTGCGGGTTTACATACATAGAGAGATCTGCAACAGTTATTATGCTTTTCCCTTTAAAAAACAACGGCAAAATTCCTGAAAGAGAATGATAGATATCAACATGCTGATTTTTAATTTCTTGCGCAACGCCATAATGGGAATGGATAAATGGAAATATTTTTTTTGAAAAATTAACGACTTTTACGTTTCGTGCGAACAATTCCTTCGGCAGGGTCTGTCCGTGAGATAAAAATAATATATACTCATTATTTTTATCAATTTCTAAAATATGTTTGAGCAAATAATAAGAGTAGTGAGCAACACCTGCGCGCTCACTACTTTTTGAATTTAAAATTGTACGGCAATCTATTCCAATTCTCATATAAAATAATTTCCCCTCTCCCTGGACGGGAGAGGGCGGGGTGAGGGTGAACTATGATTTTAAAAGCTCCCGAAATTCTTTATCATCCTTAAATGGTCCGATTAATGCCATATTGATTTTTTTTGGATCAAATATTTTTTTTGCCACACGCAAGATATCGCCCGTAGTCACCTTCATATATTTCTTAAGTTTTTCCTCAGGAGTCACGATTTCGCCATAGTAAAGCTCTTGTTTGCCAAAAAAATCAGCTAAGCTTTCCGAATCTTCCAGATTTAAAACCATTTTGCCTTTCAAAAAATCCTTTGCGTCCTGCAGCTCCTTCTCTGTGACCCCTTCATTTTTTGCTTTTTTTAATTCCTCCATTATGAGTTTTATCGCTTCCATAATCCTGGCTTTTTCTAAACCAGCCTGCACTACGAATGTTCCCGCGTCATGATAATGCTCGGTTGACGCGCGTATGAAATAACACAGGCCGTAGCGTTCGCGGATATTTACAAATAAACGCGAGCTCATATTGCCTCCCAATATGATGGATAAAAGCTGAAGAGGATATCTGTCCTCGTCAAAAAATGAAATACCCGGATACCCGAGGCAGAGCTGAATTTGTTCGGTTTCTTTATAACTCACTTTTATGCGGGGGGAATCTTGAGGTGATCCGTATTTTGTAAACTTTTTAAATTCATTTTTTCCAAAAGAACCGAAATACTGTCCAGTGAGCTTCTTAACCTGCGCTTTATTTATATTTCCCGCAACTATCAAAATCATATTTGCCGGCTGATAATACTTATGCATATAGTCCATAAGCTTTTGGCGCGGTACGGTTTTTATTATTTCACGCGTACCGGCTATTTGCCATCCAAGCGGCTGATCGCCAAATACCAGCTCTTCAAATAAACTTTCCACATACATCAGCGGGTTGTCCTCATACATATTTATTTCTTCCACTATTACTCCTCTTTCCTTATCCAACTCCCCCTGGTCAAATTTTGATTGGAAAAGCATATCAGAAAGTATGTCGTATGCAAGCTCAATTTTTTCAGCAGAGGCTTTTACATAATATCCCGTAAAATCTTTTGAAGTGAACGCGTTGAATTCCGCGCCTACCGAATCAAGCTCTTTGGAAATGTCCAGGCTGGACGGACGCTTTTCGGTTCCTTTAAACATCATGTGCTCAATAAAATGCGACACGCCGCCGATGTCTTTTGTCTCATAGCGCGAGCCCACGGGAAATAATATTAAAACAGTTACGGCTTTCGTGCTTTTGTTGGGAATGGTAATCAGCCGTATGCCATTTTTGAGTTTAGCTTTTTTGAACATAATATATAAAATTTCTAATTAACCTAATTACCCTAATTGACCTAAAAAAATCCCAACAACCTGTCGTCCAACCTCTAATAACCCTTCGAATCATATTTATTTTTATTAAGATTTTTGGAATTTAATATTTTCTTAGGTTAATTAGATTAATTAGAAATTAGGTCAATTATTTGTTAATCTTACGGCTTAAAATGCTTTATTAAAATACTCAGGCAGCCCTGCAATTTGCACTCTCTCCTGCTTCATCGTATCCCGATCTCGAACCGTTACCGCCAAATCATTTAAAGAATCAAAATCCACGGTCACGCAATACGGAGTTCCGATTTCATCCTGCCTGCGGTAGCGGCGGCCGATACTTTGGGTTTCATCATATTCAACAACAAATTGTTCTCGCAAATCTTTGGCAATATTTTTTGCTATATTTGATAATTCTTCTTTTTTTGACAACGGCAATACCGCGACCTGAATGGGCACCAATGCTTTAGGTATTTTTAGGACAACTCGTGTCTCGCTCTCCCCCTTTTCAGATGTAGGCGCTTCTTCCTCATGATATGCGGATAGTAATGTCACCAATACAGAACGATCAACGCCCCACGTGGGCTCAATCACATGCGGAACAAATTTTTCTTTTGTTGCCGGATCTTCATAATTTAAATCAGCTCCGGAGGCTTTCATATGATTTTGCAAATCATAATCCGTACGATAGGCAAGGCCGTAGAGCTCCTTTTGCCCAAAAGGATATTTATACTCAATATCAATAGTGCGTTTGGAATAATGCGCACGCTCATTGTCGGCAATTTCATGGAAATACAATTCATCATCTTTTAATCCTAAAAATTTGCACCATTGTTTCATTTCTTCAAGCCACATTTCAAAATTTTTCTTCCAGTCCTTTTCTTTGACAAAATATTCTATTTCCATTTGCTCAAATTCACGCGTTCGGAAAATAAAATTTCCCGGTGTGATTTCATTTCTGAAAGCTTTGCCTGCCTGCGCGATGCCGAACGGCAATTTTTTTCGTGTTGTTTGCAATACTTGTTTGAAATCCACAAACATTGCCTGGGCAGTTTCCGGCCGGAAATACACGACAGCCGATTCGTCTTCTAACGGACCCAAAAAAGTTTTCAACATCATATTGAATTGCCGGGATTGGGTCAGCTCACCGCCACAATTCGGACATACCCCTCCCCTCCCTCTTTCCAAGAAATCATCTTTCTTTCCCCCCCTTACGAAGGGGGGGGTAGGGGGGGTTATCTCATCCGCTCTAAAACGATTCTTGCATTTTTTACAATCAACCAAAGGATCGGTAAAATGCGATAAATGCCCTGACGCCTCCCATATTTTTGGATTCATGATTAATGCCGCGTCAATTCCCACCATATCATCGCGACCGTGAACAAACCTTTTCCACCAGGCACGCTTAATATTATTTTTCAATTCAGCGCCCAAAGGACCATAGTCCCAGCCATTGGCAATACCTCCGTAAATTTCTGAAGACGGAAAAATAAATCCCCTTCTTTTGCACAGAGATATGAGTTTATCCATAAGATTTTCAGTGTTTTTTTCTTTCATATTGTCTATTATACTAAATATTAATAAAATTTACAATATCAAATTTTAATATTGATATATACGACGATCGTTTCATATACCAATCTGATTGCGATTCTATTCATCAAAATGTTTCACGATTAAAATATGCGTGAAAGCATCAATTTTAATTTTTTTTATTATAATTTTCACATCGTCGATAACATCGTATGATGAAATCCAAATGCTTTTTTGAAGCATCTCAAAACCTAAATCTTTTAATAGTATTCTAAAAATTCCCCTTGTGCTCCTTAATTTTTCCGGAATATCAAAAAAAACCAAAACCGATTGCCTTTGTGGAAGTTTTTTCTTTTTTATAAGACTCGCCTTGACGCGAAAGGAACGGATATCGCCCTTTGGCGTCAGAAAATAACATGTTTTATTATTAATTTGCCTTGTTTTTAAAAAACCATTTTTTTTCAAATAAAAAAATACATTATTAAACTTACTTCTCTTCTTCCTGTCGGATATGTATTTTTCCATCCATTGCCTGTTTTTATGAAACATGGGATTTCCCATTTGAGCAGACATCGCTTTATTAATACTATAATAATAGCCATTGAAATCAATGCAATCGCTTATAAATAAAAAAATTTTATCGGTTAATGTATGCTTCATACGATTGGTGTATTGGACGATCGTTTTATATACCAACAATGCATTTTGTAATATTCTTTTTGAAACGGCGCGTGTAAGTGTTGATTAACGCCAGATGATTATTAAAATTTACCTTATTAAATCTAAAAATTCTTTTTCATTTAAAATTTTTACTCCTAGTTTTTTTGCTTTATCAATTTTTGATCCCGGGTTTTCACCAGCGATAACGTAATCTGTATTTTTGGAAACCGAACTCACCCAATCCCCGCCGGCAGAGCGAATTTTCTCTTTTGCCTCTTCTCGCGACAGCAATTCCAATGTACCGGTCACAACAATCTTTTTAGCTTTTAGCTTATAGCTTATAGCTGTTAGTTTTTTACTTTTTTCAATTTCAACACCATTGTTTAATAATTTTTCAATATATCTTTTATTTTCTTTATCTTTAAAATAATGATAAACGCTTTGCGCCATCGTGGTGCCTATATCGGGAATCGCATCAATTTCTTCAATAGATGCGTCCATAAGTTTTTCAAGCGTTTCAAAATATTTTGCAAGATCAATGGCTGTTTCTTCGCCAACATGTAAAATACCTAAAGCATAAATAAATTTCGCAAAGCTTACATTTTTTTTATTTTGTATGGATTCAAAAATATTTTGCGCGCTTTTTTCAGCAAAACGCTCCAGCACTTCAATATCCCCGGGTTTTAGCGTAAACAGGTCGGCTGGATCGGAAATCAGACCTTGCTGAAAAAACTTCTCAATAATTTTAGGACCAACTCCTTCCATATCAAACGCATGCCTGGATGTAAAATGCCGGATTTGCCGCAATCTTTGCGCGTAACAAATTTTATTCGCGCACACAAACGCCACACCTTTAACAACTCCGCTGGAAACCAAATTTTTCATAATGGGCGATGAGCATATCGGACAATTTTTTGGCATATGAAAATCTTTTTCATTTCCCGTGCGAAGCGGTTTTAATACTTCAACAACTTTTGGTATCACGTCTCCTGCTCTCTCAACAACGATTGTGTCGCCAATTTTTAAACCCAAACGATTTATTTCATCCATATTATGCAATGTGGCATGACTGATAGTCACGCCTCCGACTTTCACCGGGCGCAGATTGGCAACAGGTGTTAAGGCGCCGGTTCTTCCCACCTGAACTTTTATACTTTCAACAATGGTTGTTGCTTTTTTTGATGAAAATTTATAGGCAATGCCGGCGCGGGGCGCTTTTCCCACATACCCAAACCGCGCATACAGAGCGTTGTCATTTACCTGCACAACAATACCGTCTACTTCAAAGGGAAGTTTGTGCCTAATATTTTTTACATACTCATGAAACGCAAAAACTTCCCCAAGATTTTTCGCGATTTTCACGTCTTTATGTATTTGAAACCCAAGCAGTGCCGAAATCAAATGCCCCTCTTCGTGGGTAATCTGACCCAATGGCGTTATGAGATTATACGCGTACCAATCCAGCTTTCGCGATGCCGTGATTTTCGGATCAAGCTGGCGCAATGATCCTGCGGCGGCGTTTCTGGGATTGGCAAAATTTGCCAAACCTTTTTTCTTTTGTTCTTCATTTAATTTTTTAAAAACTGCCATACTCATCAAGGCTTCTCCGCGGACTTCTATAACAGGATTTTTTTTCATTGCGCTTACAAGCTTCGTGAGCAGATCTTTCGGAAAATAATCGTCGTGTTGTAATTCAGAATTAAGTTTCAGTGGAATTGCCCGGATGGTTTTTAAATTTTCCGTAATATCTTCGCCAATGATTCCATTGCCCCGCGTGGATCCCGTCTTAAGCAAACTGTGCTCATATATCAAACTTGTAGCAAGGCCGTCAAATTTCAATTCGCATATATATTCCCATTGCGCGTTTGGCTCAAGCTTTTTGAGCCGATTCTCCCAATCCAGCATTTCTTCCTCGGAAAAAGCATCATTAAAAGAAAGCATGGGTGTCTCATGCTTCACTTTTTTAAATTCATCAAGCGGCTCGCCTCCGACTCTTTGTGTCGGCGAATCGGGCGCAAGCAGCTCCGGAAATTCTTTTTCTATTTGGGCAAGCTCGTGCATGAGCGAATCAAATATGTCATTGTTTCTTCAAGCGTTGTGTTTTATGTAGTGCCCGGCAGAATGTCCTTTACTATAGCCTGCTCGGAATATAAAACGTTATCAAAAAGCGATGAAATGGTAGATATTCCTTTCATTTCAACTTTTATTTCCTGCCTGGAAAATGCGGAATAATCCGCCCACGCGCGGACAGTAAATTTCCCGCCTACCCCCACTTCGTTGGTCCCATTGAATGCGACCAAATCTACACTACTTGTATCGGCATATAACGCACGCAAAACAACTCGATAGGAATATGTCGGATTCAAGCCGGTTATCGGATAAGAAGAGCCAAGGAAATCATAGCATGGAAATAAATATTTTTTTGTGTCTTCGGGTTTCGGCTTCCATTGATTTCCGCTTGCAACATAACTTATAGGAATCAGCGTTACATCCATCCAGGCATTATCGTATCTGCAATAAATCTTTATATTATCTACGTCCGCCTCCGCAGTTATCCCGTCAGAATCAATAAGTTCATATTCCAGAGTTTGATTTTTTTTAATGGACTGGTAAAGTCTTTGATTTTTTATAGAATCAACTTTCACGTGGCATCCCGCATTATCTATACCGGGAAAACTATTGGCTGGAAACGGAGGGTTGCAAGTATCTCGCTCAATGCTTTTCGGAACCGTCTTCTCCTTGCGAATAGCATAGAGCGCCTGCTCAACCGTGCTTGCTGTGGCATAAAAAGCAGACATTGAGACGGTTTCATCCTGCGATCTGCGCAAAGAACTTATAATAAGAGTTCCCAAAACAACCGACGAAGTCAGAATTATCATGGTAATAATAAGAGTGAGCAGTAAGACAGAGCCCTTTTTATCATTTTGTTGTTCAGCTTGTTGCATATAATAATTTCTAATTACCTAATTCCTAATTGACCTAAAAAATCCCCAATTCCCCAATAATCGTAAAATGATAAATTTGGTCATTGGCCATTAGACATTGTTTAGATTAATTAGAATAATTAGATTAATTAGAAATTAAAATTCCTTTACTGGTACACTCTGCTTGAAACCGTTGTTTGCAATGTTACAATATTGGACGTATCGGTTCCGGTTTGCGCAGTTATGGAAATAGTCACTGACGGCTGGCTCACATAGCAAAAACCTTCGTTATACACCCCATAACAATCGTTGGAACTTGATCCCTGGCAATAGTATCCGTTAAATGTTCCCGCGTCGGTTATTTTGCATTCCGCATCCGCTGCGGGATATGGATTATAGTTCGGACTGATATAAAAACCGACATCTATAAGATTTATACCGCTTATCATAAATAATGGTTCGCACACAGAAGAACTCGAATATTTATATAAAACTCCGCTTTCTAAATTATCAATTTCTCCATAGCATGATATGGGAGTCGTATCATCCGCTGGCACAAAAAAATATCGTTGCCCATTTATAAAACCCAAATCTTCTTCCTTTCCAGTCATAAAAGGGCTCTCTGATGTCCCATCTAACTCATAAAGATTCCCGCTCCAATATCCTGCCGTACCGCTGAATGCGATTTTATTCAGACGGATGTCTTTGGCTATTTTTTCCATCTCCACACTTAACTGATTAATAACCTTTTGCCGAACGCCCGTTTCTTTTTGCGCTTTGGAATATGTTAAAAATAATCCCAAGGCGGCAGTCACCACTAGCACAAAAAGCGAGACAGCGACTAAGCTTTCTATCAGGGTGAATGCGGAATGTTGTTTATAACTTATCTTCATAGTAAAAAACGTAACCAATCCAACGAGAAAGAATTAAGAAGTAAGAATCATGAATTATGAATTATTGTTTTGGTTTTTTTTATTAAACCGTTTGTAATTTTACTTAATATCACCGTCTTTTCTGCCATAATTTTAAAATTATCTTTCGAAAGATATCCCAGATCACGAGCAACTAATATTTGATTTTGAATTTCTGTTAACGACCCAAGCGACATACAATAAAATTGTGACTTTTCTTTGTATGAATTCCTGCTGAATCCTTCAGCAATATTTGATGTAAAAGATACAGCCGCACGCCTCAGCTGATTCGTCAAACCAAACTGTTCTTCTTTCGGGAATTCTTTCGTTGTCTTATAAATTTCTAATACTAAGACATGCCCTTCTCTCCATGCGACAAGATCAGTAAATGATTTAATTTTTCTTAATTCTTGATTCATAATTCTTGACTCTAATCTTATCGCCAGTCATATAAAAAATCTACCAACTCAAGATTTACTGTTTGGTTATTTTCAAGCCACTGGACTTCAGATTTAATACGATAACCGACATAATTACTAACATTTGCCACAACGCAATTATCGGTTTCGCTGGCTTCACAAACACCGGCTGTCCCAATACTGCATTTCGTTACATCGGAACAAATAGAATCAACTGTTATGCGACGCTGAAAATTTGTATAAACATTGCTCGCGACAGTGGGAACATATATTGGAAATGTTGGCGGAACTCCTAAAGGATTATATGGTATAAGGTATAATCGGGTATTTGTCCATGAGACATCGCTTGTGTTTATTATCCATGAATTCGTTGAAGCGGAAAATACTAAATAATAATAATGACTTTCACTGCTAAAATTAGGGATGCCGCTTTTTTGTAATTTTGCTGTATCGCGCATATTTCTAAATACTTCAATGCCTTCGCGTGCAAGGTTTAACGCAATGGTTCTGTTCTCACTTCCTTTTTGTCCAAATGAATTTATCAATACCAAGGCGACAATACTTATTAATACAAACAAAACAACGCCAAGCGCCACAACCACTTCCATGAGAGATTGACCTCTTGTATCAATCGCCGTATTTCTAATTTTATATTTCATATATTCAAACTAACCAGTTCAAAGTGAAAAGTTAAAAGTCGCAGTTTTAAGTTAAAAATTAATAATTTTGTCATTTCGAGGAGCCCTGACAAAGTCGTGGACGACGCCTGCCTGCCGGTAGGCAGGTGGCAATCCCCTCGATATTCGGGGGATTCTTCGGCTTCGCTCCGCTTCGCCTCAGAATGACATTCTCTTGTCAATTTTAAACTGTAACTTTTAACTTTGTACTTTACACTTTTAATTTTATATCACGGGCTTCCCGCCGCTTCCAAATGATCCGAGTCGCCATAGATCAA
>LBUD01000041.1:15702-18817 GCA_000992395.1 Parcubacteria group bacterium GW2011_GWA2_38_13 | reverse complement strand
GTCGCCGAGGTGCGGGCGCAGCGGTGTCTTGTGCCGCTGACGATGCGGGCGGCATGTCGCCGGGGCGGTAACCGAAGCCGGCGTCGCTCAGGCGGCGAAGTCGAGCTGGTGCTGGGGCGGGCAGGCCGACGCCCTCGAGATAGGTGCGGATGGAGACCGGTCTGACGACCGGTCTCTTCGGGGTTTGCCGGCGGCAAACCCCTACAGGTTGATCTCCAGCTATAATTATACCATGGACATGGTTTGGCATGATAATAAAAGCGTCAAGCAAAACATTTTTTCTAATTTCTAGCGTTTTTTTCCATTCTTCATCCACTATTTTGCCAAACTGATTTAAAATCATTTTCCCATTCTCCACTTTCCCAAACAAACATTTTTTATTTTCTGTGCAAATTGTCACAAAATAATATCCTGCTTGCGAATAATCATATTCTGGCAATCGCAATGATTTCCTTTTTACAAATTCTTTCATTTTTGGCTAAATTTAAATAAAATAATATTTTAATACTTGACAAAATTTTTTAAATATGCTACGATACAGTATTGATATGAAAGGAGTGCACCTTGGCAAAAAAGAAGGGTTTGTTCAGAAAGTACGAACGTCTAATGCTTACGGGAAAGCTATTCTGACCCGACAACGACCCGTCATAGGAAACCGCCAGTTTACAGAAATGTTCTCTGACGGTTTTAAAATTTAAAAATTCACATTATAATTTCTACTTATAGCTTACCGCTTTACGGCTTATGGCTAACCTCATGTCCCCCGAACATATTGCGTAAAGCCGAAACAACCTTACCAATATAACTTGGTTTCTTTTTTGACTGCACGCGGAATTTAAAAGATTTTTCTATAATCGGCATGGCTACACCCAATTCTTTCGCGGTTTCAACTGTCCATTTCCCCTCGCCACTATGCGCTATGGATCCGGATATCTCTTCAAGATTTTCACCAAATTTTTCATACGCGTCTTTGAGCCATCCCACCAAACGTGATTCAATAACGCTTTTATGATTATAAAGATCAGCGATTTTTTTCAGATCAAGAGAAAACTCTGATTTTCTCATTACTTCAAATCCCTCGCCAATGGATTGCATCATGCCATATTCAATTCCGTTATGAACCATTTTTACAAAATGCCCGGCGCCGTGTTTTCCTAAATATGCATAACCATCTTTTGCCGATATGTCCTTAAATAACTCTTCGTATTTTTTAAAAATACTTTCATCGCCACCTATCATACAGCAAGCGCCATGTCGGGCGCCGCTTGGTCCGCCGCTTGTACCAACATCTAAAAAATGTATTCCCTTGCTTTCAATAACTTTTGCCCGCCTTATTGTTTCTTTATACAATGAATTTCCTCCATCAATAATAACATCTCCTTTGGACAGCAAGGGCGCAAGCTCGTCCAAAACAGCATCAACGGATTCATGGGAGACCATAACCCAAATAATTCTTGGCTCATCTATTTTTTGCACAAGCCCAGAGATGGAATCAACGGTTACGATCCCTTGGTTTGCCGCCTGATGCCTTGGTTCCGGGCTCCGATTGTACGCCACAACCCTCCAGTTCATTTCATTGAGCCGATACACCATGTTCATTCCCATTTTTCCCAAACCAATATAACCGATGGTTTTCATAATTTTTGATTAATAGTAATCAGTAACAAGTAATCAGGAATCAGGAAATTAATTTACCGATTACTGATTACCGATTACTGATTTACTTCCCTTTTTATAAATATGCAAGGGCAGACTGTGCCAATTTTTAATAATAGGAGTTATAAATCGCCACGCAGCCCGAACCTCTTGCGTACTTGCAAAAAGCGACTGATCGCCCATAATGGCATCATATAACAATTTTTCATATCCGCTCAAATTTACGCCATTTTTTTTATAAAGAAAACGAAAATGTTTTTGCTCCAAAGTCGCATCCAGACCGGGCTTTTTTGTCCAAAAACGTATTGATATGCCGTCGTGCGGCTGTATTCTGAATCGAATTACGTTTTGATGGAATTTGTGAATCTCATTGGTGGGGCATGACAGACAGGGTTGTGGCGCCTTGAAATACACTGAAATTTCTGTTTTTGTCTCCCGCAAAGCCTTACCGCTTTCAATATGGATAGGAACACCGCGAAACCGTTGGGATGATATGCTTGCTATAATTTTAAAAAATGTTTCTGTTGTAGATTTCGGCAACACGTTTTTTACTTTTCTGTAACCGTTGTACTGCCCCCGAATAACTGATTTTTTTAAATTTTCCGGCTCAATAGGAACCAGCGACTCGATTACCCTTGCTCTTTGTTGCCGGATTGAATCACTGTCTAATTTTTCCGGGTTCTCCATAGTAATTAAGGCAAGCATTTGCAAAAGATGATTTTGCCCGACATCGCGCAAGGCGCCATAAGAATCATAAAATTCTCCGCGGTTTTTTATATCACCTTTTTCCAGCATATTTATTTCAATTTTTTCAATATACTTATGATTCCACATGGGCTCAAAAATCGAATTGGAAAATCGAAAAACTAATATATCCTGGATAGTGTCTTTTGCTAAATAATGGTCAACCCGAAATATTTGCTTCTCTTTAAAAATTTTTCCAAGATATTCATCAAGCTTTACGGAAGTATCAAAATCATTGCCAAAAGGCTTTTCTACAAGAACTCTTGACCACCCAACTTTTGGCCCGCATTTTGAGGTCAGGCCGTGGCGGGAAAGATTTTTTAATATTTCAGGATAATAATGCGGCGGAACCGCAAGATGAAAAAGTATGCTTGTACATACTTTCCAAGAATCATTAATCGCATCCACTTTTTTAGTCAGCGCTTTATAGCTAGAAATACTATTAAAAAATCCGCCCTGAAAAGAAAACATCTTCAAAAAATTTTTATCCTTTTCACTTTTTTTTGACAAATGTAAAATATGCCTGACCTCTTGGCGAAAATCTTTATCGCTCCACGATCGCCTTGAAAAACCAATAACTTTAAATTGTTTGGGCAAAACCTCTTGGCGATAAAGATGCAATATTGAAGGAAGCAATTTTTTACGAGATAAATCGCCGGTAACACCGAAAATAACGAGAATTGTGGGGTTTTGAGATTTGATATAAGTGTTCATA
>LBUD01000041.1:1700-15626 GCA_000992395.1 Parcubacteria group bacterium GW2011_GWA2_38_13 | reverse complement strand
ATGGCTCTTAATAACTTCTCTTTCTGCTTTTTGGGCTCTCCATCGTAGATAAAACTTCCAACAGCCAAGATATCTGCTCCCGCCTGGACAATTTTTTTCGCGGTTTTATCGTTTACTCCGCCGTCTACCTCTATAGATATCGCCTCTGACACCTTTCTTACTTTTTTTATTTTTTCCAATGTCGTCGCCAAAAACTTCTGACCTCCCATCCCGGGATACACACCCATAACCATTATGACGCTTATCATGGGAATATATTTTTTTATCCCATTAAGCTTGGTTTTTGGGTTAATGACAATGCCCGCTTCAAATCCATACGATTGTATGGTGCGCAAAATTTCTTCAAAATTATCATCCGCCTCGTAATGGAAAAAAATTTTTTTTATTTTTTTATTCCCCTTTACTTTATAAATATAATCAAGCGGATTTTCAACCATAAGATGGAGTTCGTAATTCAGCGGGGTTTTTATGGAACTGATTTTTTCAATATCAAAAAATGTTTTATTTGCGACAAATTTTCCGTCCATAATATCAATTTGCGCCAAAGCAAAATCGTTTTCAATTTTTTTCACGCAATTTTTAAATTCTTGAAAATTTTTAACAAGTATTGTTGGGATGATGGTAATCATAATTAAGTTAAAAGTTAAAAATTCAAAGTTAAAAGTTTTGGTGCTCGCCTTACTCGCAACCTGATTAAAATATCAGTCCGAAGCGAAGCGCAGGACACCGCCACTTTTAACTTTTCACTTTGAACTTTGAATTCAAATAATCTTGTCCAACTTCTTTATCCTCCTTATTCTTCTTACTGCCGGTTGAAACGGTTGTTTAAGCCAAGCTGTTATAACTTTTATCGCATCTTTTTCTGATATAAAATCCGCGCCAAGACAAAGCATGTTTGTATTATCATCCTTGCGCGATGCTTTGGCAATTTTCGGATCATGGGTTTCCACTGCTCGAATTCCATCCAGCCGATTAGCGGCAATGCACACCCCGGCGCCGCTTCCGCATATAACAATGCCAAACGCCTGATCATTATGCAATAGGCTTTCCGCTACAATTTTTGCAATGTCGGGATAATCATCCTTAGCATCGTATTCAAGGCTCCCCGCGTCAAAAGCATTAATCTTTTTTTCTTTATAAAAGGATAAAAGCGCATTTTTTAGCTTAAACCCCCTATGATCAGCCCCAATATATATATTCATATTCAGATTTAAGATTTAAGATTACTGGTTACTGGTTACTGGTTACTGGTTACTGATACCATTATATCAAATCTTCTTTTTTAAATACACCAAAATGGTGTTTCCCCAATAATATTTGCGCGTTTATAAAAAGCGTCGGAATGCCCTCTATATATACTTTTTTATGGGGCGGCCGGACTGAAATTTCAAGTTTGTATTTTTTTTTAAAATATTGCTTTATGTTTTCACGAGTATTAACCGGCGCAGGTAATATAAAAACTTTAAAAAAATCAGGATTGGCAGAATAATATTTCCTATGATCTTTATGAAGCCATAAATGCACCTGGGCAATCTTCGCGGGAAATTTTATGGGTTTTATCTTGGCGTAAAACTCTTTTTTTCCTTTTGTTTTATAATACATGCATTTTTTTCGCATCGGGCATATTTCGCATTTTGGTTTTTTCGTACAAATAATATTTGCAAAATCCATCACAGCGGCGTTAAGCACTTTTTTTTCTAATGTTATTTTTTTTTCCAATTCTTCTTTATGCAAAACAAAATTTTTGCTTCCATAAAAAAATCTCCCGAATACGCGCTTAGCATTTGTATCAAAAGCAATAACATCTTTTCCAAAAGCAAAGCTTAGGATGGCATTTGCGGTATATTCCCCTATTCCAGGCAACGCCAAGAGCAATGTTTTTTCTTGCGGAAAAATTCCTCCATAATGCCTCACTACTATTTTGGCAGTTGCGAGCATACATTTCGCCCGCCTATAATATCCCAACCCCTTAAAATATGGAAAAAATTCCTTCCATAACGCCCGAGCGAGATGGTAAATGGTTGGAAATTTTTTTAAAAAATTATTATAATACTCAATCACTCTTGATACCTGCGTTTGTTGAAGCATTATCTCGCTCACCCACACGCTATAATCCGTTACTTTTTTTCTCCATGGCAAATTTTTTCTGCCGTAAACAAAATAAAATTTTTTAATATTTTTTTCAAAGAATTTCATAATAAATTATGCGAAAATATCACTCTTGTATTGATAATAATTATATGATACTATAAATTTACATAAATATGAAATGAAATTATTTCACCTAATTAATAATTTATGAATATGACAGAAAATCAAACAAAAATGTCGCCAAAAATGACATTTATTTTGGGATTAGTGGGAGGGATTGCAATAATCAGCACTATTGGATTTTTCTCGCTTTTGCCAAAAATCTATGGCGAAAAAGATGAGAAAGTTTTAGGTTCAAATACAAATGCTAATCCGTCCCCGTCAGCAACTGCGCAAGAGCCTGTGCCACAATTGGCCAGCATTCCGGAGATTTCAGCAAGCGACTACATCAGGGGGGATAAAAATGCCAAAATCACTATGGTTGAATATTCTGATTTTGAATGCCCATTCTGCTTAAGGCATAATCCTACAATTGATAAAATTTTGTCAGAATACAAGGGAAAGGTTCGCCTTATTTACAGACATTTTCCTCTAAGCTTCCATCCACAAGCGCAGAAAGCCGCGGAAGCATTTGAGTGCGCGGGCGAACAGGGCAAAGCGTATGAAATGCATGACAAAATTTATCAGGCAAACGCAGCGGCAAATATGAGTATTGAAACATGGAAAAAGACGGCAAAGGATCTTGGACTCAATACATCAAAATTCAATGACTGTCTTGATACTGGAAAATACGCAAGCAAAATTTCCCAGCAGCAAAATGACGGTGCCGCGGCCGGCGTAGAAGGAACCCCTGCGACATTTATAAATGGTAAACTTGTTTCAGGAGCAGTGCCGTATGAGCAATTCAAAAGCATTATTGATGTGTTGCTATAAAATATCAGTTTCTTAATATTCAAAAAGACGGGCGCAATTCCCGTCTTTTTTTATTTTTTAAAAAATATTTTTATGAATGCGAACGCGCTTTTTGCAATAAATTAACACCACGCAAATGCGGATAGGTATGCAGGCCTCTTAACGCCAGCCCAATAACATTAGAAAATAAAACATTTCTTTTGTTTTTTTCATCATTTTTTTGCACGCGCAATTTGTCAAAAGGATTTCTTACCTCTACTTCCTGCCAAAAATGCGATTGAAAAAATTTCTGAACGCCGGGAGATAAAACACAACCACCGGTTAAAACAATTGTATCAATGGTAATTTTTTTTCTATGCAAATAATATTGTATAATTTTTTTTATTTCGCGGATGATCTCTTTCATATCATCCGCAACAATTTCAGATACCTCCGATTCTTGGCCGTGAAAAGACAGGCCTATTTGCTTTTTTATTACTTCTGCCTCTGCTTTTGGGATACAGAGCTGTTCTGATATTCGGTTGGTGCTTTTTTCTCCTCCTTCTTTTATTATATGTATCCCCGAAACTTCATAGTTATTATAAACAATAATATTCGTGTACCTTGACCCAATATCCGCAATAAGCACGTCCTTGCGCCTATCACGCGAATTGAGAAGTGATCTGCCAATACTCATGCTCTCAACATCTATGGCAATTGGAGTTAATCCTGCGTCCAAAAGCGTTTGTATATATTTTTCTAAAATATAATCAGGAGCTGCAAAAAAAAGAATGTTTTGGGTATCATGGTTTTTCCCCGAAACAATAAAATCATAATATAAATCATCAAATTTCATGGGGAATTTCGTCCTGACTTCGTGCAGAATCGCCTGTCGCAAACTTTTTCCCCCCAATGCGGCGGGCATTATAAATTCATGGAAAAACACTTGAGAATCAGGAAGAGAAAAAACGCATAGTCCGTTTTTCATAAAATTAGGAACAGCCGAAAGCATCATTTTTTTTAAAATGCCGGATAATGCTGCCGGATACTGAATGGCTCCGTCGAATAAAACACCGGGAGGCAAAATACATCTTGAATAGGCGTATATCTTTGGCTTCCAGAAACCTTTCTCAATGCATAAGAGTTCAATGGAATAATCTGAAAAATCAATGCCGATTATTTTTTGTTTTAGTATTGATTGCATTTGTTTTTTATTTGTTTAATCTTTTTTTATATTATAATATAAATTGTATTCTTATGCCAACTTTTACAAAATATTCTTTCAGCTTTCCGGCGATCGCATCAATATCCAATGTTTTCCCGCGAGTTGTATTTTTTAGTTTTTCATCAAAAAGTTTCGCATCCGATATCGTCTAGAGTGGGATCGTAACCCGAATTTATCGCTCCAGGCAAAGGAATTTCACTGTCACTATTGCTTGTATAAAGGTATAATAAAATTTTAATAGAGTCGCTGATATCTACCACGCCATCATCATTAGCATCCGCCGCATCCATGCATTTTGGCGGTTCACTGCTTTGAAATAAATATCGTAAAATAAATATGGGATCGGAAATATCAACAATGCCGTCTGAATTGGCGTCGCCGCGGCGGAACTGGGGTGCTGGCGGATCGGTTTCATCGTCATCCTCGGCGTTCTGACAGCCGGGATCCTGCGAATCCGTCTTCCCATCACCGTCGTTATCCGTGGTATCGGAACACTGGGGAAGTACCGGCATGGTAACTTCTACTGAACTCGACGTATCGGACGCACCGAACAAATTCACGAAGCGAACGCGGTATTGGTACGAACTGCCGGCGCGAACGGTTGTGTCCGTCACGGTTCCGACCGCGGCTTTGACCGTATCCAACGCATTCCAGACCGCTCCGGTGAATGAACGCTCGATCACCGCCAGCGCATCGGCCGTGCCAACAGCCCAGCGCACGGCCACCTGCGTCGGGGCAATTTCCGCCGTAACCCCGGATGGTGTTTGCGGCAGCACAGGGAGGTCGGTGAACCTCGCGGCTTCGCCGATCAGGTACGGCCGCACCTGCTTGAAGATCAGCTGGCCGGACGGCAGCAAATGCTTGAACTCAAAGTCCAGGAGCACGCGTTCCGGCGCGTAAAGACCGCGATCGAGGGGAAATATCTGTTCGACATAATACATCAACCACCCCATTTCCTTAACCTGCTCCGCAGTCAGCACCAACTGCCCTGCAGGGACTTCGGTCGAGGCGCGCGCCCGGTAAACGATAACGTCGCCTGGACTGACGATCCGAAGCGCATCAATCTGGGCGTAATCGACCTCGGGCATGACTCCCGGATCGGGCGACACCACGCTGATATCGCCCGTCTGCGCAAAGATTTGGTACTTGTAATACCGATCTTGGGCTGTCGGGTACGCCGGATTGCCTGTAAAAGCAACCCCGTTGTCACGCTCATCCGGAGTACCGGTATTCACCAAAATTGCCATTGCCACCTCACTCGGCAGCTGCCAGTACAACCGCTCCTCGAACGCGCGCGGTAAAAACGCCGACATCCACACATCCCGCAACGCGTGAGCGACCGTTTGCTCGTGGTCCTCGGAACTATCACAGGTGGCCACCGTATCGCCGTCGTACTGATCGCTCAGACACACCGTGCGCGATTCATACAGCCCCGCACCGTTGAATTCAAGTCCGTCCTCCATATTGGAAGAAGAACGGAAGCGCACGCGGATGAGCTGGTTGGTCGCATCATCACGCCCATCTTTATTGGCATCGTTCCATAGCTGGCTGATGCGGTCCGCAATCACTTGCGCCGCATTCTGCGGCAGCGCCGACCCCGGCAAGGTGACGTTAGGGATGGTTCCGTGGTCCTTGCCGTAGTCCCAGAACGCATTCAGGCAGTCGTCGCGCTGCTTTGGACTGGCCAAAATGGCCGTATCGGCCAATAGCCGCCGGTAAAATTCTTCGTACGTGACCGCCCAACGACATTGGGCTGGAAAACTGGAAGTGCTGGTAATGCGACTACCGCGCAGGAAGTCGTAGAAATAGCTGAACGGGATGCCGAACGCCTCCAGCTGGTACCTGGGTACCAGGATGCGGTAGAGCTTGGCCAACCCATTCACTTTGCCGCCGTACCGGCTGAACGTGGAAGTTGGTTCTTCCGTCATCTCGCGGACACGGTCCAGCCCGCGGTAGGTGGCGTTGGTGGGCTGCGGGGGTTTCAGCCGCGGACGGTTAGCTTCCTGCCAGGAGACCACTTCTTCGGCGGTCGCAGGATTCACATTCACGACCGTACTCTCGACACTAATCTTCACCAGCTGGCCGTCGTACGGAGCGTACACGGTAGCGGCGTTATCAACGTAGGCATTGGGTCGGTTACGACGCGCCATCCGCAGACTCAAGTGGCTGGCGTTGGTAACTTGCCGCGTACCGGTGATGACGGCTGTGACCGGCGTTTCCACATCAAACGGCGCCTCATCGAAGACGAGGACATCCTGCCAGCTGATATTGCCCTCCTGCTGCAGTTGCTGAAACGTCTGCGGCGTCACCAGCCGCAAACGCCCATAAGCCGTGCCCAGCGTGTAGGGTTCGTACAGAGAGCCTTCCCTCGGCAGAATGACCGAAAACTCCTGCGGCCCCCAGGTTGTCGCCTCGGCGACTTCCGCATCGCTCAAAATGACGTACGCGAACGCCGCGCCTGGGATAGCAATGCCCTGCCGGATCGGCTGGTAGAATTCCACGACGTCCGGCAAGGTCGGAACGAACGGCGTGAACCCGCCGGAGTCGGGCGCCAGCAGCCGCAGCACGTCCAAGTGCGAGGTGGCGAAGGTGGCACTCGCAAACACCACCTGGTCCAGACACCGTTTTCCGGCCGCGCGGAACGGAGCGCAGTACGCGTCAATTTTACTCGGTCGCGGTACCACGACCATCAGCCGGCAGTACGGATCGGATTCGCTACAACCCAGCAGGGTACGGAACTGGTCTTCAAAGGTTATTTCATTCGTCCAGAGGGTCTCATAAAAGATTGGGAACGTAGCACCGGCCGCCTGCCAAGCGCGGGCCTGGTCGGTCAGCTCCTGATACTTGCCGTTCGGATAGTAGTGGACCGGCCCGGGCCCTACCCCCTGCTGCAGCGATGCCAGTACTGCGGTCACCTGCGCCTGCTGGGGAAGGATGATGCGGGAAGGTGTGGACGGGTCGAACACCACCACGAACGCCGTGCCATAGCGGGTCGGGTCCTGCAAAATCCGGTGCAAATCAACAAAATCATACACCGCCGTGCGCGTTCCATCCCACCGGTCAAAAAATAACTCACCAATCTGCGTGCTGTTCAGACCAGCAAACGCATCCGGATAATTCTGCTGAACAAAATCAGCCGCCGCGAAATCTCGACGGTTGTAGAAGAGCGGGGCGCTCAAACACCGTTCATGGCCCGCGCAAAAAATATCGATCTCCGGATGCCGCGGCACGACGACGCTAACGTAGGCTCCCCGCCGGTCTTCGCGGTCAAAATCTGCAACCAGCTGGTCGAACTGTTGGGACGTTGCGATCGACAGAGCGCAATCGGTTCGTCCGGCACAAGGATTATAAAGAAGATCGGTTTTAGTCAATATGCTTATTTTGTAACTTGCCATAATAGCAAAAACTCCCCCTACCATAGAAATTGATATCGCCGAGATGGCGAGCATTAAAGACGCTGCAATTGTGACGCGTGTGGAGGTGAAAATTTTTGTTTGAATTATTGGCATTATTTTAATATTAATATAACATATAGCATAAAACACATAACAATTATTTCATGTTATTTGTTTCATGTTTCATAACTTTATTATAGCACAAAAACGCCCAAGAGAGCGTTTTTGAGTTGTGTATAAATTATTTAATAATTTTTATCTCCTCACGCCAACTTTTCCAAAATATTCTTTCAGCTTTCCGGCGATCGCATCAATATCCAATGTTTTCCCGCGAGTTGTATTTTTTAGTTTTTCATCAAAAATTTTTATTTCCCGGTATTCCTGAATATAATATGCCTTGGCGCCATTGAGCCACTTTCCAATTTCAATAAAATTCTCTTCCGTGTGTATTCCAGGTACAGCAGTCGTTCGAAATTCGTAATCAATGGGGCTCGACATGATAACGGACGCACTTTCTTTGATTTTCTCAATATCTATTTTCACACCAATAACATCTTCGTATTTTGTAATTTGAAATTTTGGATTTGTTTGGGATTTGGAGTTTGGGGTTTGGGATTTCAGCCCCAATGGCGCCTTTATATCCATCGCAATATAATCAATAAGTTTTTCCGTTACCAATTCTTTTATAATATCCGGTCGTATGCCGTTGGTATCAAATTTTACCAAAAACCCGAGCTTTTTTATTTTTTTTATAAATTTTATAATATCTTCTTGTATGGCCGGCTCACCTCCGGTAATGCAAACGCCATCCAGCTTCCCAATCCTATTTTTTAAAAATTTAAAAAACTCCCGCTCGGTTACGCGAGGAGAGTTTTCTCCGACCATAATAAGTTCCGGATTGTGGCAAAATTGGCACCTGAAATTACATCCAAGAGTAAAAACCGTACAGGCTATTTTTTTGGGATAATCTATTAATGTAAATTTTTCCAAACCGCCAATAAACATAAAATTCTAAATCCGAAATCCTAAATCTTAAACAAATCCCAAAACTTCAAATCCCAATACTTAAAACATCTGTTTGGAAAATTGGAATTTAGGATTTAAATATTGTTTAGTATTTCGATATTAGAGTTTAGGATTTTAAGAAACGGCGTATTCTTTCCTGTCGGCATACTCTGATTTTTTCCCAAGATTCCATTGGCTTACAGGCCTGATATAGCCCACGACGCGTGAATATACTTCAGTTGGCTGAAAATTCCTTAATACCGGGTCTTTTGCATGGCACAATTCGCATTTTATGTATGTCTGTTTTCCAAAATCGTATTCGGTTCTTTTTTCGTTTTGGCCAACCGCGTTTCCGCAGTCATGGCACTTTATATTTTGGTCCTGCATATGTTTTGATTTAAGATTAAAGATTAAAATTGTAAGTTATTGTTTGGTGATTAATGTTTTCGTTGCTGTTGTAAAAAGTTTTTGCTGTTTGTTATCGGCGATTGTGCATGATGGGCAAAAAAAATGTTCGCCGGCAATATACCCGTGAGCGGGGCAAATACTGAATGTCGGCGTAAATGTAATATAGGGAAGTCGGTACTTGCTGTATACTTTTTTAAGCAACGTTTTCACGGAATTTATATCATGCAGGCGTTCCCCGATAAATCCATGCAAAACAGTCCCGCCGGTATATTGCGTTTGCAAATCATCCTGCAAATCCAACGCTTCAAAAATATCATTGGTATAATTCACCGGTAAATGGGTGGAATTGGTATAATACGGATCCGCTTTCTTTTCTTTCACCTGAACATTATTCGCGACAATAATTTCAGGATACGCTTTTTTATCAAGCCGGGCAAGCCTATAGGCGGTTCCTTCCGCCGGAGTTGCTTCCAGATTATATAAATTTCCCGTTTCCTCCTGATACTTCACGAGCCTTTCGCGCATATATGCCAGCGCCTCTTTCGCAAATTCATGCGCGGAAGCATCGGTAATATCTTTTCCCAAAAGATTCAAAAGGCATTCATTCATTCCGACTAAACCAATGGTAGCAAAATGGTTTGACCAATACGTGCCTCTTCTTTCTTTAATATCGCGTAAATAAAATTTTGCATATGGATACAGTCCCTTGTCGGTAAATTTTTCAATAATTTCTCTTTTTGTCTCAAGGCTTTGCTTGGCAATATCCATGAGATTATCAAGGTTTTTATAAAAATCTTTTTTGCTTTTTGAAAGATATCCAAGACGCGGTAAATTTATCGTAACAACCCCTACCGATCCGGTAAGAGGATTTGCCCCAAAAAGCCCGCCACCGCGCTTATACAGCTCCCTGTTATCAAGCCGAAGACGGCAACACATACTCCTCGCGTCTTCAGGGTTCAAATCTGAATTTACAAAATTTGCAAAATATGGAATGCCGTATTTTGCGGTCATTTCCCAAATTGGATTATATTTCTCGTTGTCCCAATCAAAATTTTTATCAATATTATATGTTGGAATGGGAAATGTAAATACTCTTCCGTGCGCGTCCCCCTCGCTCATCACTTCGGCAAATGCCCTGTTTATTAAATTTATTTCTTCCTGAAATTCCCCGTATAATTCTTTTTGAGGAATTCCACCGATGATTACCGGCTCATTCACAAGCGTCTTGGGACAGATAAGATCTAGCGTGATATTGGAAAATGGCGTCTGGAATCCAACGCGTGTGGACACATTCATATTATACACGAATGATTGGATATTTTGTTTCACATCATCGTAATTCAATTTGTCATATCGCACGAACGGCGCCAACATGGTATCAAAATTAGAGAAAGCCTGCGCTCCGGCAACTTCACCTTGAAGCGTATAAATAAAATTTACCATCTGGCCCAAAAGCGACCTCATGTGCTTGGGCGGTTTGCAAGAAACCTTGCCGCCGACGCCCGTGAATCCTGTTCGAATAAGATCCTGCAAATCCCAACCACAACAATAGGCGGCGATAATTTGCAAATCATGAATATGAAAAGCTCCGGAAAGATGCGCGTCCTGTATTGCTTTCGGATATATTTTATTAAGCCAATACGTCTGGCTGACTGCCGATGAAATATAATTATTCAGCCCCTGCAAAGAATATGCCATATTGGCATTTTCATTTACGCGCCAATCAATAGATTCCAAATATTGGTCCACAAGATCAATGGCTCCTTCCAAAACTTTTTTTGTTTCGCGTATACCTCGGTGCTGTTCGCGGTACAGTATATAGGCTTTTGCGGTTTTTTTATAACCCAAAGACATTAAAGCGCTTTCCACAAAATTCTGTATTTCTTCCACGTGAGGAATTCTTCCGCTTCCGCCGTTGAAATTCTTATTCAATGAATCCATCACTTCATCCGCCACAAGCCACGCATCGCTTTCCTTGCCTTCGCGCGTTACCGAAAATGCCTTCAAAACAGCCGTATATACTTTTTCCGGATTAAAATCCTTTACGGATCCGTCTCTTTTTATAACTTTTTTCACTTTTGACTTTTTATGCCAAAGTTTTTGTATTATTTTTTTTCCTATCGTTTTTCCAAGCATACATATTTGGTATTAATAATTTTTATTAGTATTTATTCGTATCATTAGTACACATTTGTATATTCGCATTATTATTATTCTTTGTCTAAATTATCAAGTTCTTTTTTAAAACTATCTATGCTTCCGAATGATTTAAAAACGCTTGCGAATCTCACGTACGCAACCTGATCTACTTTTTTCAAATTTTTCAATATAATTTTTCCTATTTCTTTTGTGGTAATAGACGATTTTTCCAAAGTTCGTATCTCATATTCTATGCTTGAAAGCAGTGTGCTGATTTTTTCTTCCGAAACGGGCCTCTTAATAAGCGCTTTTATGAGCCCTTGGGATATTTTTGCCTTATCATAGGGAACGCTTGTACCATCTTTCTTTATTACCGATAGATTTAATAAAGCAACTTCTTCGTATGTGCTAAAACGCAGTTTGCATTTCTCGCAAACCCTTCGCCTTCTTGTAATTTTACCATCATCTGTTTCCCTTGAGTCAATAACCTTGGTATCTGTTGTATTGCAAAATGGGCAATTCATATATTTTTCAATAAATATACTATATATAGTATCATTAAAATATATTATACCACAATTATATACAGCCGCAAATGAACGCATTTTATTCATTTTTCAGACTTATCCACAGACAATTTTTTTTCACCAAAACTAAAAAAATTTTTTGTAAAGAATTGGGCTGGCTCTTTTATAAATAAAAATAGAGTAACGTAATCCCGCGTCAAGATTATAATTGCTCTATTAAAAAATATTATAAAATTGTTTTAAAATACGCAATTGTTTTTATCAAACCCTCATCAAGATTTATTTCCGGGCTCCAGCCAAGACACTTTTTGGCCAGCGCGATGTCCGGTTTCCTTTGTTTCGGATCATCGGCCGGAAGCGGCGAAAAAATAATCTTGCCTTTACTCTTCGTAATAGATATAATTTTTTCCGCAAGCTCCCTTATGCTAAATTCACCCGGGTTTCCTATATTCACCGGACCCGTGAATCCATCAGAATCCATCATGGCGACCAAGCCGCGCACCAGATCCGTGACATAACAAAACGATCTTGTTTGGGATCCGTTCCCATACATGGTTATATCTTCTCCGCGAAGCGCCTGTACGATAAAATTTGACACCACCCTTCCATCATTCATTGCCATATTCGGTCCGTAGGTATTAAAAATACGGACAACTTTAATTGGAATTGCACCCTCGCGGAAATAATCAAAAAATAGCGTTTCCGCGCATCTTTTTCCTTCATCATAACAGGCTCTCGGCCCTATGGGGTTTACATTACCATTATAGTCCTCTCTTTGCGGATGCACAATTGGATCTCCGTATACTTCGGATGTTGATGCCTGCAATACTTTTATTCCGCCCAACTTTTTGGATAATTCAAGACAATGTATCGCGCCCAAAACATTTGTGCGCACGGTCTGAACGGGATTTTTCTGATAATGAACAGGCGATGCCGGACAAGCAAGATTGTAAATTTGGTCCACCTTTATTTCAAAGGGCTCTGTTACATCAAGCTTAAGCAAAGAAAAATTTTTATTTTTCAATAATAGCTCAATATTTTTCGCCTGCCCGGTAAAAAAATTATCCAAACATACTACTTTTTCTCCTTGGTCTAATAAATATTTACACAGATGCGAGCCGATAAAACCAGCTCCGCCGGTTACTAATATTCTCATATATTATTTAAGAATTAAATGTTTTCAGAAAATTGAAAATTTTTACGATTATTGTTTTCATTCTTGTGCCTGTTGATAAGACTTGACATATATAAATTATATGCTAATATAATAATAATCACTACGAAAAAAACCCTTGCGGGGTTCCGTCCCCGCTGGGGGTTTTTTCATTTTTGGGCTATCTTAAGCATCAATCGCTGATCATTAATATAAGCAATTTTTGCCCCCGTACGCTTAAGAAGAATGGAACATTTCTTTTCGTTGCTGGGCGAAATGATTATAAAAAGCTTATCCTTTTCCATTAAAAATTTCACTAACCCGGCATAGTCGCCATCGCTTGCGACAATAACGGCTTCATCAAATTTATTCTCATAAGTATCACGCATTGTCTGTAATACTAGGTCAGCATCACAGTTTCCCTTCGGCTTGCCGTCTCCGTCATAGACGACTTCTTTAAACACTAAAGTAAAGCCAGACTCCTGCAAATATTTATAGAGCTCCTTATATTTTGGTATTAATCCAATAAATAGATAGGCCGATTTCACTCCATACTTTTCAGCCAACCAAACTTTAAATCTTCTATAGTCAAGCGTCCAGCCTAAACTCGCAATGCCTTTATGCAGATTTGCACCGTCAATATACGCAATGTTATTAGTTTTCATTTTCATAATTTTATTATAGTATAACTTGGATTTTAAAATTCGCTCATTCTATTGTTCGCGCGAATAGTTCCACAAGAATACTGAAATGTCTGTAAATGAAATGAAATTTTTTCATTCTTCCGCAGAATTTTATGCCCAGCTTGGCGACAAATTCTTTTTAAATTTTTCCAAATGCTTCCACCAGCTGTTTAAAATTCGTTGGCTTGTATTTATCCCATTCTTCCTGTTTCACATAAATCATCTTGTATTTAATCTTTTTCTGTCTTTCGCTCGCGTCCTCACACCATTGTTCCAATCTCTTTATTTTCTCAATATCATCCAAATCTTCTCGCCCTTTTGTTTCCACAATATAAATAGTCTTGTTGTCCGTTTTCACGAAAAAGTCAGGATAATAACTGGAAATTGCTCCGCTTGCATTCTTGTAGTC
>LBUD01000041.1:0-1536 GCA_000992395.1 Parcubacteria group bacterium GW2011_GWA2_38_13 | reverse complement strand
CAGCTCGGATAAATTCCTCAAAATATTTGCATCATTAAGATCAACGCTCTCGTTAAATAAATTATCAGAAATAAATTCTTTTAATTTTCCGAAAAGTATGTCATAGCACCCAAAAAGGCGAAGTTCTTTCATTATCCTTTGCACAAAAAAGCCAACAACACTTTGATAATTCGGCTCAATGGAACTATTTAAAATCGTTGTATGGTGAATTTTATCATCAATCACTTCTTTAAAAACTATTTCCTTTTTTTCTTCTTCGGAAAATTGCTTTACAGAAATTTTCTCGTGCTTGAAATTAACAACATTCAGCAAATTAAGATTCTTATATTCTCTTTGTATTCTTGGCGTTAAAACCGGCAATTCAATATCCAAATTCTCAATATCTTTTTTTACATTTTGATTATCTATTTCAATAACGGTTGGTGTAATTGGCGAGCCGGAGCGATCCATTTTCCGTTTTTCCAGCTCAACGCCTTCCGCCTTGATTGATTCCACAAATTCCATAAAAGCGGACGTACCGATTACGCTTACATATTCTTCTATGTCTTGTCCGAAAAACATCCGGCGAAGACCGCGACCCAGTGTTTGCTCGGGCAATATCTTTGAATCGGAGCCGTAAGGGCGCAGACCTACGATTGTCGTTACATTTTTTACATCCCAACCCTCTTTAAGCATAAGAACGGACACAATCACCTTATATGGGCTTTCAATACTATCTATTTCATTAGCCTTCTTTCTCAAGTCTTGCAGTTCTTTTTCTTTTTTTCCGGTAACAGTTTCCGAAATTTCACCGCTTTTGTTTGTATGAATGGTTAAAACTGCGCCTTTTAATTGCGAATAGCTTTTCTCTAAAAATTCCGCAACATCATCGCAGTTTCTGGTGTCATCGGTCATGATAAAAAGAATTGATTTCTTGCCAGTCGGTTCAAGCTCTTTGTAAGTTTTTTCCCATTCTTCAACGCCTAACCTGATAAAATCCTCATACTTTTCGGCGAAAAGTGAGCTTTGTTTTTCTTGCAATTTTGCTCGGCTGGCTTGATCCGGCAAAACAGGATTTTTTACCACACCCTGATGTATGGCTTCAACCAAAGGATAATCGGAAACTGTTTGCACAAAAATTTCACCGCGATTATTTTTTGGCGTAGCCGTAACATCAATTTGCAAAGCTAATTTCTTGCCCTTTTGTAATAATCTGTTGTGTATATCTTCAATAGATTTAAACCAAGCCATTTTTGGATCGTGTATGTGGTGTGCTTCGTCATTTATAATCATTAGTTCATCAACATCACGCACTATTTCACCCAAATCAACTTTTGAATCGTTGGTCTTGCCGACAACCCTACTCCCCAAAAAATAATCCGAGGTGTCTTCATCCTCAAAACTCGTTTCATTTAAGCTTCCCCCATAAACTCTATGAATATTGGTTAGAAAAATATTTCCCGATTTTGAAATCGTTCCGACTTCATCCTGTAAGTGTAATTTAATTTGAAAATCATCCTGCCAGTTTTGTCCGCAATAACCGTTATCGGGCAAAAT
>LBUD01000040.1:2002-11278 GCA_000992395.1 Parcubacteria group bacterium GW2011_GWA2_38_13 | reverse complement strand
AAGCCTTGATCGCAAAACAATCATAGCCTTGGCGCGATTTTGCTGCTGCGAGCGCTCGTCTCTGCATACAACAACCGTGTTGGTGGGAAGGTGAGTAATGCGAATCGCGGTTTCTGTTTTATTAACATTTTGACCGCCGTGCCCGCCGGCTCTGAATAAATCAATTTTTAAATCAGCGGAATTTACCTCATAATCAACTTCTTCTGCAACAGGAAGTACAGCAACGGTGGCGGCAGATGTATGCACTCTTCCTGCTTTTTCAGTTTCCGGAATTCTTTGTACTCTGTGGGTTCCTATTTCATATTTTAAATATCCATATGCGCCCTTACCGTCTATTTCAAAAACCACTTCCTTGAAACCGCCGAGATCGGTTGTGCTTGAAGATAGAATTTTCGCCGTCCACCCCATTTTTTCCGCAAAACGGGAATACATGCGATACAGTGTTGCCGCAAAAAGAGCCGACTCATCTCCTCCCGTGCCTGCCCGCACCTCAACAATAATATTTTTTTGGTCGAGCGGGTCGTCTTTCACAAGGTCGTTTTCAATTTCCTTTTCTAAATCGCTTTTCGCTTGCGTATAGTCATTGAATTCGTTTTGAGCAATTGATAAAAGATCATTGTCGGTGGGGGATGCAATGATATCCTCGGCCTCTTTGATCATTTTTTCGTATTCAATAAGTTTTTCTATTTTTTCAGCAGTTTCTTTTAACACGCTGAGCTCCTGGTTTAATAATTTATATTTTTGCATATCACGAATTACATCAGGATTGTTTAATTCATCCTTGGCGGTGTTATATCTGTCAAAAATTTTTTGAATGTTTTGTTTCATATGTTTTATGCATACAAAAATCCCTACTCATAAATAGCAGGGATTCATTTGAAAAGTTATTTATTTTTTTCAGAAGTTTTTTTGCTTTCATCAACCTTCATGGCGCGGGATCTTGCTTTTTTAACTTTTTTCCCAAGTCGTTTCGTAGACGCATCTTTTTGTTTGCCTGCGCGAGTCTGATATTTTTCTACTCTTTTCGCCGTATCAACAAGCTTTTGTTTCCCCGTATAGAACGGATGGCAGTTTGAACAAATTTCAACGTAGAGCTCCGGCAAGGTAGATCCGACCGTGAAAGTGTTACCGCACGCGCAAACCACTTTTGCATTTTCAAAATATTTTGGATGTATATCTGATTTCATAAATATTGCTTGTTAAATTAATATAAAAATACTATAACACAATTAAATTTATATTTCAAGGCGTTTACCAATGCAATTCTTATGGCCTTTTATATATTCTTCACTAGATATTGCATTTTTACCTTCAGATTGAAGTGTAAGGATAAGAATGGCGTTTTTTTTGCATTGTATAGCCATTTTTCCATTATTTGATATAAATATTGTAGTAAATACTCCTGGCCAAGGATTATATGCTTTAAATTGAAGATAAATGCTTTGTGCGTCGTTTTTCCAATCAATTAAGCCATTTTCTCGTGTAATTATATGTGAAAAAGTTGCTTTTGCGTGATCTTGTTCTTTTAGAATAAATTCATTTCGTATATATTTTGGCATTATTTCTAATAACATCTCTGTGCCCAATTTTGCGCATTGCTGTAAAACATCAGGCGCCATATGAGTAGGATTAATTGTTATTTTTTTTTGCATGACTATGGGTCCGTGATCCATTTTTTCATCAAGCTTGATTATGGTAACGCCCGTTTCATCTAGCCCTTGTAATATTGCTTCTTGAACAGGGGATGGTCCTCTGAGTTGTGGTAATATTGACGGATGGATATTGAGCATCCCTTTTGGAAAAATATCAATAATTTGTTTCGGTATGATCTGGCTGAATGCAAAAACAATGCCGATATCCGGCGAAAGATTTGTGAGCTCTTTTTCTATCGATTGCAATTTTTCTGTTTGAAAAACCGGTATATCATATTGCAATGCCATTTTTTTTACAGGGGGCGCTTCCAGTAATTTTTTTCTTCCAATCGTTTTATCCGGCTGAGTTACGACAGCTACCACCCCATATTTTTTTATAACGTTTTCAAGCGTATAGGCTGCAATCTGAGGCGTGCCAAAAAATATTATTTTTATTGAATCAGATTTCATTTTTTTAATTTATTTTTTATTCATAGCTGATTCCATTTCTTTTAACAATCCCTTCCCGCGTGTGATTTTGGTTACTTTGTCTATGAAAAGTATCCCGTCCAAATGATCAATTTCGTGCTGTATTACGCGAGCGAATAATCCTTTTGCTTCAAATGTAATATTTTTTGCATCTTTATCAATAGCGCTTACAAAAATAGCGTTGTGTCTTTTTACTAATCCAAAAACTCGGGGTACGCTGAGGCAACCCTCTTCATCAATATTTTTTTTCCATGATTTTTTTAAAATTTTCGGATTTATCATGGCAAGAGCGCCGTCTTTTGTATTAATAATAACCACTCTGATATTTTTTCCAACCTGAGGCGCTGCAATTCCCAATCCATCCCTTACGCGCATAACCTCTTCCATTTCCGTTATAAAGTTTTTAATTTTTGGCACGTCTATAAGAGGCACTGGTTTTGATGCCTTTCGAAGAATTTCCGACTTTAATGATGTGATTGTTGTTATTTCCATAATATTGAAGTATAGCAAATTTTAAAGAATTTATCAACATTTATAATAAAGAAACCGGATCTACGTCAATTAAACACGACTCCGGAACTGTTTGCATGATATTTTGAAGCAATTCATTGTTTTTCAAAATTTTTAATATAATGTGAACGCGATAGTATTTTCTTGTTATTATCGCGTATGGGTCAATGGGTCCGAAAACTTCAATTGATAAATTGTCGAATTTGATTATTTCTTTTATTTTTTTCGCAACAAGCGATGCGTCCGTTTCGGCATTTTTTTTATTTTTATTTTGAAAAATTATTTTTATAATTTTTGAAAATGGCGGGTAATGGAATAATTTCCGTTTTTTTAATTCAGACATATACCATGCGTCAAAATCATTTTTCGCAATGCATGAAACGGCAAAATTATCGGTATTATTGGTTTGAATGATAATTGTATTCGCGTACATTGATGATTTTATGATAAATTGCCACGCACGTTCTTCGGAAGTATATTCCGGAATATTGAATAAAATATCGGTGGATAAAATTATAACCGCGTCTATGGGATGTTCAACTTGAATATCATTGAAAATCGATTGGGTCGCAATTAAAATTTTTATTTTTTTATTTTTAAAATCAGCAATTATTTCTTTTTTCTTTTTCATGGGCGTGTCGCCATCAAGTATTTCTAACGCATATTTTGGATATCGTGTTTGTATTTCTTCGGCAATTTTTTTCGTTCCCGCGCCTTGAAATTTGTATTCTATGTTTTCGCACTCCGGGCATTTTTCCGGCAATTGAAGTGTTTTGGCGCATATAGTACAGCGCAACACTTCTTGCGGGGTTGCATAATATGCGTACGGAAGATTGCATGCAGGGCATCGGAATATATATCCGCAACTTTTACATAGTACCAAGCGTGATGAACCTTTTCTATTTATCATTACAATGCATTGACCTTGTGATTGCTCCAAGACTTCATTGACGCGATTGCTGATATATCTATAGGGAAAGGACTTGGGTTCATTTTTTATATCAACCATTTCAAATTGTTTTCCATACCATGGATAAAATTTTTTATTAAAGTTTTTTAATGTTTTGCTGTATGTTGTTACCGACGGCGCTCGGCTGAATAGAAAAAGATTTGAGTGGGTGAGTTCGCTAATTTTTATTGCCACTTCTCGCGCATTATACCTGGGATTTTGGTCCCATTGTTTGTAGCTCTGATCATCTTCGTCTTCTATAAGTATTGCGCCAAGATCTGAAAAGGGTGCAAATATTGCCCGCCGGGTGCCTATGATAATTTTTATTTCCTTATGTAATATTTTTTCCCAAAGGATATAATTTTTTGTTTTTGAAATTGTTCCCGTAATAACGCCAATTTCACTTGAATTAAAATATTTTTCAATAATTTTCACTTTTTTTCGAACAATATTTGTTTCAGGCAATAAATACAGTATTTGCTGATTTTTTTTCCTATACGCATTAATTATTTGGATTGGCAATGTTTTGGGATAGTCTCCGTATATAAGGGTATTGCCGGAAATATCAAATAAGGCCTTTTGAATATTTTTTTTAATCGTTATACCGGACGAAGATTTTACATCAAATTTGTTGAAATAATTTTTTTTAGGAATCGGCGGGATGAGTGATTTTACAATTAACGCGAGAGATTGGAAATAATTGTCGGCAAGCCAAAAAATTAAATCTATCTGGTAAGGGGCGAGTATTTTTTTATTTTTTATTGAAACTATTTCTTTTAAATTTTTATGTGTAATACCCGCGTCTTTTTTTAATTTAATAATAATACCAAAAATATTTTTTTTGCGAAATGGTATTTCTACAAGCTGACCAATTTGTATTTCATCAATTAAGCCCGCCGGTATCTTATAATCAAAAATCCCCAATGATTTTGGAAGTTTCACTAGGGGGATTACTTCTGCATATTGAAAATTCTCCATAGAATTTTATTGAACCATTTCGGCGGAAAAATATCCTACACCGTAAGGAAATTCATATGATAAAACTTTTACGCTATATTCCATTCCCATCATTATGCCCAGGGCAATACTTATGGGTTTTAAACAGCATTCTGAGGCCTCTTCGCTTAAATTTGTATCAAAGTGAAGTATGCTTCTGGTGTCATGTTTTTTTATCAAATTGATCGCGGATTTGTCAAATTCTTCCCCCCTGTCTGAAAATCCTCCGGGGGCATCTTTTGTCAGCCGGTGTGAAAATTCGCCGGAAGCAATTATGGCAAAACGTTTATCTGTTTTTGAAAAAACACGTTTAAGGTGCCTGCCGACTCTGTGATGCGTTTTTAAATCCATTCCGCACGGTGTTATGGGGATAATAGGAACATTTTTCATATGCTGTAAAAGAAAGTATAGGGGAATACTAATACCGTAATCCACCTTCGGATCACTGGTAAGCGTAATTAATTTTTTTTCATGAATTTCATATTCCGATCTGACCTCCTGGATTGAGCTGGTATCGCTTTTAAATGTAAGTTTTGTGGAAAAATCGCCGAATTCTTCAAATGTTCCCTCGTACTGGGGATAGAGATTTATGCTGACTGAATCTTGAAGGGTTTTTCCATGAGGAGATATTATAATTACGGTATCTGGTTTTGAAGCATAAAGATCTTGTTCAATCTTTTGGAAGGCTTCAAGAGTTTTTTTCAAATGCACGGAATTTTCTTTACCGATTGACGGTATGCTGAGCGGGGGGTGCGGTGTAATAGCAGCAAATACTATGGGCATAAAATTAAATCAAAAAACATGAAATCATGAAACATTAAACAAAATTGTTTTCATGTTCTTGTGTTTTTATATCTATTAGTATCATCTCATTTTTTAAAAGAATTTTCAAATGTTTGGGTTTCTGATACAATACATGAAATAGGGGTGATTTTCATAAAATAGCTTTGTTCCATTGAATTTAAGCAACTTCGATAAGTTTTTTATTTATTTTGAGAGAAAAAAATCAATTATTTTTTATGAAAATGCATATTCTTGGCATTAATATTGATAATGAATCGCGCTCGGAAGTAATAGAAAGAATCAAGAGATTTGCAAGAGACGGAAATAAGCATCATATTGTTACTCCAAATCCTGAATTTTTAGTATTGGCTAGAAATGATAAAGAATTTAAAGATATTATAAATAAAGCCGATATCTCGGTTGCCGATGGTTTTGGCCTGATTCTCGCGTCAAAATTTTTATATAAAAAAAATTTGATCAGAATAACAGGAAATGACATGGCTGAAATTTTATCGCAAATATCCGCGGAAAATAATTATCCTATATTTTTTTTAGGAGGGGAGAGGGGGGTTGCGGAAAAAGCTTCGCAAAAATTATTACAAAAATTTCCAAACATGCGTGTTGCCGGAACCATTGATGAAAAGATTTTTCGTGATCCAAAAAATATTGATAGAGAAGTTATTGATGCAATAAATTTAAGCAAAGCAAAAATTTTGTTTGTGGCCTTGCCTCACGGGAAACAGGAAAAATTGATATATTATAATTTACCGAAATTTCAAACTGTTGTTTTAGCCATAGGCATAGGAGGAGTATTTGATTTTTTGTCCGGTAATCGCAAGCGCGCGCCATTATTTATGCAAAGAATCGGCCTTGAATGGCTGTATCGCCTGATGCAAGAGCCAAAGCGCTGGAAGAGAATTTATAATGCTGTGATTGTATTTCCTTTGCTTATTTTTTATGAAAAATTTCACAATAAAAAGAATTGAAATTATATAATAGAATGGTATAATTATACTATGAAAATACGTACACGTTTTGCACCAAGTCCGACCGGATATTTGCATATTGGGGGTTTAAGAACCGCGCTCTATGCTTTTTTATTGGCTAAGCGCCTGAAGGGAGAATTTTTATTAAGAATTGAGGATACGGATAGGGAGCGTTTCGTACCGGGCGCTGATGTAAGCTTGATGAGAGTATTAAAAGAGATGGGCTTGGAATGGGATAAGGTGAAGGAATCGGTAATCGGTAATCAGGAATCGGGAGTTGTGTATCAGTCAAAACGGCTTGATGTTTATAAAAAATTTGCTGAAAAACTTATAGCAGAGCATAAGGCATATTATTGTTTTTGTTCAAAAGAACGGCTTGATGATCTTCGCGCACGACAAACGGCTCAAAAATTACCTACTGGGTACGACGGGTTGTGCCAAAATCTTATTGTTGAAGAAATTAATGAAAAAAAGAAAAATATTACTCCCGTGGTGCGATTAAAAATGCCAAAAACCGGAGCTTGCTGTTTTCATGATGCTATCCGCGGCAATATTGAATTTTCGTATGCCGGGCAGGAAGATGTTATTTTAATGAAATCAGACGGATTTCCAACCTACCACTTGGCACACGTGATTGATGACAATGAAATGAAGATTACCCATGTAATCAGGGGTGAAGAGTGGTTGCCGACTATTCCGAAGCACTTAGCGCTTTGGGAGGCGCTCGGATGGGAAAAACCGATCTATGCCCACTTGCCATTAATTGTAAACCCCGACAAAACTAAACTTTCCAAGCGCCAGGGCCACGTGGCTGTTGAAGATTATTTAAATAAAGGTTATCTAAAAGACGCATTATTAAATTTTATATTATTGCTTGGCTGGAATCCGGGGACCGAAAAAGAAATTTTTTCCATGGAAGAGATGATACAAGAATTTTCTATGGAAAAAATTCATAAATCGCCCGCAGTTTTTAATACAGAAAAACTTGATTGGATCAATGGCTTTTATATCAGGAAGACGCCGCTGAATTTATTGGTTGAGATGTGCGTTCCTTATTTGCAAGAAAAAGATTTAATAGGGGAGAGGTATGATAAAAAATATTTAGAAAAAATTGTATTGTTGGAACAGGAAAGATTAAAAAAACTTTCTGAATTACCCGAGCTTACGGATTATTTTTTTAAGGACACAGTATATGACAAAAATCTTTTATTATGGAAAAACCAAACACTTCAGGAAGTTGCGACAATACTTGAAAATTTACTTAAAAAAATTGAAACAATTACGGATATAAATTTTAATAAAAATTATTTAGAAAAAGAAATTTTGGCGTATGTAAAAGAGTGCAATTTGAAAAATGGCGACGTGCTGTGGCCGTTTCGGGTTGCCATGACAGGGAAAAAGGCGAGTCCCGGTCCTTTTGAAGTGGCTGACGCGTTGGGCAAAGAAAGGGTTGTTCAAAAAATAAAAAATGCAATTTTGCAAGTTCGCTAAATTATCTCATGAAAATAAAAAAAAATATACTAAAAATATTTATCAATATTTTTTTAATAGCGCTGGCGTGCTTTTTTTTGAATGAAAAAATATCCTTTACGGCTCACGCTGAAACCATAGAAGAAATGAATAAGCGCATAGAGCAGAAAAAAAATGAAATAGATGATCTTTTGGCAAAGGTTAAGGCATATCAGGATAAGATTAAAGAATCTAAAAAACAAGCCGTGACGCTCAATAATCAGCTCGGTATTCTCAATGATGAAATTGAAAAAAATGAACTTGATATTCAGATTACTCAGAATCAAATACAAAAAACAAATCTTGAGATTCAAACCATAACAATAACAATAGATCAAAAAGAAAAAAATTTAGAAAAACTGAGAAAACAAATATCAGAATTTATGAGAGAATTATATAGGAATGATCAGGTGAGTTACGTGGAAATTTTAGTGATGAATAATAGTTTTTCAGATTTTTTTGATCAATATCAGTATTTACAAAACATACAAAACAATATACATTTTGCGCTCATTGACATACAAAACGCAAAATCAGAATTAGAATTGCAGAAATCCATATTTGAAGAAAAACGTAAAAGAGAAGTATTGCTTAAAAAACAATTAGAGACTGAAAAAGGGGAGTTGCTGGCGAAGTCAAATGAAAAGGAGACTATTTTAAATGAAACGAAAAGATCAGAAAAGAAATTTCAGGCTTATGTCAATGAATTAAAAGCAGAGCAAAACAATATAAACGCTGCAGTGGCCCGTTGCGAGCAGGGTGATTACCGCAACTTTTCATGACCCGGACTATCCTTACAGATATATTTTTGAACATCCCGCAATTGATATACGTACCGCACAGGGGACTGCATTGAAATCATCCGAAGCCGGATACGTAGGAGCTGTAAAAAATGGAGGAGCGAAGGGATATAGCTATATAATGATTTTGCATTCTGATGGCGTTTCTACGGTATATGGACATGTGTCTTCTATATCTGTTAAAGCAAACCAGTATATAGGCAAGGGTGAAATTATAGGCTACTCCGGGGGTAAGCCCGGTACTCCGGGAGCCGGACCCCTGACCACCGGCGCCCATTTGCATTTTGAAGTCCGTAAGAAGGGGATACCGGTCAATCCGTTGGATTATCTACCGTAATCATTAAGCAGTCTCTATGGATAATGACACGAAGCGTGGGATAGCGATAACGACAAATATCATGCTTGTTGTGGGTTTTTTTATTTATTACAAATTTTTTGATGAATTAAAAAATTTTTCAAGAATGCTTGTGGACGCGTCCCCTGCTTTAATATTTGTCTTGGGCGCTGTTTTGATATATTCACGAGATAAATTTATATTAAAAAAACGTTTAATAAAAAATGAGATTGAAAAGACTTTTATTATTACTTCATCGGATATATATTTTATTTATTTTTTAATGATT
>LBUD01000040.1:0-1987 GCA_000992395.1 Parcubacteria group bacterium GW2011_GWA2_38_13 | reverse complement strand
TAAGTTTATACGAGTGAGTAGGGAAGAGTATGCAATTGATATGGCCGTTATAATCACCTATTACGATTCAATGTTAATGGACGCGTTATTATTTATTACACCCCTGATTATTGTTTTTATTCCGGGAATAATTTTTCGTAATTTAAATAGTTCCGATGTTATGCAATCATTAATTTCTTTTTTGAGTATTTATTGGATTAATAAAAAATATTTTGATTTTGATTAATGGGGGATGATACAACAGAAAAACATTAAGTATATTATGTGTCGCACAATATACCTTATGCGACGCTATAGAGTATGCCTATCTTCCGTATATATCAAAAAAAGCTTATTTTTATAGGCTTTATATACTTAACATATCATTTTTTTCTCTTTTCTTCTTTCTTGTCTTGTAAGATATATTTTATTTTTTTATAAGCATTCTATATGAATTTCATTTCTTACTCTCTTCGGTTGTAAAAAAAATAATTTTAAATTGTGCGACACAAGATAATTTATTTATAGAATACTTTATCACCATATCTAAGATCTATATATTGTGAAATAGTATCCATCCCCTCTCCCTTTTGATTTTTTAATATCAGGGAAAGCCTTTCAATCTGTTTATCCGCGTCATCCTGCAAGCTAAAGAATATTTTCCAATTATCGGAAGTTGTTGCTTCCAGCGTATAATCTTTCATTGATACGCCGTAATAAATAATATTTAAATTTAATTTTTGGTTTAATTCCTGATAAACTTTTTTTATAAATGTTATATATTCGTTGTTTAAGAAAATTTTATTAAGGACAAGCAATGAATTATTATTATCATATATAATTGGAATATTATCGTAGAGATACTTGTGTCGCAAAATATCATAATTTTCAAGATTATATGTTTCTATTGAATTACCGCTAATATCTGAATATGCTTTTCCATACGAATCAATTAAATACCCTTTGTTTTGGGTTATCCATATTAATTCCGGTGTTGTTTCTTTTATGCTTATAGATATTGTATCAGGATATTTTTTTTCAATATTGATATCTTCAATAGGAAGAGTTTCAAGAAGGTTGTTTTTTATAGATTTTAAATCAAGAAACATTATATTTCTATTTGTGAAAAAAGATAAAATAGGGCTATCTTCATTAATATTTCCATTTATTTTAATATTTTTTATTTTTAAGTAAGGGGAGAAAAAGATTATATAATTTGTTGCAACAAATACAAATACAACAAAAAATATTATATATGGTTTTATTTTTTTCTTATTTTTTTTCCGTATTGCAGGGTTTTTAAAATATTTTGACGAATAATCAATTTTTCTCATTTTTTTGTTTAAGGTTTTTGAAATATATTTATTTTATTCCTCGGGGCGCATTAAGGGAAATAATACTACGTCCCGAAGATTATCTTGTTGTGTCAAAAGCGCAACAATGCGGTCTATGCCCATCCCCCATCCTGACATTGGCGGTGCTCCGTGTTCCAGAGCTTTAATGAATTCATTGTCTTCGCCGTGCGCTTCTTCGTCTCCTTTGGCCTTGGCGGCGACCTGCTGGGCAAATCTTTGTTTTTGGTCTTCGGGGTTAATAAGTTCTGAGTATGCGTTGACTATTTCCCATCCGTTTACCAAAAGCTGGAAACGATCTACAATTTTTGGATTTTTATCATTTTTTCTCGCTAAAGGAGAAACATCTATTGGATGATTGATAAGAAACGTTGGTTTGATGATTGTATCGCGTGAAACCGTTTTATACAGGGTGTCAACAAGATTTCCCAAACCAAGATTTTTCATTTCTTCAGTATATATTTTTTTCTTTTTAATTTCCGAGAGCAACTCTTTTTGTGAAGAAAATACGTCAATATCAATTCCGCAATCTTTTTTAATAACGTCACGAAAAGTGATTTTCGGCCACGGAGGAGTGAAATCAATTTCTGCGGTTTCACCTTTTCTGTTTTTAATATCAATTTTCATTTTGCCGAAAAGTTTTTTTAAAAGATGCG
>LBUD01000039.1 GCA_000992395.1 Parcubacteria group bacterium GW2011_GWA2_38_13 | reverse complement strand
AATATAATAAAATAAAATGCACATCGCCTAACACGGCATATCTGGTTCCGCTACGCTTCACCCAAATGCTAACACACTTCAGATGATGCCGAAACGTTATGCAAAATGCGCCGCTCATTTTGCATAACGGCGGCGCCTACCGTCGCTGTTCTGCTTGTGCGCTGCGGCGCACATCGCATAACAGCGCCTAATGCGAAATTTCATTTTTACTTCTCAGCAATATGGAAAAAGAACCACAAATAGAACGCCCAAAGCAGTATTGGGAAACAATAAGAGAGTTGGAGATAGAAATGTTTCCTGAATTTAAGAAGGAGGATATTTATGCACCAGAAAATTCTAATTATTTTTATTTTGCTCCAAGTTGGCACTTTAGAAGAGGGTTGGTTACTGAAACCGATGTTAATGATTTCCTGTCTAATAATACGAAAAAATTTTTATCAGTTGGCTCAGGTGCCGACTTTCTGGAAAAATTATTACAAAAACTAGGCATTAATAAGGACAATATTACACTCTCTGATATTGATTCCAAGAATTTACCACCGGACTTCAAATCAAAAACTATTGACATGTGGGGAGAATGGTCTGATTTAGAAGATGAACAATATGATTTAATAATTTTTCCAGAAAGTATTTTAATAAATGTCAGGTTTGAAAAAGATAAGCAAAAACAAGATGGAGTCTACCATCTAATTTCACAAGCATTGCAGCACCTTTCGCCAACTGGCATCATAAGGATGAACATACAACTGCGAGATGACTGGGACATTAGTGCAATAGAAGACAGGTTTCGAAAAGAAGGTCGCAAAATAAAAATTATTTTTCAGGACAAATTAATGGAAGTAAAAAATGAAATACCGCCTAACAGCGTATAGCGGATTCAGAAAATTGGTCGGAGTCCCCGCGGGGAGACTCCAACAAAGAGAAAACTTGAAATAAAAAAACTTCAACAATAATGCTCTCATCCGTAGCGCTCCTCGCCCCGCTGCGCTCTCATTCCGCTTCGCTCCATTTGGGACGACTAACAAGGGATATTCGGTTCGGAGCTCGGCTCGTCTCTCACCCAAATTTTTCTTTCACTTCGTTCCAGAAAAACTTTGTATATCCCTAACGTTGTGAGAACATATGACTAAAAGCTGTCTAAAAAAACTACCTTGATTAATTCAAGGTAGTATCTAGTCAACTTTTTCAATAACACATTTTTTATGTGTGTATATTCTGTCCCCCGCCTTAAGCGAAAGATTATATATATTGACAAAAAATTGACGATTCGAAATTACTATCCCTCCGTCAACACTGCCGACAGTTATTAGATGAACTCCACATTCACCGGGACGCCTATGATTATTATGCCAGTAATCTTGGATATTCTCAATGCTCCATATTTCTCTTCCAGTGTTACTTGCCAACGCCCTCAACGCTCTAAAGGCATTTGGAAAACAAAACTTTAGCCGACTTCTGGCGGGCTGTACATCGTTTTTTATCCAGTCTGTTAATTCTTTATTATGATGGGGTGATATAACACCCATTGACTCTCTCACCTCAACGCAAGGAAAGGCATATCGTAAAAAGAGCTTTTCTCCAGTCATTAATCTTCCCTCCTTAATTATTTAATTTATTATAACACAGAATCACAAATAAAAATACACCAAGTCATACTCAAGTACGTTGAAACTTTTAAAAGGAATAGAACTCAATACATAAAAAACCCGAACTTTATTCAGCTCGGGTTTTGTTATCGCGTCAATCCGGTAATGGTTCAAGCTCATTTTCCTCCACCTTGACGTTATTGAGCCGACCACAATATCCATGGAATTGAACCCTATACTCAGGTATATCTTCTTCCAGCCAATCGGTTTTCGGTAAAATATCAATGATCATACAAGCCATATTGTCAAACTGTTCATGCCCGCCCTTATGGCGATTATGAAAAATACAAAACTGCCCTACTAAAAAAATACAACTGCCGACGGATGCGCTGGGGATAAAATCCATACATACCTCCTTATAAAAAATGATGTGAAAGATCCTATACAATACTATTATATATTATATTAAATGTCAAGAAGATGAATCAATAGTTTCTCTTGGAATGTATTTTTTAAATAATCTTTTTTGAATGGATGAAAAGAAAATAATCGCCTCTTCTGATTTTAACATCACGCAAATAGTCAAATATGTAATTATACCAACAACTCCGGATATGCCTCCCTGCAATGCAACTCCGATAAATGTTTGCGTTCCAAAAAACGGCTCAAGCGCGTATTTCAATCCCTGCACGACAGCCCCCATGCAAAAAGATGCTATGGCAATTTTCAGGGTTGATTTGAATATACTGGCTTCATCAAGCTCACCCATTTTTATTTTTAATAAAAGCCATAGAACCATTACATTAAAAATACTTGAAATTGAAAATGCAAGCGCGAGCGCACCAATTTCTTCCCCTTCCAGTCCGATATGGCTTGAATATTTTACGAAAATCAGGCTTAAAAATATATTCAATCCGGTTGAAACAAACCCTACATAAAAAGGAGTCATACTGTCTTTTAAGGCATACAATGCGCGAGAAATAAGCGGGATCAGGCTTTGCGCGAATAAACTTAATACAAAAAAAGCCAATGTATCAAAGGTTAAGCGCGTATCATTCCAGTCAAAACTTCCGGAGCCAAGAGCCACGCGCACAACCTGTGCCCGAAGTATGATAAGAATCGCCGAAGACGGAATAATAAAAAATAATATTTGGCGCAAAGTCAGAGAAAAGCTTGCAATAAATTTTTTCTTATCATCGGCGTATTCGGATAACGTAGGAAATGCCGCTACCGCATACGATATGGCAAAAAGGCCAAGAGGAAAACTCTGAAGATTATTTGCAAAATTAAATATCGCCAAACTTCCGCTTGCAAGGGTCGATCCGATGATCGTGACAATGACGAGATTAAGCTGGTTTAATGCTAATCCCAAAAAACGCGGTATCATCAATTTCACCATAGTTGCCATTCCTGCATTTTTTAAATCAAAAATCCATCGCGGGCTGTAGCCCAAGGATATCATTGACGGTATTTGTATAAAAAGATGAAGACACGCGCCCAATACAACTCCCCATGCAAGACCGTTTATGCCAAATCTCGGAACAAGAAAAATTGCGCCAAAAATTATTCCCACATTATAAACAATCGGCGCAAGCGATGTTATGAAAAATCGTTTATAGGTCTGAAGCACGCTTGAAAATATTCCAGAAAGACCAAGAAGCAAGGGGCTTAAAAACATTATTCTCGTTATCTTGGTTGTTAGGGCCATGTCAGCTGGCGCAAATCCCGGCGCAAGCAATTTCATAATCGGTTCGGTAAAAATCATTAGCACAAGCAACACTGCGGACAGCGCAACAAAAAGTATTGTTAATATGGTGTTTGCGAGTTTCCAGGCTTCTTTAATATCTTTCTTAATATAGTCGCTGAATACAGGAATAAAGCCTGCGGAAATTGTTCCCAAAACCAAAAGATTATATACCAAATCAGGAATGCGAAATGACGCGTAATAAATATCAAGCGTTTTTGACGCTCCAAATTCACCGGCTAAAACACGGTCACGCAATATTCCAAGAATTTTTGCCGCTAACGTGGCGCTGCCGATAATAACAGCCGCTGATGATATATTTTTTGACTGGTCGTTAAATCGGCTAAACAGCTTATGAAAAAAAGATTTCAACATAAAAAACATTAAAGCATGAATACACAACTACACTAAAAATTATAATAAATCTGTTTTAATGTTTTAATGATTTTATGTTTTCATGATTTTTATATAATAATTCTGCAATCTACCGCCAGTATTCCTCTATTTTTATGAGCAACCATTGCCGGATTAATATCAATTTCTTTAATTTCTTCAAAATCAACCATCATTTGGGATATTTTATTTATAACATCTGCTATGGAATCTATATCATATCTTTCCTGCCCCCTCATTCCTTTCAAAAGCGGATACAATTTTACGCGCTCTATCATTTCCTTCGCGGCTGTTAAGCTCACTGGCGTAAGATTCAGGGATACATCTTTGAATAATTCCACAAAAACACCGCCAAGCCCAAACATTATTACCGGCCCAAATTGCGAATCGCGCTTAGCTCCAATAATCACTTCCAGCGAATTTCCAACCATTTCCTGAAAAACAACGCTATGAATTTTGGCACCCGGTACATTTTTCTTTATATTTTTTAATATTTGCTCATACGCCGAAACTGCCATTTTCATATCTGTAATTTTCGCCACTACTCCACCGGAATCACTTTTATGAAGCACATGAGGAGAATCTATTTTCGCATACAATGGAAACTGAAATTCCGAAAGCAATGATTCAATAGTGTTTTTTGATTCAATATATTGTGTTTTTACTTTCGGTATTTCATAGAGATCCAATAACCGGAAACAATCCTTAAAGTGAAGATTATTAAAACCATTCCTTCGTGTTTCTGAAATATTATTCTTAATTTCTTCGTAAATTTTTGGTTTTAAACATATTTTTTTATATTTTTGCGCCATTGCCTGCTTTGATAATTTTTCTTTTTTTATAATATACTGATGCATCGCATCAAACATCCGAACAGCCTGGTGCGGATATTCAAAGGTAGGAATCCTGTTTTTTAAAAGTACCCTCACCCCGTCCGATACCCTGGCTCCACCAAGAAAACACGCGGCAACGGGCTTATTGCAACCATTAAGCGCCAAAACCATTTGCTCGGCGGTATTTTTTACGTCCGTTACTGTTTGCGGAGTCAATAAAAGCAAAATTCCATTTACATTTTTATCTTTTTTTATTGCTACAATAGCCTGTTTATAGCGATCGGGATCTGCGTCGCCGATAATATCAAGGGGGTTTTGCATATTTGAAGACTCGGGCAGAAATTTTTTTAGATTTTCAATGGATTCTTTTTCAAATGAAGCAAGGGTTACAGAGCTTTTTGCCACAGCATCGGTTGTCACGACCGCCAGACCCCCTGCGTTTGTAACAATTGCGATATTTCCTCCCTCAAGCATTGGTTGCCATGAAAAAAACATCGCGAGATGAAAAAAATCTTCCAGATCCTTTGCGCGGATGATATTTGCATCTGATAATGCCGCGTCAACAATCTTGTCATCCTGAGCCATGGCTCCCGTATGGGACGCGGCTACCTTTATCCCCTGCTGGGATTCAGCGCCTTTTAAAAGTATAATCGGCTTGTCAACACATTTTTTTGCTTCTTCTATGAATTTTTTTCCTCTTTTAAATCCTTCAAGATATCCAAGAATGATTTGTGCTGATTTTTCCTCCCTAAAAAATTCCAATACCGTTGATTCGTCAATAACGGCCTTATTGCCAATGCTCATAAATTGTGAAAATCCGAAATTTTTATCCACCGCCCAATCAAGCATTGCCGAGCATAGCGCCCCTGACTGTGAAAAAAAAGCTACATTGCCGTCGCGGATCATTCCATCGGCGAATGACGCATTTAAATTATTTTGAGAATTTAAAAGGCCAAGGCAATTCGGCCCCAGCACTTGCATACTATATTTTTGGGAAATTTGTTTCATCTCTTCTTCCAGCTTTTTTCCCTCTTCCCCGACCTCAGAAAATCCCGCGCTGATTATAATGGCCGAGGAAACTCCTTTTTTTCCGCAATCTTCAAGCACCGTATTTACAGATCGGGAAGGAATAATAATTATCGCAAGGTCAACTTTTTCCGAAATATCTAAAATTGATGCATAACTTTTTTTACCCATTATTATATCTTTATGGATATTTACAAAATAAGTTTTTCCTTTGAATTTATACGCTGTAATATTCGCGGCTATTGAATAACCGATTTTTTTTGAATCACTGGACGCGCCGATAATGGCTATTGACTTCGGATATAATAATGATTTAAGCATAGTATGACAAGTTCAAAGTTTAAAGTTAAAAGTTCAAAGTTACAGTTTTCAATTAAAAGTTATTGAGACATGGCAAACATTTAATTTTGCATTTTGAACTTTGAACTCATATGATTACTAAAATTTATTTAATTTTTTCCAAAAGCTCCTGTCTTGTCAATACTCCTTCCTGAGCGCCAACCTTTGTAAGATTATATGCGCTATTCACTACTCCCCACCGCAGAGCTCTTTCAATATTTTTCGGCTCTTCAATCATACTTGCGACAAATGATGCGCCGAATGCATCGCCCACGCCCGTCGTATCTGCAACTTTTTTCTTCACTACTTTTGCTTTGTACACTTTATCATCGCGTAAAGCATAAGCGCCTTTTTTCCCTTCAGTTATCACAACGGTTTTCGGCCCCCATTCATTTAGAATATGGAGCAGATAAAGCGTCTTATTAAGAAATGCGGGATCTCGCTTGCCTATTTTCACGCCTGACAAAACAAGTTCAATGGCTTCGTCTTTATTAAGAAATAACGCGTCCACGCACTTTAATATTTTTTCAATATTTTTTCTTCCGGCTTGCAATTGCAAATTTCCCGGATTCCACGCGATCTTAATATTTTTCTTTTTGGCAAAAGCAATAATATTTTTCATGGTTTTCAGCCAATTGCTCCCGCACATAGAACTGATGTAATACCATTTTGCATCCAAAGGATTCATAACCTTTTCATCAACCACTAAATTTTCATTGGCGCCCCGGTAAGTATATACCACGTGATCATGTTCTTTTTTACTGGAACAAAGTATAAGCGAATAACCCGTATGAAGCGCGGAATCAATTTGTACGGCATCAGTAGAGATATTGTCCTCTTTTGATTTTTTCATCATCAATTCCCCTTCAATATCTTTTCCAATCCGCGCGATTATAGCCGTTTTCAAACCGAGCAATGAAAAAACATGGGCAGTGTTTGACGCACCGCCTCCAAGAGTATAATTCGTATTAAAAATATTTATTTTCGCGCCATATTCAAATGCTATCATTTTCTGAGCCGTGAGATTGTCCGGAGTTTTAATGATGCGCCCCTTGTCGGTATAAAACGTGATATCACGAACTATCCCTCCTATACTTACAACATCAAATGTTTTTTTCATACATTCTTATTATATCATTTATATGAGTTCGGGCAAATCAGGTTTATCTACAATATCTTTAATTGCTTTGTAATTTGTTCTATAAAATGAAGCTTGGTTACCAATAAAGCCATTATAAGCGAAATGACAACGAAACTTTGCAATATAAGCGACTGGTGCTGAACTTTAAATTTCACGAATATATTAAGTATCAGGCACATTCCTATATATAAAATAAACGCTATGAAAAGGACATTCATCCATTCAATAATAAAATTGATTATTTCGTTCGGCTGGTTTTCTTTAGAGCCAAGAACAATTATCCCTTCGCTTAGGCCTGCGTCCGTAATAATATTTTCTTCTTCTGTAATCCTGGGCGTTGTCGCGGGAGATGCGGT
>LBUD01000038.1 GCA_000992395.1 Parcubacteria group bacterium GW2011_GWA2_38_13 | reverse complement strand
TGCGGACCCACGGTATATGATTACGATCATTTGGGCCACGCGTGGAATTATTATGCATCGGATATTTTAAGGCGGGTGCTTGCGTATAGCGGATACGATGTTTTGCATGTGATGAATATTACGGATGTCGGGCATCTCGCATCAGACGCGGACACGGGCGAGGACAAAATGGAAAAAAGCGCAAGAGAAAAAGGAAAGACCGCGTGGGAAATAGCGGAATTTTTTACAAAAATATTTTTGGAAAATCGCAAGAAAATGAATTTTTTGGAGCCGAAGATTATCTGCAAGGCGACTGATCATATTGCTGAAATGATTACGCTTGTTCAAACACTTATTGATAAAGGTTTTGCGTACAAGACATCCGATGGCATATATTTTGATACGTCAAAATTTCCTGATTACGGAAAGCTTTCGGGAAATACATTGGAAAAATTAAAAGAAGGCGCGAGGGTGGAAATTAATCCCGAAAAGAAAAATCCGACTGATTTTGCTTTATGGAAATTTTCGCCCGAAGGGGAGAAGCGCCAGATGGAATGGGAGGCGTTTGGAAAAATGGGTTTTCCCGGCTGGCACATTGAATGCTCCGCAATGTCCATGAAATATTTGGGAGAACATTTTGATTTGCATACCGGAGGAGAGGATAATATTTTTCCGCACCATGAATGTGAGATAGCGCAAAGTATTGCCGCGACTGGGAAAAAGTTTGTGAATTATTGGCTTCATACAATATTTTTACAAGTTGACGGAAAGAAGATGTCAAAATCTTTAAAAAATTTTTATACGCTTGCGGATATTGAAAAAAAAGGATTCACGCCCCTTGATCTTAGATATTTATTTTTACAAACCCACTACCGCCAGAAATTGAATTTCACATGGAAAGGGCTTGAAGCGGCGCATAATGCTTTTTCAAAGCTGAAAGGAATCGTATCGGAATATGAGAAGCCGAAAATCGGCTGTGCAAAATACGAGCAAAAATTTTTAAATGCCATCAACGATGATTTTAATATTCCGAAAGCGCTTGGGATTATGTGGGATCTGATCGGAGATAAGACGTTTTCGGGATCCGCGAAAGCAATAACATTGTATAAATTTGATAAAGTGCTGGGTCTTGGATTAGACAAAATAAAAAAAGAAAAAATTCCTAAAGAAATTTATACGATTGCAAATGAACGCGATGATGCCCGAAAAAATAAGGATTGGAAAAAATCCGATGATTTGAGAAAGAAAATTCAAGACGCGGGATTTGAAATTGAAGACACGAAAGACGGGCAGAAAATACACAGGAAGTTTTAAGTTGCCACAAATTATGTAATATTTGTTTTACACCATAATTTAAAAAATCCTAAATACGAAATCCTAAATCCTAAACAAATCATAAATTCTAAATCACAATGTTTCAAACTGTTTCGAATTTGGGATTTCGAATTTGTTTAGAATTTCGGTATTAGAATTTAGGATTTATTTGAAGGTATATAAAAAATTGTAGACAATTATACTAATATTCGTAGCCATTCGTATCATTCGAATGCATTCGTATATTTGCATCACATATTCGTATGAAAAAAAAAGTTCTCATCGCGCACGCCTATGCTGGCATGGGACATATTATGGCGGCTCGCGCAATTGAAGAGGCGTTTTTAGAAAAATATCCTGACGCGGAAGTGAGAAATGTAAATATTATTGATTTATCCATAGGGATTTATAAAACCATCTACTGCGAAGGGTATGCGTTTTTAAGCGAGAAGCTTCCAAAGGCCTGGGGGTTGTTTTATAAATATCTTGATTCAAAGCTCAACCAAAAAGTTATAAATACGCTTTCTAAAATCGCTATGGATTCCAAATTTCTTCCGTACATAAGAGAATTCAATCCGGATTTTATCATAGCGACCTATCCGCTTGCCATGCGCCTCATATCCCTTTCCGGGAAAAAAGATATTATTAATATTCCCTCGGCGATGGTAATTACTGATTTTGGCTTTCATTCATTTTGGGTGGATAAGGAAACAGATTATTATTTTGTCGCAACTAATGAGCTTTGTGATAAATTGTCGCACGCCGGGATTGAAAAAAAATCAATTGTCGTGAGCGGAATACCCATACGTAAACAATTTTCAAAAATAATACAAAAAGATGAATTCATTCGAGGACTCGGTCTCAAAGAAAGCTCGCCGATTTTTTTGATAATAGGGGGGCAATTTGAATTTTTAACCTTGGAAAAAGTGGTTGCGGGCGTGAGAAGCAATGTAAAAAACGCGCAATTTATTATTATATCCGGTCGGCACGATGAATTGAAAAAAAATTTAGACGAGTCTTTTCTAAAAAAATTGCCGGAAGTGAAAATATTTGAATTTGTAAAAAATATTGAAGATTTTATGGCCATCGCAAGCTTGATTTTTACCAAAGCAGGCGGTCTGACCATAACAGAATGCCTTGCTATGGGCGCTCCTATGATAATTCATAAAATTATACCGGGTCAGGAAGAGGCAAATGTTGAATATTGCGTCAGAATGGGCGCGGCAGTAAAAGTGGAAACCCTAGATGAGCTTATATCGCGCGCGTCATCGCTTCTGGGAAATCCACAGGAAATCATTGCAATGAAAAAGGCTTGCCTTAAGCTTGGCAAGCCACATGCCGCATCCGACATCGCTGATTTTGTTTATAATAAGATAGACACAAGGTAAAAGTTTAAAGTTCAAAATTCAAAGTGAAAAGTTACAGTTCAAAGTTTAAAGTTTGTTTTTTTATAACTTTTAATTTAAAACCAAGACTTTGAACTTTGCACTTTTAATTTTGAACTTGTCTAGAACCATTTTTTGTTTTTAAAAACCCAGAGCATCCCACCCGCTATTATCGCTTGGGAACAAACAATTATCCAAAAACCATAAGGGTTGTGTCTTAAAGGAGCGTTGGTGAATGCCATGGAGAAAAGCGTTGCGATTAATGTAAGCGGAAAGGTGATAACAGAAATAATTGTCAAAGTTTTCATAATTGTTGATAGTCTGAAAGAAATTTGCGATTCGTTCGTGTCCTGAAGCGCCTCAATGCGCTCTTTTAAATTTTCCAAAGTGTCCCAAATCTCCTTTGAATAATCAATCAAATTTTCAAAATAAATTTCTGTTTTTTTCGCATTGAATATCGTATTGACCTTAAATGTGAAAATCAATTTTTTTAAAATACTTTTATGCACCTGCATAATTTTTCTGAAATCCGTGATATTTCTCCGTATAAGAAGTATTTCCGAAACCATTTGTTTTTCTTTCCCCGTGAATATTGCTTTTTCAATAACATCGCAATCAATGATAAGATGATCAACCATAGGAAAGCAATACAGAAATAGTTTATTTAAAATTTCAAAAAGAAGTTGCTCGGGGGATTCATCACTGAATTTCGTACGGATAGAAGGGCCGATCTCAAGAATTTTAAAAAATTCTTCCATAGCGCCAAAATCTCGGTGGTGTATGGTTATAAGATGATTTCTTGTGATAAAGAATTTTATTTCACCGTGCGTTATCTCGCGCGTTGCCCTGTTGTACACGGGAAAAAGCATGACGAGAAAAATGTAGTCATCGTATAAATTGATTTCGGACCGGTGAGAGTCCCTCATGCAGTCCTGGATATTCAGCGGGTGGAAATTAAAATTTTCCCGAAGATGATTAATATCATTCTCTTTGGGATTTATAAAATCCATCCAAATAATATTTTTAAAATTTATTTGCCTTATGTTTGCCATGTTTACAGTATAACATATTTTACATTAAGGTGTATAATGGTATAATATTTTTGAATTCATGAAGAATCATTGCCCGGATTATGTATATATTCGTAGGAATATTTTTAATTATATTTTTTTTCATTATCGTAAGTTTCGCGTACGGCGGGCTTTTGGCGGCCCCATATGTGCCTATGTGGAAAAAAGACGTACAAAGAGCGCTTGACCTTGCGAAAATCAAGCCAAATGAAACACTCTATGATCTGGGAAGCGGGGATGGGCGCATAATTATTGAGGCAGCAAGGGCATATGGCGCCAAGGCCATAGGATTTGAGATAGCGCTATTGCCATATATTTATTCATATGTTAAAATAAAATTAATGGGTATGCATAAAGATGTTCAGATAAATTTGGGCAATTTTTTTGAAAATGATTTGGGAAAAGCAAATGTTATTACGGCATTTTTATCCACAAGGGCAATGGCAAAATTGAAAGATAAGTTTGAAAAAGAATTAAGGCCGGGCACAAGAGTACTATCGTTTGTTTTTCGCATAGAAGGATGGGAACCGGAAATAATACATAAACCCAAAGAAAAGGATTTACCAATTTATTTATATAGGATAAAATAAAAATAAAAGCGCTGTGTTTCGGCGTAAAAATAAATATGACACCAAAAGACAAAAAAATACAAAACCATAATTTGGACGATTTATTGAAGGACATGGAACTTAACAATGAAGCATTAAAAGAAGCAGTGGAAAATCATAATGACGAAAACGTGGATGTATTGCAAAAAATGCTTGAAGAAACGCAGACAAATATCCGTCGTGCGCTTGATATTTTATCAGTAGGAAAAATTGATCCAGCAAACCTTGGAACTCGCATAACCACAAGGACATCTCCGGCAGTAAGCGCGGATGATGCCGAGCGTATGCTTGAGGGAGTGTTTAATGGAGAAGCCATGGTGGGATCAGACGGAAAAGAATATAGCATTCCGCCAAACTATGCGTCAAAATCAAAGCTTGTTGAGGGGGATATTTTAAAACTTACTATTACAAAAAACGGATCGTTTATCTATAAGCAAATAGGGCCCATTGAGCGGGATAAGTGCAAGGCCGTACTTTTGCAGGATGAAATAACAGGGGATTGGTATGCTGTTTCAGATACGCGAAGATGGAAATTATTAACCGCGTCCGTCACATATTTTAAAGGGCAACCCGGAGATGAAGTGGTAATACTTATACCAAAAAATTCCAAAAGCCTGTGGGCATCGGTTGAAAATATTATCAAGAATTAAATTCTTATACGCAGAGAATAATTTAAGTTATCCACAGGATATGGACTATCGCGGTCACATATCTTGTTTTTTTATGGTATAATATAAACAATAAGAATATATTTAAGAAATATATTATAATTATTAAAAAATAATAAATATGAAAAGTGTTAAAATGCGGTCTTTGTTCGCCAATCTAACGGTTATAGTGATATCGGTTTTTTTTATAGCTATTGTTGTATATGGGGCAACCACCATAGGGGATAATATAAATACTGGTGGAGATCTTACGGTTTTGGGACACGCCTCTACGACCAATGCAACAACTACCGGCTATCTGTATGTTGGCACCGATATAACCGAGCCGGCAGGATGGGATTTTGGCATTGGAGACCTCATTGTCACGGATGACACGTTTATGAATAGCCAGGCAACCACATCAGCGTCATTATGGGTTGGTTCGGGAGGCACGGCGAATAATATCAATTTAGCTGGCGGAGATCTTTATGTGCAAAATGATGCGGAGATAGACGGAACAGTATATCTGAGCAATGTGAGCGGTAATACAACAATAACAGGAAGAGCAACAACAACCGAAAATTTTGTTGCTGGCAGTACAAATACAGCCGCGACAACAACAGTAACCCTTGGATCGTCATCTGGTGAGGTTGGAGCGGGCGTGTGCTTAAAAATTCGGAGGAATGAGGGTTGGACCTATTGTTATGTGGTAGGAACGGCTTTTGTGTGCGGTGCAACATCATGTGAATAATTCAAAATAAATTATAATTTATGAAGAAGTATTTAATATATGGAGTTGCTTTCTTTCTGTTGCTTGCTGTATTTCCAGGAATAGTTTTGGCTGAAGACTTTCAATTGGCTTCCGGGGAGACTATAAATGTCGCTTTGACAAGCCCGTCGGTTACGTACACCCTGACATCTTCTACCGGCATTGATTCCTTGACCGTGAATGGCAGTACAATGACTCTGACGCTGGGCACCGGAGATTCAGTGATTGTATCAAATTCCAATGGCTATACTATTGAAAATGATTTAAATGAAGCCACGGTATGCACATCGGGATCCACAAAACCAAGCTTGCTGACGTTTACGCAGACAGCGACCATAACCGCCAATTCCACGGTTGTGTGCGGAAGTACGCAGGGAGGCGGAAGCGGCACGGTGCCAAGCGATATTGGTATTACTATTAATAATGGCGACAGCCAGGCCTCCAGTAATAATGTGGTTTTGACCTTAACGGCAAAGAATGCCTCGACTATGATTTTTTCAAATTCCATGGATTTTTCCAATTCCATTTGGGTGGATTACGCCACGACAAAGAGTTGGACATTGATAGCCGGTGATGGCGAAAAAAGAGTTTATGTAAAATTTAGCAGTTCAGGTACGGACGAATCAATGATCATAAGCGATACCATTACCCTGGCAGGAACGGGAAATGCGCCACAACCAACGCCTACGCCTGTTCCGACAACAACGGGGGGAGGCAGTTCACTCGCGAATATTTCCCAGCCGGTAGTTACGCCAAGCCCCACGGGTACACTCGCGCCATCTCTTGAAGGAAAGCTCGTGAAAGACCCGAAAAAATCATCTGTATTCATAATAGAAAACGGGAAATTGCGGCCATATCTTAACGGAAAAATATTTTTATCATACGGAAAAAGTTTTGATAATGTAATTTCGGCGGATATCAGTTCGTACCCCATTGGCGAAACTATAAGCTTATTTCCGGATTCGTATAATTTTACCTGCGGACAGCTTGTAAAAGCAAGCAACGCCAAAGTGTATATTGTTTCAAAGTGTGACGAGGGAGTGAAAAAAGAAATCACATGGGTAGAGACCGAAAGCGTGTTTTTGGCTGGCGGCTGGATGTTTAATAATCTTAATTATATTTCTGACGTAAAAAAAGGCGAATTTAATGAAACCGGTTCTTTTAATGCGATAGGCGCTCATCCGGCAGGGACATTGGTAAAATACGCTAACAGCTCGAAAGCGTATCTCTTAAGAAATGTTGACGGAGTAGTGAAAAAAAGCTGGATTGCGAGCGAAGCGGAATTCAATAGAATGAATTTTCAGATGGCTGATATTGTAACCATACCAACGGATGAAATATATGCTGACGGTTCGAATATGGGGGGCGTGGTTTTGGGGGCATCAAATGATTCTATAGTTTCAAATTTGCAGAGAGGATCATCTGGCGATGAAGTTATGCTTTTGCAGAAAAAGCTACAACAAGCTGGTTATTTCCCACAAGATATTGAGCCGAATGGATATTTTGGTTTTGTCACGGAAAGCGCAGTTAAAGATTTGCAGATAGCAAACAATATATCACCAATAGGCCGAGTAGGACCCCAAACACGCTTGATATTAAATAGCTTGTAGAGATATATTGTCAATTGAATATATTAAAACGAGGTGTTGGACTTACATCGTCACATATTTTAAAGGGCAACCCGGAGATGAAGTGGTAATACTTATACCAAAAAATTCCAAAAGCCTGTGGGCTTCGGTTGAAAATATTATCAAGAAATAAATTAAGGCATACTTTTCATTGTTTTTTTAAAGAATGTATTTATGCTTTTTTTTAATTGACATTTTTTTAAAAAACAGTAAAATAATTTGAAGTTCTTTTACATGCTATTTTTACCAAGGAGGATTTGTTGCATGAGCCGTATAATTGAAGAAATTGATGGAAGATTGTGTACTGTGAGTGAAGAAGTAATTAAAAAAATTGTTACAGCTGACGGATATGCATACACCATTCATAGCGCTACATTTTCTAGAGAATATAATGACGGATCCGGAACCGAAGCAATAGTTTTTGTAGAAGCGCTGAAGTGCATTTTTGAAAATAAGGTGCAATGGAAAGCAAGGCTTGATTGCGTTGTGTTGTCCGATGATATTTATATTTGTGGCAAAATGTTAGTTGTCCCAAGCAAATGGGATTTAAAAATTTTTAATAGATTAACAGGTGAAATCATTTTTTCGCAGGAGGCATAAACGTTATAGGACCAGAAAATTCTGGTCCTTTTTTTATACACAAGTAATCTTTCATTTTACGACACTTGGTCAAATTTTTAAATCTTTAAAAAATATTTATCAAAGGTCTATCCTTTGT
>LBUD01000037.1 GCA_000992395.1 Parcubacteria group bacterium GW2011_GWA2_38_13 | reverse complement strand
GTATCTTTTGGACATCGGCATCTCCCGGAATCTTCATCGCACACCTCTGTCGCATCATAGGTTGTACCGATATAATTTTTGCATGACGCTTCATCCATATCTCTGCAAAAAAATACCCCTTCTTGTGGCGTACGGATATTTCCGCAACATCCTGCCAATGCGGGTTTTGGAAGTACTACCATAAAAAATAACAGCAACGCTATAAAAAAAAGATTATTATTAAAATTAAACTTATGTATTGTATTACCAAAAAACATTTTTATAATTATTATTGTTTAGCGAGCGACGAAGTCCCTACGGAAACTCCGCTGAGAAAATATAAGACTAATAATCCTGAGGATTAACGTTTCCATACGTCCAATTGCCAGGCTCCTGGCAATCATAAGTTAAATATATTCTTTTATTTAAACATTCTTCTGCGGAAGTTGAATAATGGCATTGTATGTTATATCCTGTCTCAGAACCGCTGTTACCGGCAGTTGATTTAAAGGTACACTCATATTCCGATAAATTAGTATAACATATATAGTCATGTATTGGGCCACCGTTAAGGAAATCAGCAGCTGCTCTAGGTAAAGTTTTCCGTTGACAAACGCAACAATTTTTTATTGAACACATTTCTAAGGATGGATTGAGTTTTTTTCTTTCTGTGAGTAATTCATTACAGGTTTGTGCTGGTGTTATTATCTTTCCCTTATTATCCTTTTGTTCGCCCATCGGGGACATGCTTTCTGCTTTATTTGTGGTTTTACTATAGAAACAACACTTGTCTTCTTTCGAAAAGGTTGTTGGGCTGTTCAATGTGGGCATCTTCAATTCCACAAGCTTTGGATTTATTGTCTGAAGCATTATAAAAGCAAGAAGCGCAATTATAAGACCGTACAATGCATTGGTAATATATCCCTTTGCCTTACCGATAAGCCCCATATTGCCCGCGGATATAAGCCAGATGAAACCGGCAAGCATTATCATAAAAATCGCCAAAGATATGGCAATCCATATTCCGAATTGAAAAATTCGGATAATATATTTTGCGATTATATCGGAAAATTGCTGATTATACGCGGCGTCTTCTATCGTAGAAGAGCCGGGAAAGGGTATTTGAAGTTCAAGGCAATTCTTTTCTTCAATATCATCACAATATTGCTGGCTTGTTCCATCCAGACAAAAAACACCCGCGGTTCTTTCAAAATACTCGCAACATCCCGCATTTGTCTTTGCGGGCATAAACGCAAAAAAACCCGCGGCAAGAATACCTAATAAAAATAATTTTCTCTTCATATTTTTTTATTTTTCTATAAGCATCAGATCAATTGCTTTTTTAATATCTTCCACCCGCGGAGTTCCTTCCACTATTTTATCATTTATGATAAATGTCGGCGATGCCTTTACTCCGAGGTATTGCCCGTCTTTGCCATCCCTGTCTATACGAAACAAATTCTGCTGGGATTGAAAGCAGGACTCAAATTCCACCTTATCCAAACCGCTTGCGGATGCCAGGCGGGAAAATGACGCCTGACTGATGTCCGGCTCGCTAAAGATTGCATTTGCCATTTCAAAAAATCTTTCCTGCTCGTACGCGCATTCTATGGCCAAAGACGCGGCAATGGATAGCGGATCCGCAATGTTTGGAAAATGGCGGAAAATAAAATTTACCTGATTTTTATAATACTCGTCATACATTATTTTATTCACCGCAACCATAGAATCGCCAGATTGTATTGATGAAAAATCCAAAAAAACCACCATGGAAACCGGCGCGCCAGCCGATCCAAGCGTAGGAGAATTCACTCCATAAAGTGTCTCATTATGCGATACCGCGTATTTCTTGCCGAAAAGCTCTTCCGGAGATATTGCCCCGGATTTTAATTTTGCCGACATAGTAAACATAAATATCGCGGAAGCAACAGCCAAAGAAAAAAACAAGCCGACAAAAACAATAAGGGAAACCCCCCACCATTTTACATACCACTTTTTTTCACGCGGTTTTTTAAATGCACTCTCTGTCATATTCAAACTCATTTTAAATTAGCTTCTGCTCACTATAAATAAAAACACTATGTTACTCATCATATTACAAATAGTTGTTGCGATATTGCTTATTACTGCAATTCTCCTGCAAAATCGCGGGTCTGGTTTGGGCGCTGCCTTTGGCGGAGAGGGTAATGTATTCAGCACGAAAAGAGGTATTGAAAAAAAACTTTTCATCTTTACCATAGTGCTCACCATTGCATTCTTAGGCATTGCGCTTGCAAACACGTTTACTGGCGCTGCCTTTTAATAATGGCCTTCACCAAAATCTCCCATTGCCAAGCGATTTGGGAATTTTGAGATAAAATTTTAGATTTTATAAATTAGATATTATTTACCTTTTGTGTTTCATATTATTAAAAGCTTCGCTTGGAAAATGAGAACAAGCGCAAAAAGCGCTCTTGGGAGAAAGAAAGAACAGGCCGAGTTTAAAAAAAATCAAAGCGAGCCGGAATTGATGCAACAAAATCTTGATAAAAAGCTTGTTGCAAGCTTAAAGCCGAAAGGTTTGCCGTATTGGAAACAAATGAGATACGTATCGCGCGTTTTATCAAAAAAAGAAAAAGGTATAATTAATTTTCTTATTTTTCTCATTATTCTCAGCATGTCTTACTGGGGATATACTTTTTATTCAAAAAATATCCAAGTTGTTCCGGTTCAAGGCGGGGAATATTCCGAGGCTCTTATAGGCGCTCCGAGGTTTATCAATCCCCTGCTTGCGCAAACAAATGACGTTGATATGGATTTGGTGAAACTTATTTATTCCGGGCTTCTTACGTATAATAAAAAACTGGAACTTGTCGGAGATCTTGCAGAAAATTATACCGTAAGCGAAGACCAAAAAATTTATACTTTTACTTTGAAAAAGGATGTTGTGTGGCACGACGGTGAATTGTTGTCTGCCAATGATATTGTATTCACATTTCAAAGCGCGCAGGATCCACAATATAAAAGTCCGCTTTTTTATAGTCTGCGCGGAGTGAAAATTGAAAAAAAAGATGACTCCGCGATTGTATTTACGTTAAATGAAGCATATCCGCAATTTCTGGAAATTCTGACAATGGGAATCTTGCCGGAGCATATTTGGAAAGACATACCGGCAATAACTGCCAATCTTACCGAATATAATATGAAACCGATTGGCTCGGGCCAATGGAAGTATGAGAGCTTCATGAGGGATAAATTCGGCAATATTAAATCCTATACGATAGTGCCCAGCGCGTCCTACTACTCAGCAAAGCCGTTTTTAAAAAAAATCACATTTAAATTTTTTCCCGCCTACGACCCTATCACCGATATCCACCCCGCCATAGAAGCCTTGAATAACCGCAAAGTTGACGGCGTAAGCTATATCCCGAAAAATCTGAAAAATAAAATGCAAAACCCGAAAATAAATTTTTATTCGCTTGTGTTGCCACAGTATACCGCGCTTTTTTTCAACCAAAAAACAAATGATCTTCTGAAAGAAAAATACATGCGCGAAGCAATAGCAATAGCTATTGATAAAACCGGAATTCTTACTGAAGCGCTTAATCTTGAAGGAACCATTGTACATAGCCCCATTCTTGAAGGATATCCCGGTTTTGATAAAAACATAAAGGCGTTGGAATACGATCCTGAAAAAGCAATGAAACTGCTCTCGGATAATGGATGGAAAGAATTAACAAAAGAGCAATACAATTCCACATTTACGATTGCTTTGGCAAGCTCATCTCCGACCATGACAGACGAAATTATTCCCCAAATAAATGAAAACCCCGCGACTGCTCGCGAGCAAACAATGTTTCGTGAAAAGAATAAACGCTTATTGAAAATAAAGCTTACAGCCCCGGATATTTCAGAAAATATCCAGGCCGCTGAGCTTATAAAAAAATATCTTCAAAATATCGGCATAATGGTTGACCTTGAAATAATTGATAACACAAAAATAATTAGAGAAGTAATCCGGCCGAGAAGTTATGAGATGCTGCTTTTTGGAGAAATTATCGGGCTTGATCCGGATCCGTATCCATTTTGGCATTCTTCACAAAATCAGGATCCGGGTCTTAATCTTGCCATTTTCACCAACAGAAATATTGATAAAACGCTTGAAGACGCGAGAAAAGCCAAAACCCCTGAAGAAAAAATAACAAAATATACTGAGTTCCAAAATCTCATTGTGAGCGATATTCCCGCTGTTTTCCTTTATAGCCCGACGTATACGTATGCGCTTCATAATAAAATAAAAGGCGTTGGCATAGAGAGAATTATACTTCCAAGCGACCGCTTCAATAATGTCAGCGAATGGTATATAGATACCGGAAAAATTTGGAAATAAATACGACATACAATTGAAATAAAGTGGAAATAAATAAAGTGCGCGGATTTATTTCTAGTATATTTCAATCGTGTCTCATTTATGTATTAAGAAAAAATCCTAAACAAATCACAAATTAGTTAAAAGTTCAAAGTGCAACCTGCCTGCCGGCAGGCAGGAGTTAAAAGTTAAGGTATCCCTTCGGGATCTATCATTTTAAAACTTTGAACTTTGCACTGTAATTTTGAACTTTGCACTTTGAACTTTGAACTTATTTAAACCTTAACTTTTAATTCATGTCCTTGGCCCCCGTGGCGGAACTGGCAGACCTGCCTATCGGCAGGCAGGCGCACTAGCTTATCCCGTGTCAAGGCCGCTGTGGCGAAATTGGCAGACGCGCACGGTTCAGAGCCGTGTATCCTCACGGATATGTGGGTTCAAGTCCCACCGGCGGCATTGACACGGGATAAAAAACACTTAAAAAACATTAATCAATAACTAATAAACAAACCCTTAGCGGTCATAGAAACGCGCTTTGGACTACACACATTACTATTATGAATTTAAAAACAGAAAGAACCCATCCAACGCATGGGCAAAGGAGAATGGGAAGAAGAACAAACTCGCCCGCGCGAGGGCCAAGATTGGCAAAACGATTCCAGCCTTTGCGTTCAGGAGAAAAACCATTACAAATAATTCCGCTCGGAGGACAGGAAGAAGTCGGCAGGAATATGACTATTTATGAATATTCCGGCGATATTGTCATTTTGGATATCGGACTCCAATTCCCGGAAGAGAATATGCCGGGGATAGATTATATAATTCCTGATATTCGCTCATTAAAGGGAAGGGAAAAAGATATCCGCGGGGTCATACTAACCCACGGGCATCTTGACCACATCGGAGCAGCCACGCACATTCTTCCAAGACTTGGGTGGCCGACTGTATACGGTTCAAGGCTGACGCTTGCTATTGTAAGAAAGCGCCTTGAAGAAGCAAAACTTTTGCATTTATTTAAGTCCCAGGAAATCACATCCATTGATACAAAGCTTCGGCTTGGAAAAATAACCGTAAGCTTTTTCCATGTCACCCACAGCATTATGGATGCCTTAGGAGTAATCATACAGACCCCTTTAGGCAATGTCATCCATATGGGCGACTGGCGCTATGATCATGATCCGGCCAACGGAAAGCTTACGGATTTCTCGGAATTGGCGCGCTGGAATACACCAAAAATTCCTTCCCTTCTTATGATGGAAAGTCTTGGATCCACAAAGCCGGGGCATCAGGCGTCTACAAGGCAGATAATTGAAAATCTGAGAAAAATCGTTGAAAGCGCCAAGGGTCGCCTTATCATCGCCACCTTTTCCAGCATGGTTGAACGCGTAGGACAATTAATTGATATTGCTGAAAAACTCGGAAAAAAAGTCGCGCTTGACGGGTATTCCATGAAAGCGAATATGGAGATTGCGAAAAAAATCGGCTATGTAAAATTTAATCCGCATACCGTTATTGATATCAGCCAAATTGACGATTATCCTGAAAATAAAATTGTTATTTTGTGCACAGGGGCGCAAGGCGAAGACCGCGGCGTGCTTATGAGGATAGCAACAGGTGAGCACCGAAAACTTAAAGTCAGAACCAATGATACTATTATTTTTTCCTCATCGGTAATTCCGGGAAACGAGCGCACCATACAAACGCTCAAAGACAAACTCTACCGGCTCGGCGCGCAGGTTCTTCATCAGGAAATCATGGACGTCCATGCTTCCGGGCACGCGCTTATTGAAGATATCAAATTGCTCTTGCGCCAAATCAAACCGAAATATCTTATGCCCGTGTATGCCAATCATTATCTTTTACGAGAAGGCGCCAAGGTTGCTGAATCCGACGGGTTTACTAAAGAAAATATATTTGTCCTGGACAATGGGAATATATTGGAATGGACAAAGGCTGGCCCGAGAATCAGTTCACAAAAAATACCTATAGAATATGTTTATGTTGACGGGCTTGGCGTTGGCGATATTTCCCATGTGGTGCTTCGCGACCGGCAAATGATGGCCGGCGACGGCATGATCGTTGTTATCGCGACTGTTGATACAAAACAGGGAAAACTTGTGCACAATCCGGATCTTATATCCCGCGGTTTCATTTATATGAAGGAAAATAAAAAACTCATTGAAGAAACAAGAAGAAGAGTAAAAAAAATATTTTCGGAAAATCTCACCACTGATCTTGATGAAAATTATTACAAAGATAAAATACGCAATGATATCGGACAATTCCTGTACCAAAAAACGCAACGCCGACCAATGGTTTTGCCGGTGATTATTAAAGTATAAAAAATCAAAGCGCGAAATCCTAATATCTAAATTCTAAACAAATTCAAAATTCCAATTCTCCAAATCCAAAACATTAGTTTGGAACATTGTGATTTATGATTTGTTTAGGATTTAGGATTTCGTATTTAGGATTTACATAGTTTAGATTTTCAATACGATGCTTTCTCAAACAAATTTCTTAATGAAAATAATTAAATTTGGTGTATACCTCTCCCTCCTCACTCCCCTTGTCGCATGGGATCAGGTAATTTATCCGTTTGTATTTCCTAAAATAATTTTTTTCCGCATTGTGGTGGAAATACTGATATTCCTCTCCATTGCCTTGTGTCTTTCGGATAAAAAATATTACCCAAAAATCACTCCCCTATCAATTGCGCTCGGGTTCTATCTCGCCATAGCCACTCTCACGAGCCTCATGGGAGCGGATATATTCCAAAGTTTTTTCAGCACGCTGGCAAGGGGCGAAGGACTGATAACTTTATATCATCTGTACGCGCTTTTTATTATCGCGTCGTCAATATTCCAAACCAAGGACGAGTGGATTCCCTTTCTCCTTTTTTTATTTCTTATATTTTTTATAGAAAATATATTGGCGCTCGGGCAAACGCTTCAACTGTCGTATGTCAAAATGTTCGGGGCAAACCGGCCGAACGGAAGCCTTGGAAATCCGGCCTTTTTCGCTTCATTTGAAGCTCTTGGAATCTGGATAACGTATCTTCTTTATACTGTAATAAAGAAAAAAAATCTCAAAATTATCTTTATAGTTACGATTATCATCAGCGCTATCAATTTGTATTACACGGTAAATCGCGCGTCGGCGCTTGGCCTTATGGCGGGAATAGTAATATTTTTCCTGCTTGAAATTATGAGGGTGTCCGATACCCAAGCGAAAAAAAAATATTTTAAAATTATTTTAGCAATACCTGTTCTTATTGCTATTATCCATTTCGCAAGTCCGGATTCCAGCATCATAAATAAACTTACGAATTATTCTAAAAACGACCCTTCCATAAAAAACAGGCTTATCGGCTGGAATATAGGCTGGATGGGTTTTAAAGAAAGACCAATTTTGGGCTGGGGAAATGAGAATTTTTCCTATATTTTTAATACGCGCTTCAACCCGGAAATTGTGGCTGATTCAGGATCCTATACATGGTTTGACCGAGCGCATAATACCCTGATTGAGGTGGCATCGGCAAACGGCATTTTTGGACTTTTGGCTTTTTTGGCAATTTATATTTTTGCCTTTTTCATGATTATAAAAAGCGATCGCGAGAAGAAAGAAAAAAATATTCTTATTGCTTTTTTTATAACGCAATTTACAATAAATTTTTTTATTTTTGATACCATTGCAACACTTATCTTTTTCTATCTCATGCTGGGATATATCAATTCCGATCAACGCCAAGAAAAACAAGGAGCGCTGAAACGCATAATAAAAAGATTTCATAGCGATGCCGCGCCCTTGAAACAGCGCGCAAAAACAATAACTGCTTTATTTCTCATTCTCATTATCACTTATTTTATAAATGTCCGGCCGCTTCGGGCAACTTTATACGCGTCAAAACTCGCAATTATTGCTGATGGCAAGGAAAGCGAAATAGTACAGAATTTCACCAAGGCGTTTGCAATAAGCCCCGCAAGCAATTACGAACTAAGGGAAATTTTAGGAAATTATATATTAAAAAAAATCACTGAAGGCAATGATATAAAAAAACTTGAGCCATTAATACTTTTTGCCATAGATAATATGAAAAAAACAGCGCTTGCATCACCCCATAATATTTCCGCGAGAATTACGCTTGCCGAACTCGCGCGGATTGAATCGGAATTAAATCCATATTTTGCAAAATTCGCGGAACAGGAATCCCTTGCAATTATCCAGGAATCCCCGATGCGCTATCAGCCATATCTTACGTTGGGAAAATTGCGTTTTACGCAAGGCAGAAACGCGGACGGAATTGAATTTTTTAAAAAAGCCGTTGGAATAAACCCAAAATTCGTCGGAGCGCGCTGGAATCTGGCGCTTGGCTATATATACGAACAAGATTTTGAAAAAGCAAAAAACGAAATAGCTTTAATGGAAACCATTGAGCCGACATACATATACGATGAAAAAAATATTATCGTGCTTTCAAATATTTTAAAAAAACAAAAGCAGTATGATATTGCCATACAGCTGTACCTCAATGCCATACACAGCGGAATCAGACCATCCGCCCTATCGCCGTATTACTATGAGCTTGGAAATCTCTATACGCTGACGGGAGAAAAAGATCTTGCTCAAAAGGCGTTTGATGCGGCCGATAACGCGACTACCCGATAATTTTACCGGATTTGGCCGTCGTCGTAAACGTCTTCATCGTTTATTGGAATGCGTCTTTTACTCCGTACGTATTCGCGGATATAAAGTATAAGAAAAAAGAATATAAATAAAAAAACTATAATGCATGGCTTTAAATCATCGCCGCGCAAATTTTTTATTGTGGCGAGAATGCCCGCACCGGCGCCCGGTGTGCTTGTGCCTATTTCAAAATAATCGCTCGTGGAATAGGTAATGCCATTGTCAACTATTTCCTGCGTGACGGTGTATTTTCCCTCTTTAATGGACGGGGAAAGAAGAATGTTTTGATCGAACTCAAATTCGCCATTGACAATATATTTTTCTGTTTTATCATACACAATATTTCCCCGCGGGTCTTTGATAATAAAACGTACGAGCACTTCCCGATTTGCTTCTTCAATGGAATTTATAATTTTTGTTTTTATATTCAGCTCTTCGCCGGCTAAAATCTTTTTTGATTGCGGCATAACTTCTACGTTAAGGCCGTATTTTCCATCCAATGTTTTTTCAATCATCGGAGATGGGGACGCAACTGGCAAAGGTGATGGCGAAAAAGACAAAGACGAGGCTGGCTTGGGTATTGGTTTTTGGGGAGTTGGCGGTATAAAAATATGTTCAGGCGTCGGCGTGGCAATCGGTGCGGGAGTTGGAGCAAGAATTGGGGTCGGGGTTATAGTTGGAGTTGGTACGGGAGTCGGGGTTTCAAAAATTTCCGGCTCTTTAATTACAGGAATGGGAATAACTTCAAATTGAAACGCCCTCACTGCTTTAAAATAAGGATTCACCGGGCTCATAGCCGTGATGTATAAAGTATGCACGCCGAAAGGTAGAATTTGAGGAGTGGCGAATTTCCAAGCGCCCTGAATATTCGCAAATGTTGTATATACTTTTTCATCAGCATTATCTAAAGATAAATATACTATGGCATTTTTCAGATTGGTTTTGCCTAAAAATTCCGGCTCACGGCTCATAGTCTGAAACCATTGATCAGGAATTACTGTCACTCCCGATACAACCATCACTCTCACATAATTGCGCACCTGATCTTCCCCGGAGACGAAAATATCTTCCTCAAAATACGGGCTTACCACTAATCCCGGCTGGGCGAATCCCGGCACTCCGGCAGGAGTCGGGGTCGGAGTTGGAGTTGGTTCTTCAACACTCGCGGCTGATATCCGCAAGCTAAACGAGGATTCTGAAGTCGCTGCCCGCGCCAAAATATTATTATAAAACATACACTGCAATGACAAAAGTATTGCCAGCGTGATAATAAATTTTTTCCTTGCCTTATTCATACAAAATCAAAAATACATAATAATATTTTTGCTTTGTATTTTTATTTTTATTTT
>LBUD01000036.1 GCA_000992395.1 Parcubacteria group bacterium GW2011_GWA2_38_13 | reverse complement strand
GCAAAAGAATTTTAGGAAAATAAAAAACAGCGGATTATTTTGCATCCCTGTTTTTTATTTTGTAGATATTTTTTTATTGCCCAGCGCTCGCTGAATTTATGTTTTCTTCCGACAAAGGATTTATCAATTCTTGGTAATCTTCGCATTTACCCGGTAATTCTATGCCATAAAAATTACAGATTTCAACCTCAGACGATCCCTGTAAGTCTTGTTGAATCGTTTTGCCTGATGTATCTTCTCGCGTATCTGTTGTCGCCGGAGTTTGGGCGGATGGGGGGTAGTCATTTTGTATGGACGGGTTCTCTATTATTTTTTTGGATTGTTGATATATTTCATTTTCTGGCAAAGGTATAATTTTTTCCTGAGCGATGACTGTTATCATTATAAAAAATGAAGAAAACGCAATACTTGCGGTTACAAGCCATCCTAAATGTGGATGAACTTCGTAGTGAAGCGGGTGAATTGCGTTGTTATTTTTTTCTTTTTGTATAATTTTGTGCACAACAGGGGGTTTGGGTACGGCAAGCTTTTTTTTCTTTGGCATATTTTTTATTTTAATTTATTAAAAAAATAGTATTACAAAATAATCTCCTTATAATATTATACCATAAAATTGAATATTTTTTCAGTTTGACATTGTGCATAACTTATTCTGTTACAAATTTTCCAAATTATCGTATTATTAATTATGTGTATGTAATATATTTAAGCACATGCAAAATTTTGATGAGGCAAAAATAATCCAAAACATTCAAGCGGGAAATGCGCAAGATTTCGGCATTTTATACGATGCATATGTGAAAAAAATATATAATTTTGTATATTTTCGCACGCACCATAAAGAAACCTCTGAAGATCTGACAAGCCAGGTATTTTTTAAGGCGCTTGAAAAAATCCGCCAATTTAACATAGAAAGAGGATCTTTTTCTTCGTGGATTTATCGCATAGCAAGAAACGCAATCATTGACCAATATCGCATGAAAAAAGACGATGCTATTTTTGAAGACGCGCTTGAAGTTAAGAAAACGGACGATATTGAAAAGGATATAGATAATAAAAATGTAATGGCTGAAATTGAAAAATATCTTGATACGCTAAAACCAGAACAGAAGGAAATTATTATTATGAGAGTTTGGGATGAGTTGTCGTATCAGGAAATAGCTGAGATAACGGGAAAATCTATCGGAAGCTTGAAAATGATGTTTTCCCGAACCATTTCGGATTTGCGCCGCGAGTTACCATTGGCTCTTTATATCGTATTAATTATTAGAAGCATTTAGTATGGAAGATAACATTACAAAAATTTTACAAGATATTTATGAGGCAGATAATTTTTTGCGCGCACATGAAGAGAAGCTGAAAATTATTATCGCCAAGCTTATCAAGTCACGGCCCTACGCAATGCTTGACGAAGCATTCAGGATGAAATTGCGTGCGGAAATCATGGAAAGAATCTTTTTATCAAAAAAAGATTCAAAAATTTCTGCTCCGTTAATTATTAATTTTACTATTATGAAAAAAGCATATTATGTTTTAGGGGGCGTAGCCGTCGGGGCTCTTGCGATTTTGCCCGTTGTGTATCTTATGGGCGATGGTACCGGGGTGTTAATGCCAAAACTTGGAACAAATGTTTCAGTATTTGAACAAAAGATCGCGCGTGTATCTGATGGCGCATTTGGTACGTTGTCGGCTCAGGGACAGGCGGGACAACGCGAGGGGTCAGGAGTTGCTCCGCAAGGATTGGGTGGCGGAGGCGGTGGGGTTGCGCAATATGGTTCTGGTGTAACAACGGATAGCGCAATAAAATCCACCATGCCAGCTCCGCCAGGCGTTTGGGTAAGTTTTAAATATGTGTATAAGGGGGATCCTCTTAGTCTGACTGGCGAAAAAATGGAAGTGCTGAAAAGAATAAGGGGAGGTAATAACAGCTCGGGTATTGCCGACACACTCAAAGGGATGAATTTCGGCATTGCTAACCTTTCATCTTTTAGCAACACAAACGTACAATCATTCAGTATTGTTGAAAATAAGGACTACGGATATATGATTGATGTGAATTTAACCGAAGGAATCGTGAGTATAAGCCAGAATTGGATAAAATGGCCCCAATCGCAATGCATTGATCCGGATTGCTATGAAAAAAACAGATTAAAGGCTCAGGATATGATTTCGGATGGCGACGCTATCAGGATTACGAACGATTTTATATCAACGCACTCCGTATCGCTTTCAAATTATGGAAAACCTGGCATTATGAATGATTGGAGGATGTATTATGCAAAGGCGACCGGCTTTGAAAAAGAAAATTTTTATTTCCCCGATACCGTGACGGTCATATATCCTTTGATTGTGGATGGAAAAGAAGTGTATGATGAATATGGAAATCCGCAAGGTCTGAACGTGAATGTTGACGTAAAAAATAAAAAAGCAAGCGGAATATGGAATTTAACATCGCAGAATTATCAGGGTTCACTTTATGGCACGGTAACAAAATCTGATGATATTATGAAAATGGTAGAAAATGGCGGAATGTATGGAAATTATGATCCGTCTGCTCCAACAATACAGGAGGTTGAGGTTGGGACACCGACGCTATCGTATCTCAGGGTGTATGATTATAATAATGGATTGAGTGATGAGCTTTTGGTTCCAGCATATTATTTTCCGATATTGAAAGGACTTGAGAATTATGATTATATGTACCGAAAAGCCATTGTTGTTCCGCTCGTTTCAGAGATGCTGAAAAATACCGGAGGCCCGATTCGGATCTTGAATAAAGCAGAACCGTCATCTGTTGTGGCGCCGGCAGAAGACCAGCCGATTACTGCGCCGGAAAAAGTTGCACAGTAAAAAAGTATTTTAAAAACCGCCTTTGAAATTTCATTGGCGGTTTTTGGTTAGTAAGATTATTCAAAACTCAATATAGATTTCCTCTCCTCATAGAGGAAAGGGGAGGTCATGGGGCGTTTATAAAAAATCAAGCGTTACTATGACCCCCTCTAACAGACTGTCCGAGAAGGAATTTCTGTAGGGGCGACTCTTGTGGTCGCCCGATGATTTAGAGAAATTCTGGGCGGGCACAAGACCCGCCCCTACATTTTTACGAATTCTCGGACAGTCTGAACATAAGGCAGGATCTCTATATAATTCAAAAGCTCGCGGTTTTTATTTCATCGTCTTCAGCAGTTCTTTCGATCCCTCTGCTCCATAAAAACTGGTTGCGGAAATGGAATAGTCGCATCCTGAATCGTTTTCAATATTAAAGGAATACATTCCAGAATTATCCCCGATAGATTTTATTTGGCTGATTTTTTTTAGCGATGAATTCTTATCACAGCGCCCATAGATTGTATAATACGAAACCGTATCATCACGGGTTCCTTGCCAGTTAATAATTTTGTTGCCAGATTCAATTGAAAACCAAAGATTTCCTGGCGGGCCAGGTGCAATTATTGCATTTTGTTCATTTGTCAGCTCTGGGTATGTTAGCTCCGATCCGTTGTTTGCACTTCTATAAATATTATTTTGACTACAGCCGGCAAAGAGAGGAATTAAAGATAAATTTAATAATAGAATTATATCTGTCCTTTTCATACAACAATATGATTATTTTGTTATATCTTATTCCCCAACGGTATTGCCGGCGGGGGAGGGGGCGTGGCGGATTTTCCCAATTGCATATTTTTAATAATTTCATCTTCAATAATACGTCTGCGCCTGCCGTGTTTCAAGCGCGATAATTCTTTTATGCCCGCTGATATTTTCGGATCGCCTTTGATTGGCGCTAAGCATTTCATACTGAAAGTTTTTGACGCTTGGTTGTCTATAAGAAGGCGCACATAGGCATTGTATTTTTCAATATTCATAACATCGTATTGGCTTACGCCAGGGGAGAGCTGTTTGGCCATCACTTCCGCGTCATCAACGCCGATTCTAAAGCATATTATAGTGCCCACGTTTCCAAAAATTGCGTCTTTCACGGAGCTTGATCCTGCCTTGCCCTCAACTCCGGATCCGCCGGTTAATTGCCCAAGATACTGGTGCGCCAAAATAAGATTAAGCTTATATTTTCGCGCTTCTGCCAAAATAACCGATATGGAATTTGTTATGAAATTTTGGAATTCATCAATATAGAGGAAGAAATCGTTTCTTTTATCTTCCGGCATATCTGCGCGCGAAAGCGCTGCCATCTGTAATTTGGAAACAAGGATTAATCCCAAAAGCGAACTGTTTATTTCACCAATTTTTCCCTTGCAAAGATTCACAAGCAGAATCTTTTTCTCATCCATTATTTTTCTGAAATCAAAGCTGGATTTCCCTTGGCCGATAATATTTCTCACAAGGGCGTTTTCAATAAATCTGCCGACTTTGGATATTAAATAGCCAAGCATTTCGGATTTATGGAAATCGGATGTTTTTGCCATTTCTTTTTCCCAGAAATTTTTTACCATGGGATCGGTGACGAATTTCAGTTTATATTTTTGGAATTCAGGATCAGTGAACATTCTTGGAATATCCACAATGGTGCCGGGGTTATCTTTATCCGCCATAAGCGTGAGCATGGCGTTTCTCATATTATGTTCAAACATAGGTCCGATCATGGACGGATCAGTGACAAGTTTATAGAAAATGGCAATCATTTCTTGCGTCGCGAGATCCTGTTCCATTGGTGAATTCGCTTCCAAGATATTCAAGCCCAGCGGACGCTCAGTGTCTGACGGGTCAAATAATACCACATCTTCCGCGCGCTCTTTCGGAACCGCAGCAATAATATTTTCAATAAGAGTTCCGTGCGGGTCAACCACGCATACGCCATGACCCGCTCGGATGTCTTGAATCGCGAGATTTTCCATTAATGTGGATTTACCCGTACCGGTCATTCCGACGAAATAGTTTTGCCAAAAGCCATTTTATATTTGGAGTTTCTATTTCCGGGGAGGGGAAATGGAACATGCTTGCCATTTCTTCGGCATTTAAAACCAATTTTTCTTTTTCAATATATTCCCGGTACATATAATTTTTGACAAGCTCCGAGACTTTCGGTTTGATAGCCCTTAAACTATTTCCATATTGGTAATAATTAAATTGATTGTAGGTTTCAGTAATATTTTTTAGATAGAGTTTTGACGCATCTTCGTTTGACGCAGAAACAAGGATGCGGACATTCACATCAAGGCCGGCTTTGGATGTTTTTTCTTCCAATACTTTTATTACTTCCTGAGCCATCGGGGTCAGGTGCGATTTAGTCACATCTTTTTCAAGTTGTTTCTTCTTTGATTTTCCAGAAGAAAAAAAGTTTACAATTTTATAAATAGAAAAACCGCTCTTGCTTATTCCTATGGCTTCTCGCGTTCCTTTTCCTTTTTGAAGCTCCTGCGCGGTTTTGAATCCCCAACGGTGCCATTCTTTTTTCGCGGAGCGCATAATAAATTGTATGGTCGCGCTGTCATTTTCATTAATTTTACTCAGGCCGTTCATAATAGCCGCAATCGGATCAACGTCCATTTTTATATATGTTTTTATGGGGAAAATATATTCTCTTGAGAATTGGAGATAACACCCCTGGATGTTTGAGCGCGGAGAAAAAATATTTATGCCGTGCATGACAATTTCAAAAGATATATGGTCATTGCGCCCTTTGAACGCCGCTTTCATTCCGCGCTCGGCTCTCAGGCCTCCGATAGAATTAAAAAGCCCTTCGGCCAAAGCGAGCTGGGCTTTTACTGACTGCGGATTTGATTGCTTGTTTTCTTGCGTTTTTGAAGATGATTCTTTTGGGAGCATTACCTGCAAAAATACTTTGGAAAGCGCGTGTGGAAGTTTTGATTTCTTTTTCATTTTCCATTTCATAAACATAAAAACAATAGCTCCTATAAATGCGAGAATAATAGCCAATGAAATGAAAAAATATGTAATGCTGTTCATTTTTTATTCTATTTGTTTTTGTAATTCTTTTTCCAAATATTCTGCGATGGAATGTATTATATTAAGCTCTTCTTGTTCAATAAACGGATCGTTATTTTTCGTATCCGGCAATATCAAGAGCCACTCGTGGATAATTTCTTGGATTTTTTCCAATGTAAGCTCTTGCTGTATGAGCGCTTCAATTTTTTTCGCGGCTTCGTCTCCTTTTTGAGCGAACTTTTCTTTTGTTGGAATTTCTAATTTTTTATTTTGTCCAGCTTCGCTTTCCATCGGAAGTTTATTAAAAATTTTTGTCAGATTCTCCGATGAAAGACGTTTTTCAATTTCTAAAAGCGTTTCGCTTTTTTCCATCAAAGTAATTTCTTGCGTTTCGGGCGTTGCGACCGTCTCTTGTGTGGGCGCTATTTCCGGCAACCAAGTATCACCTGTGTCAACACGATTTTCTTGCGATACGTTTTGTTCAAAAACCTCTGGCTCAACTTCCGGTATAGGGATTATTTTCTCCCTTTCTTTCTCTTGAGGGGTAATAGGCATAGTATAGAGAATTTATGTATGTATTATATTTCTCCATTATAACATAAAATATAAAAATGAGTAAATATTAAATAGTATTATAGTTTAAAGCTATATTTTAGTTTTTTTATATGGTTATTTGCCGCCGCGAAAATGTCTTTAAATATGGAGAAACCGTGGTTATTGACATTTATACCCCCTGGGGGTATACTCAGAGTATATAAGAACAGATATTAAAAATAAAGTAGCCAGAAGGCTCAAAATTATCGAGGGCCAGGTTTGCGGTCTTCAAAAAATGGTTGATCGTGAAAAGTATTGCGTTGATATTATTACGCAAATATCCGCTGTAAAGGAATCCTTATCCGGTGCTGGAGACCTTATTTTGGAAAATCATCTTTCTACGCATGTGGTTCATCAGATAGAACACGGAAAAAAAGAACGCGCGGTTCAAGAAATTCTTAAGATTTATAAACTGGCTCAACATAAAAAATAATAAGAATATGAATCAACAGGCGAAAATCAGATTCATCACTGTATGCATATCCGTCGCTTTTGCCGGCATGGTTATTTTTGGTTTTGTTTTTATGATGGATATGGATATGGATCAGCATCTCAATAGCGAGTGTCCGCTTGCCACCCTGAATGGTGAAATTTGCCCGTTGGATACTTTGGGCAAGGTCGTGCATCATATTTTTGTCTATCAGTCTTTTTCTAACGGCTTGGTCTCAAAAATTACGTCGGAGTTTTTATTAGGTATTATTTTTTTCTTTGTTTCGTGTTTGATGTATGGACTGTTATTTTTGAATCAGGAATTATTCTTAAAATATTTAACAAAGCGTCATATTAAAAAAAGGCATTCTTCGTCCAAGCTGGAGAAGATAGCCGAATGGTTATCGCTGGTTAGAATCAGCCCACCGCAACTTATTTAGGGCACAGGCAGTATCTTTTTGTCGAAAAAAGATTTCAGCCATGCTCTTTTTTGTTGTCTTAAAAAAGAATTTTACAGTTAATTTTCAACACAATGAAAGACATACTTAAAAATTTCATAAAGAATCTTTTATCACGGCGGATACGGGTTTTTGCAGTACTGACCCTATTGATTTTGGCAATTGTTTCTACCGGCGTTTTTGCTTTTTACAAAGTAAGCAAGGGAAGCACGGCGGATAAAGCAAGCAGTGAAACAGATGTTAATAATAATTTAGTCAGTATTGACCCCGTGGTCGCGGTGGTAGGGGAAGAAGACTCATCAATTATCGGAAATACCGCGTCAAATAATTCATGGTCTGGAGAAATTATTTCTCTTAATAATCTTTATATACAGCCCGAGCGCGAAGGAACCATTTCCGAATGGTATGTGCGCATAGGAGAGTGGGTGCGCGCCGGCCAGGTTATCGGCAAGCTTTCGCGTCCGCCGCAAGAGCCGGATGCCATTATGGCTCTTTCGGAAAAATTACAAATGCTATCTGAGTCGCGTACGAGCACGGAAGCTTTGCGTACGTATACAGAAAAACGTATTTTGCAATTGCAAAAATTGCGTATAGATACGGAAAATTCAAATAAACAAAAAATTGATTTGCTCAGATCGGATACAACGGAAAGCGGAGATGCATTGTTGTCATTGATTGAATCAAAAAAGAAATTAGCGCAAGTGATTCTCCGAGGATCAATTACAAAAACATTCCCAATGATATACGGCCAAACCAATATTTCACTTCTTGATAGGGGTAATATCCCCGAGCTTAACCTGGCGTTTGGTGCTTTCAGCTCAAAATTGCGTAATAGTTTTGCTCCCGTTCTTTTTGGCGCATGGTCTGATTTAAAAAATACAAATACGGTGCCTGAAAAATCAGGGCTTCTTTATTTTGACAGCATAATCAAACTGGCCAATTCATCAAGCGTTGATAGTGAAATGCTGTCAGAAACAAATTTAGATTCTCTTAAACAAATGCTGACCCAAGATCAGACCGAATTTATTATGGTGCTCGGTGAGATTAAAAGCATGGAGCTTGAAAGATCCGACATACAAAGAGAATCCATTGACACGCTTTCTGAAATTGACGCGATGATTGTTGAATTGGAAAAAGAACTTGCGATGTCGGAAGGAGAAGTCAAGGCGAATGAAATTGCGTACGCGACGATCAGAGGTTCAGTCGGCGGAGGCTATTTTATAGTAGCTCCAAAAGGAGGCGTTGTATCAAGCATTATGAAAAAACCGGGAGAATTTGTGGGTCCGGGCATGCCGGTAGCTACGGTGACCGCCGGCGGCAATGAAAATGTTTTGATACGAATGCGCATCCCAAACAATATACAGAAGCCGGAAATCGGGGAAATACTTTCAATTGTCCGCCCCGGCTTTGTGACAGATGTGCAAAAAGCACGGCTTATCGGCGTTGGTAGTTCTCTTGATGATGACGGGTCGTATATGGCTGACGCCGTATTCACGGAAAAAACAAAGTGGTCAATTGGAATTTCGGTCAGGGTGCTGGCGCCTGCGAGCACTTCAGCCGTCATTGTAAAATATTCGTCAATTTTTTGGAGCGCAACGGGCACTCCGGCTGTTTGGGCAATAACTGAGGCTGACAGAATTTTTGCGAAAGATATAACCATCGGCCGCACTCTTGGCTCTTTGGTTGAGGTGTATACCGGATTACAAAAAGGCGACCGTTATATAACAAACCCAACTGCTGATATAAAAGAAAATATGTTTCTTGGCGATTTGGTAAAAACTCCCGCATCGGATAAGTCGGACGATGATGGGGATGAAGGTATGGGTGGCGGGATGGAAATGTAATTAAAAAAATATATGTTTAATAAAATCATATCATGGGCTTTGGGAAATAAAATCACCGTGTTGGTCGTGGCGGGAATTATTACGGCAGCGGGTTTATATAGTATCGCCACGATGAAGGTGGATATTCTTCCCGATATCAACAAGCCGACCGTAACGGTGTTCGCGGAAAGCCCCGGCATGGCTGCCGAGGAGGTTGAACGGCTTATCCTCAATCCTATTGAATCGGCGATCGCCGGAGCTCCCGGAGTCGACCGCATACGAAGCAGCGCGTCATTCGCTCAAGCAACGATTAATATGGAATTTGCCTGGGGAAGCGAAACATTGCGCAACAGGCAAATTGTGCAAGAACGTTTAACGCAAGCGGTTTTGCCGCAGGGCGTTAAGCCGGTGCTTGGCCCGTCAACATCTCTTCTCGGAGAGATTTCATGGATTGGAATAACTTCGTCCAATTCAAAGATTTCTCCGATGGATTTGCGGACGCTTGCGGACTGGACCATTCGCCCCGCGTTGCTTAAAACGCCCGGGATAGCAAATGTTCTTGTCATGGGCGGTGATGTTCGCGAATGGCAGATAAATATCAATGCCGAGCGCATGCGCCGTTATGGGGTAATGATTGATGATATCCGAAAAAATATAGAGAATACGCTCACGAACAAAAGCGGCGGCCTCTTGAATGAGGATGAAAAAGAATACGTTATCCGCATCCTTACCGCTCCGACGGAAGCTGCTCAATTGCAGGATATTTCCATAGGACGCAACAGTATGGACGGGCGCCCTGTTCGGCTTGGCGATATTGCATTTGTTTCAGAAGGAGCAAGCATTATCCGCGGAAGCGGAGCTATTGACGGCAAAGCCGGCGTTATTTTACGTATCGTCAGGCAGCCGGACGCGCAGACGCTTGTTGTCACTGATGAAATAAACAAGACATTCACCTCGCTTTCAGCCAGCCTTCCGGACGGGGTAGAACTTCATCCGAATCTTTTCAGGCAGGAAAATTTTATCCGCGCCGGTTTGGAAAATGTGGAACGGGCGCTTCTTGACGGTACCATCCTTGTCATTCTAATTCTTATTATATTTCTCATGAACATAAGAATGACAATGATAACCTTAACGGCAATTCCTTTGTCTATTCTTATTACGGCAATTATTTTCAAGGCATTTGATTTGTCTGTCAATGTGATGACTTTGGGCGGTATCGCGGTCGCGGTGGGAGAGCTTGTTGACGATGCGATTGTTGATGTGGAAAATATTTATCGCCGTCTGCGCTTATGGATGCTGGACGGCAAAAAGGAAAACCGCGAGCACATTGTTTTAATGGCATCGCAAGAGGTTCGTAATTCAATTGTGTACGCGACCATACTTGTAGCGGTGGTTTTTCTTCCCATATTTTTTATGCCGGGGATTGAAGGGCGTTTGCTTATCGCTCTTGGGACCGCATACCTTGTATCGCTGTTCGCGTCAATGGCGGTATCGCTTACGGTAACGCCGGTTCTTTCCGCGTTGTTGCTTGGGGACAAATCATTAGCCAAGCACAAAACGGAAACCAAAATCGTGCAAAAAATCAAAGAACATATGACCCCATGGATTTATTGGTGTATTGCCCATGTGAAAATAATCGGCAGTATCACGGTTGTGGCGCTCGTTATCACGGCAGGAATGTATTTTTTCGCGGGCAAAGAAGGAATCCCTCCGTTTAATGAAGGATCTATGGTGGCTATGGTTTTTTTGCCGCCTAATACAGCGCTTTCCACAACGAATGAATACATGATAAAACTTGAAAAAGCTATTTTGCAGGTTGAGGGTGTCCGGCAGGTAAGTAATATTGCCGGACGGGCATTGGCTGATCCGCATGGCGGGAGCGCGAATTCAAGCGAGGTCCAAATCGCGCTTAAGCCGGGTCTTGAGGGCGAACGCGACCGGATTTTTAAGGATATTCAGGCAGTGCTTGACCGGTTCGGCGGCGCGGACTTCAGCTTGGGACAGCCGATAACGCACCGCGTAGAAATGCTGCTTTCGGGCGTGCGATCGCCAATCGTTGTGAAAGTGTTTGGCGATGATCCTGACAATATGGATCGCGCGTCAAAACAAGTGCTCGTTGAGCTTGAGAAACATGAAGGAATTAAAAATCCGCGCATTCAGCAAAACACCATTGTGCCGGAATTTCGCATCTATGTTGACAGGAACCGATTGGCTGAATACGGTTTATCTCCGGGCGTTATTGCCAACGATTTGGAAATGGGGATTATGGGAGATACTATAGGGCAGGTTCGGCTTGGTCCCGCCTCGGTCAATGTTGTCGCGCGCTATGACGCGGAATCAAAAGGAACCATGGCATCTTTGCGGGATTTATCGCTTCCTTTTATGGGAGCGGAATCCTCGGGAAGCATAGGAGACATCTTGGTTGAAGGAGGACGCAATAGCCAAGATCACGAAGGAGGAAAGCGCGTGTTGGTGGTTTCTGCCAACTATCAGGGTACGGATGTGGTTGGGGCGGTCGGAAAGGCAAAATCCTCGCTTGAAAAGCAAAAGCTTCCTACCGGAATAACCCTTTCTTTCGAAGGGAACTATAAAAGCCAAAAAGAAAATTCGCAGCGGTTGGCATTAATATTTATCATCGGCGTGATCATGATTTTTGGCATATTATATTATGCTTTTAAATCCGTTCCGATCGTACTTTTGGTAATGACGAATATTCCGACGGTTTTAATCGGCGGAATGATCGGAGTGTGGCTTACGGGCGGATCGGTGAATCTTGCGCATTTGGTCGGATTTATATCGCTTGCGGGAATTGTGTCTCGAAACGGAATTATGCTCATCGGCCGGAGTTTAACGCTTGTACAAAAGGAACGGTTGCCGTTTTCGCCCGAAATAATAGTCAAAGCAACGCTTGATCGCGTGGTTCCGGTACTGATGACTTCATTGGTGGCGGCGCTCGCGCTTATTCCGCTCATTCTTTCGGGAGGCGATCCCGGCAAAGAGATGCTCAATCCGTTGGCAGTCGTGGTATTCGGAGGGCTTGTTTCTTCAACAATCATTTCTTTGTTTTTAACGCCCGCATTATTTTATCGCTTCGGAAAAAAGGCTGCATTAAAAACAACGGAAACTGAATCAGGATTCTAGGGAAAATTAATAAAAAATTTTAATAGTGGGTGCAAACCGCCCCATAAAAAAGGTCGATATTATTAAAGGACTAATAAAATAATCAAAAAAGAAAATATGAAAACCGCAATTATCGTCATATTGGTTGTCTTCTTTATCGGCATAGGCGCAGGGTGTTCTGTTAAAAAAAGCGGAGAGAGCGGCGGAACCGATGCTAAAAAATTACAAGATGCAACCGCGATGATGAAAGAGCAATCAACAAGCATAAAAAAAATGGGTGATCTGATGGTATCTATCGGCTTGACCGTACAGGAGATGGGGATGAAATATAAAGACGACGAATTGGTATCAAAGGGAAAGGACCTTGAAGCTACTGGGAAAAAATATATTGAAGAAAACGCCAAGGCAGAAGAGAAGGATCCTTCTATGAAAAAAAGTATGGACTAATTTATCAGGATAAATTAGTCCGAAAATATATAAATAGCCCGCGCGCAAGGAGGAACCAGAAGGGGACGCGTAGCGGGTTATTTATATTGGTTGGATGTAAAAAATTACGCTAATTTTAAGTTTTATCTAAAATATGATGAAATCGTTCTATTAGACCTTGACAGATTGGTTGAATTCGTTATACTAATTTACTGATAGTTGTATGGATACATCCAATAATACATCCAGCTATAATAAATTAGGGCTGGCGTTGTTTTTCGAGTTGTCGGGATGGATTGCAATTCCCGTCATAGGGGCTGTTTTTTTAGGAAAATGGCTTGATGAAAAATTTAATGCCGGTCCAACCCTTACCCTAGTATGCGTAGGAGTCGCATTTATTATTACCATCTTCGGTATTATAAGGAAGGGCAAGAAAATGATGAAACAGATGGACAATAAAAAGAAATAAATTAAAAGTTTAAAGTTCAAAATGCAAAGTTACAGTTCCAAGTTAAAAGTGAATTTTATATAACTTTTAACTGAAAACTGTGACTTTGAACTTTGCACTTTTAACTTTGTACTCAATATGAATACAGAAATTCAGCACGAGACAACGCTTTTCGCAGAGCCGATTTTTCATATCGGATCATTTACGGTAACAAATTCTTTATTAAATTCCTGGATTGTGGTTGTGATTATTGTAATGTTGTCAGTTGTAATCAGAAGAAAAATTTCCGTGGTTCCAAGAGGATTCCAGAATTTTATGGAAATGATTCTTGACGGCGCCTTAAATCTTGCTGATACGGTCACGGGTTCGAGGAAAAAGACTATAAAATTTATGCCGGTTGTGTTTCCGCTTTTCATTTTTATTGTTTTAAATAATTGGCTTGGAATTTTTCCGGGTATAGGTTCGATAGGATTTATTGAAACAAGCGAGGAAGGAAGAATTTTTATACCGCTTTTCCGGGGCGCGACAGCGGATTTGAATACGACCATTGCTTTAAGTATTATGGCGGTAGTGCTTACGCATATTTTCGGCGTGACGCTTACGTCAGGATGGAAACACTTGAATCGTTTTTTGGGTATAAATTTGTTTTTGGAGCTTCCGAGAAAAATTTTTAAAGAAAAAGAATACACAGCGATTTTGACAAGCCCCGTGCAATTTTTTGTTGGAATCGTGGAGATAGTGGGAGTCCGATTCCTTTTATGTTTTTGGAAATAATTGTCGGGCTCATACAAGCGCTCATATTTGCTTTGCTGACTTTGGTGTTTTGTTCGGTTATGACCATGGAACACGAGGAGGGGCATTAGTATCTGTTATCTGGTATTTAGTATCAAGTATCAAGAATAAAGTATGAAAAATACTTGCTTCTTAATACTTTATACTCAATACTAAGTACTAACTACTAATTAAGTAAAATCATTTTCTTAAATGGCGTAGCCTTTACGCATTATAAATCAGGCGGATAGAATTTTTAAGGTAATGATTTTACATAAAGGAAAATAATATGGGTGAAATTTTTTCAAGCGCAATGTTTGCAAAAGCGCTTGCCATAGGTGTTGGATCGTTTTTACCGGCGTGGGCTATAGGAAAAATCGGAGCGGAAGCCATGAAATCAATCGGCAGAAATCCGGAGGCGGCCGGAAAAATTTTAGTTCCGATGTTATTGGTATCGGCATTTGCGGAAGCCATTGCTATTTACGCATTGGTTATCGCGTTTTCTATTAAATAAAAAAAGATACCAATATACGAATTGTACCAATGATACTAATAGATACGAATTCGTATTTATTCGTATCATTCGCATTCATTTGTATATTAGCATAATATTTTTTTTATGGATTCTATTATTCAAACATTTCATATAGATTGGAAGCTTATAACGGCACAAATCGTGAATTTTGCCATAGTTGTTTTTATTTTTTGGTTTTTCGCATTAAGACCGCTTGTAAAAATAATGTTTGAACGCACGGCAAAGATAGAAAAAAGCCTGGAAGACGCGAAGAAAATTGCTGAAAATTTGAAATCTTCAGAAGCCCAAAGAGACGCGATGGTAACAGCCGCGAGAAAAGACGCCATGAAAATAATGGAAAACGCGAAAGTGGCGGCTGAAAAAGAAAGGGACGCTCATTTGCATAAAACGCGCGCCGAAGTGGAGAAGGTAGTCGCGGAAGGCAAGGCTCAAATTTCTAATGAAAAGGACGCGATGATCCAGGAAGCGCGCAAGGAAATAGCCGGGCTTGTTGTGATCGCGACAGCGAAAGTATTGGAAAAAGTTATTGATAATCCCATTGATCAAAAGATTGTCAAAAAGACAATTGATGAGATTAATAAATAAAATTTCGAAACACGAAGCACGAAATTCTAAACAAATTCCAAATCAGAAATTCCAAAAAGTTTGGAGAATTTGAATTTAGATATTAAATATTGTTTCGGATTTAGAAATTGGGATTTCGAATTTATATAAATCTATGAGGGTATCCACAAAAAAATTCGCTGCTGCATTGTATGAATCACTGAAAGATCCGCAAGGGGGAAAACCCGAAGAAATAATTAAAAATTTTGTTCGCGTTCTCGCGGACAACGGTATGGTAGGAAGATATGAAAAAATTATTTCGGATTTTATGGATTATCATGATCAAATGGAAGGAATCATAAAAGTGAATATCACAACCTCAAGGGATATGGGAAAGGTTAACGAGAAGATGCTAGCGCAAAAACTTGAAAAAACTCTTGGCAAAAAAATTGAAATTGAGACAGAGGTTGACCAAAGTATTTTAGGAGGAATGATAATACAATATGATGACAAGGTAATGGACGGAAGCATAAAAAGGCAATTAGAAATTTTACAAAAGCAATTAACACAATAATATAATGCGAATTTACTAATGTGTACGAATGATACTAATCATTACTAATTCGTATCTATTCGTATCATTAGTACAAATTCGCATATTAGCATTATCATATGAATAAAGATCAAATCATAGAAAATTTAAAACAACAAATTACGCGATACCAGTCCGAGGTGAAAACCGAATCAGTTGGAAAGGTGATTGAGGTGGGCGACGGCATTGCCAGAGTTTCAGGATTGCAAGACGCCATGATGTCAGAGATGCTTGATTTTGGCAAGGGTATTTTCGGAGTTGTTTTGAATTTGGAGGAAGAATCCATCGGGGTAATTGTCTTGGGTGAATATCAGCATTTGAAAGAGGGTGATTTGGTGAAAAAAACAGGAAGAATTTTGGAGGTTCCTGTGGGCGACGCGCTTGTCGGCCGGGTGGTAAATCCTTTGGGCGAGCCGATTGACGGCAAAGGTCCCATAAAAACACAAAATTTTTATCCTATTGAAAAAATTGCGCCACGCGTCATCACAAGGCAAAGCGTGAATAAGCCGGTTCAGACCGGGATTACTTCTATTGATGCCATGATTCCTATCGGCCGGGGGCAAAGAGAACTTATTATCGGAGACCGTCAGACCGGAAAGACCGCCATTGCTATTGATACCATTATTAACCAAAAGGGGCAGGATATGATTTGCATATACGTTGCCATTGGACAAAAAAAATCAAAGGTAAGGCGCTTGGTGGCTGAGCTTGAATCGCGTGGTGCCATGCAATATTCGACAGTTGTTGTTGCGTCAGCATCTGATCCCGCGCCCCTCATATATCTATCGCCGTTTGCGGGATGCTCAATGGGTGAATACTTTATGGATAAGGGAAAAGACGTTTTATGTATATACGACGATTTATCCAAACACGCAGTTTCGTACCGGGAAATTTCACTTTTACTTCGAAGGCCACCGGGACGCGAAGCATATCCGGGCGATATTTTTTATCTTCATTCCAGGCTTTTGGAGCGCGCGGCTCGTTTGAATGAAAATTACGGCAATGGGTCGCTTACCGCCCTTCCTATTATTGAAACGCAAGCAGGTGATATATCCGCCTATATTCCGACCAATGTTATTTCTATTACCGATGGTCAGATATTTTTGGAATCGGATTTATTCTATCAGGGAATTCGGCCGGCTATTAACACCGGGCTTTCCGTGTCTCGCGTAGGATCAGCCGCGCAGATAAAAGCCATGAAACAGGTTGCCGGAAAAATAAAATTAGAAATGGCGCAGTACCGCGAGCTCGCTTCTTTCGCGCAATTCGGTTCGGATCTTGATGAGGCGACCCAGAAGCAGATTCGCCGCGGTCAAAAGCTTACGGAAATTCTTAAACAGGGTCAGTACGAAGTTGCTTCGGTTTTTGATCAGGTAGTTGTTTTGTTTTCCGCCATCAATGGTTTTGTTGATGATATACCAAACGAAAAAGTGAAGCAATTCCAAAAATCTCTTATTGAATATATGAATACAAATGCAAAAAAAGTTATGGAATCGCTTAAAGAAAAAAAAGAGATTACCAAGGAGATTGAGGAAGAATTAAAAAAGGTTATCGGTGAGTTTAAGAAAAGCTTTTTATAAAATCCTAAATCAGAAATCCTAAATCCTAAACAAATCATAAATTCTAAATCACAATATTTTAAACCGTTTAGAATTTAGATATTAGAATTTCGAATTTTATTTTGTTATGGCTTTGTCTACAAAAATCATCAGACGCCGCATCCGTTCCATCAAGAACACGAAGAAAATCACAAAAGCAATGGAGATGGTGGCGGCGGCGAAAATGAGAAAATCCGTTAATGCGGTTTTGTTGTCGCGCGCGTATTCGCATGCGGCGTGGCAGGCGATATTGAATTTACGGCATAGGGTTGACGAAGGCCATCATCCACTTTTAACAAAAAGAAGCGATATGAAAAATATTTGCGTTGTTATTATCACATCAAATAGAGGATTGTGCGGAGGTTTTAACAGTCATATATTATTAAAAACGCTGAAATTTTTTGATAAAAATATAAAAAATCCAAATCTAAAAATTGAGTGGATAGCGGTTGGGAAAAAAGGGGCAGAATTTTTGGCAAAGAGCGGGAAAAATATTATTGCATCATTTCCAAAACCGGAAACAATCGCGGGTACGCAGGACGTGTCGGGCATTTCAAAAATTATAATTGATGGATATATCAGTACACAGTATGATGAAATTTACGTTGTATATACTGATTTCGTCTCAGCCATGCTGCAAAAACCAAGAATAATTAAATTATTGCCCTTTGAACCTGTTGAAGATTCCGAACTTGGCAGCGCGTCTAAAGATACAATAAAAGAAGAAGCGTTTGGCGAAGAATATTTATTTGAGCCAAGCCCCGATGCTGTCATAGACTTGTTTTTAAGAAAATTGATCAATATCCAGCTCTATCAGGCTCTTTTGGAATCTACCGCATCCGAGCACTCCTCACGCATGATGGCCATGAGGCAAGCAACCGACGCGGCGGGAGATATGATTGACGAATTAACTTTGATTTTTAATCAGGCGCGCCAAGCTGCCATTACCAAAGAAATCGCGGAAATAGCGGGCGGCAAGGCGGTTTTAGAAAATTCCTAATTCCCAAATAGAATATTTATTAAGTTAAAAATTCAAAGTGCAAAGTTTAAAGTTACAGTTTTCAGTTGAAAGTTATTAAAAAATTTTTACAGAATAATTTTGAACTTTGAACTGTAACTTTGCATTTTTAACTTTTAACTTTTAACTTATTTTGTATTATGAGTAAGGGCACAATTAAACAAATCATCGGACCCGTTGTGGACGTGGAATTCAAGGATAAGCTTCCGGCAATTTATAACGCTCTGGAAGTGAAAAACGGCAAAGAAGTTTTAATTTTAGAAACCGAGCAGCATCTTGGCAATAACATGGTGCGTACAGTGGCTATGGGATCTACGGATGGGTTTAAAAGAGGCATGGAGGTGATAGACGCGGGAAAAGCAATAGAAATACCCGTGGGGCCTGAAACTTTAGGGAGAATGGTTAATGTTTTGGGAGAGCCGTTGGACGATGGGGCTGAAGTGAAAACAAAAGAGCGCTGGCCCATACACAGGCAGCCGCCAAATTTTGTTGACCAATCTACAAGAGCGGAAATTTTTGAAACCGGTATAAAAGTTATTGATCTCATCTGCCCCTTTATCAAAGGAGGAAAGGTTGGATTATTTGGCGGAGCCGGTGTGGGAAAAACTGTTGTTATTCAAGAACTTATTAGAAATATCGCGGCTGAACATGGCGGGTATTCGGTTTTTGCGGGTGTTGGCGAAAGAACCCGCGAGGGAAATGATTTATACCGTGAGATGACCGCATCGGGCGTTTTAAAAAATACTTCGCTTGTGTTTGGTCAAATGAATGAACCGCCCGGCGTGCGTTTGCGCATTGGTTTGACGGGTCTGACTCAGGCGGAATATTTTCGCGACAAAGAAGGAAAAGATATTCTTTTATTTATTGATAATATTTTCAGATTCACTCAGGCCGGATCCGAAGTATCCACGTTGCTTGGAAGAATTCCCTCGGCCGTAGGATATCAGCCGACGCTTGCCACAGAAATGGGAGAATTGCAGGAGCGCATTACCTCAACTTCAAAAGGATCAATTACATCGGTGCAGGCGGTGTATGTGCCCGCGGATGATTTGACCGACCCGGCTCCGGCAACAACATTCGCGCATCTTGATTCCACTGTTGTTTTATCCAGAAGCTTGTCTGAATTGGCAATTTATCCTGCCGTTGATCCATTGGATTCATCTTCAACAATACTTGATCCGAAAATTGTCGGCGAAGAGCATTACCAAGTTGCAAGAAACGTGCAAAAAGTTCTTCAAAGATATAAAGATTTACAGGATATCATCGCGATATTGGGAATGGAAGAATTGTCAGAAGAGGATAAAATCACAGTTTCCCGCGCGAGAAAAATTCAGAGATTTTTATCCCAGCCGTTTTTCGTTGCTGAAACATTTACCGGAACCCCGGGAAAATATGTTCCATTATCTGAAACTGTCCGCGGGTTCAAAGAAATCCTTGACGGCAAGCATGATGATAAGCCGGAGCAAGCATTTTATATGAAGGGCGGAATAGAAGAAGTAAAATAGGGTGTAATGCGAATATGCTAATGCATGCGAATTATACGAATAGCTACGAATATTCGTATTGATTAGTATCATTAGTACAATTCGTATATTAGCATTATATTATTAGTATGATAAAATTTAAAATTGTAACACCCGAGCGCACGGTATATGAAGACACTGTAGACGAAGTAGTTGTGCCCACCGTGGATGGTGAAATCGCAATTTTGCCAAACCATATACCATTGATTTCTATTCTGCAGGCAGGGGAGCTGCGGACTAAAAAAGGAAATGAAGAAAAAATTATTGCCGTCTCATCCGGATTTGTGCAGGTAAATAAAAACGAGGTTGTGATTTTGGCGGACACTGCCGAGCACGCGGATGAAATTGATGAAAAACGCGCGGAGGAAGCGCATGAACGCGCGAAAAAACTTTTGGAAGAGACAAAAAATATTGAGGAAGTTGATTATACCAATTTAGCGGCAAAATTGGAAAAAGAATTGGCACGGCTGAAAGTGGCAAGGAAGAAGAAATATAGAGATGTAGGAGGGGTAATCAGTAAACAGTAATCAGTAACTAGCAATCAGGGTTAAAATTTTTTTATTCCTGGTTACTGTTTACCGATTACTGATTCCTAAGATTTTGTTCTTTAGCTTTAATTCATTAATGAGGAGAATTGTATGTCCGATAAAAATCATCAATGTGACGCCTTAGTCTTTAAGTGTATGGACTGGAGGACTGAATCTTCAGGCGCTCTCCGGCAAGAATTGCGCAGCGCGCTTGGTATAAAAGATTTTGATACCATTTCCGTTGCCGGCGGGGCGAAAAGCATCTTGGATGAAGCTACTCGGAAAACAATGATGAGTTATATTGATCTTTCATTTCGCCTTCACCACATCAAGAGAGTGGTATTGATAAATCATACTGAATGCGGTGCGTACGGAGATTCGGGAACCGAAGAAAAGCTCGTCTTTGATCTTCGTGAGGCCAAAAAAACTTTGGAAAGCCATTTTTCAGGCCTTAAAATACAGCTTGTTCTTATGCGATTGATAGATAAGAACCAAGAATGGCATATTGCTCTGGAGCATGTCTTAGACAAAGATCCGGACGCGGTTGCTGTGTAGATCTATTGGAAATGGTTGCAACGACAGGGATATTCTTATCCCTGTTTTTATATTTCTTTATATAATTTTAGCTAAAAAATGAAGTTTTGCTTGACAAAATATGTTAGATGTACTATAATGATATATGCTCTTTTCACGCAAGCGAAAGTATTGGCAAGGCGCTAATGCCGGGCTTGCAAGGCTTTTACAGAAAGGACTGACCATGTCGGAAGGCATGCTCGGACTGCTCTCGCTCTCTGACGTTCAGGGACCGAGAAACGATTTTGATGAGAAGCTGGCCGGACCGGAAGGCAAGGATTGGCTGCGTGAGTTCAAGCGGTTTCTCCGCAAGGAGAAAACATGGGAAGCTGTGACAGCTCCCGATCTCAAGGTTTTCAAGACCATCAAGCTCGGAACAGGCCTCAGAACCGCC
>LBUD01000035.1 GCA_000992395.1 Parcubacteria group bacterium GW2011_GWA2_38_13 | reverse complement strand
GTGAAAGAAATTGTACCAAAGGGCGATATGCATTTGCAGGAAGAAAGAAGATTGTTTTATGTTGCCATGACGCGCGCGAAAGAAGGACTATATCTTACGGGCGCACGCGATTATGGAGGCAGCAGAAACAAAAAACCAAGTATTTTCATAAAAGAGCTGGGATTGCATTCGGATCCTGCCGGTGTTTCACCCCTTGCGGATGGATCTCTTTCTGCTTACCCATCTCTTGCGAAGGGGTCTCTCTCTACTTTTCCCCCCCTTGCGAAGGGGGGGATAGGGGGGGTGGTAGAATCACCAAAAGAGCGTTATAAAATGCCGGAGCGCTTTTCATTCTCCCAGCTTAAGGCATATGAAAATTGCCCGTGGCAGTATCGGTATGCATTTATTTTGCGCGTTCCGGTGCATGGAAAATTTAATTTCAGTTTTGGAAAAACCATGCATTCGGTTTTACAAAAATTATTTGAGCAGATTAAAACGCGCCAAACAATTTTGCAAACAGATTTATTCAGCGCCCCAAAGGATGCTTCCGCTCCCAAGAAAAAAACCGTGAAAGAATGTATTTCTTTTGATGAAATTATAAATATATATGGCCAATGCTTTATTGACGAGTGGTATGAGGATGATAAGCAAAGAGATACGTATAGAATTAAGGGGGCGGATATATTAAAACAATATTATAAGGAGATTGAAGACGTTGTTATGACGCCTATGTTTTTAGAAAAAGAATTTACTATTCGAATTCCGAATAATAGCAACGGAAAAGAGTATTCAATATTTGGCCGGATTGACAGGATGGATGAATCGCCATCGGGCGTTGAAATTATAGATTATAAAACAGGAAAATCAAAAAAGAATTTGAGCGCGGACGATAAAGAACAATTGCTTATCTATCAATTGGCGGCAAAAGAAGCGGTGCAAAAGCCCGTAGAAAAACTTACGTTTCATTATCTTGAAGAAAATGAAAAGCAGACATTTTTGGGTACTGAAAAAGACCTTGAAAAATTAAAAGAAAAAATCATTTCATCCATACGCGAAATAGAAAAAGGAGAATTCAAAGCCAAGCCAAGCATACTTTGCCAATTTTGCGACTTTAGGGATATTTGTGAATTTCGGCAACTATAAAATAAAAATACCCCTCCTTGTGAGCCTGCCCGCCAAAGCTGCCTTGGTGTTGCGGGTGGGGGAGTTTTTGGTCATATTGGAGACAGATAAAGAATGACTTAACCGTTTTGAGCCGATTATTTTATCCAAAATGAGATGAAATATAGCTTTTAAGTTTGACAAATAATTTTAGACGTGTTATTATTCTATATTGATCTTTTCAGCCTGCCACGGTGGTAAGGCGGGGCAAGTCTTGGGTTTTGACATGGTGCTGAAATTGAGAGGCAACTCGCCAAGAGAAGGAGTAATGATATGATTACGAAAGATTTGACGTTTTCTCTCATGGTTGACTATGATCGCCCCTACGAGGATGGGATTGCCGCGTGCAACTTTCGGGGTGTTAATCTTGATTTTTCTGACGATCTTTGGTACGGGGAAGTTAGGTTCCTGGAGAATCACTATTTAACAGGGAGAGGTAAAAAAGAGGTTTTTTTTCGTTATTTCTATTTCGGTCGATGGATCAGCTCTATGAAAGTGATCGCTGAGATGGAAAATGAGGGCTATCGCCCCGCAGTCCTCAAGGAGCTCCTCGCCGTAGTGGAACAAAGACAGGAGTTTCGGGAGTCGAGCAAAGCAGAGCTGTTGGCTCTTGGTACTGATTGGCCAGTGGGGCGTTGTCCACACTGCGCAGATAGTTGCCATCATCACAATGTTGCCTCGCTTAATGTGGGACGTGGCATGGGCGTGCTTGTCGGCCGTGAACAAAACTGGGATCCGGAAGGTTATTTCCTCGCAGTTCGTAAGGAGGAATAGAAGTAAGTGTTTTCGCTTTGGCGAGAGCAACATCTTCATATAGCAATGTGTCGTGGTTTTTTTACACAGTCCTATTGAATTTTTAAACCTCGCATCTCAAAAAAACAGATGCGGGGTTTTCTTTTGGTAAAAATATGATACTATACATTTATGAAATGTCATCCTGAGTGAAGCGAAGGATCCCACGGAGATTATAAGGCGTCTGTGAGTGAGGGGATTCTTCGGCCATCGGCCTTAGAATGACTATTATCACAGATACATAATTTATCTTTTATGCCACTCACCCCACTCAACAATTTATTAGGTAATTCTTTGAAAAAGGCCGGTATCCAAAATCAGGTATCATCCGCGATTGTTTTGGAGCAATTTGAAAAAATTACTCAGGAATTTTTCGGCATGGAAGGGGCGAAGCACGTAAAGCCTCTTTATATTAAAGATAAAATTTTAAATGTCGCGTGTTTGAGCTCGGTGTTTGCGCAGGAGTTGAAATTCAGGGAAAAAGAGATTTTGGAAAAACTCAATGAGGGGAAAAATATACAAGTGGTGGAGAGGGTACGTTATCTTATATAAATATTAAATTTAGAATTAAGACACGCTAAATTTCTGATTAATCTAAATAATACACATGTAAGCTAAAAGTTTAAAGTGCAAAGTGCAAAATTATAGTTCAAAATTTAAAGTTTATTTTTGTCTTCAATAACTTTAAACTGGAAACTGCAACTTTGAATTTTTCACTTTGAACTTTGAACTTTCTATTATTTATTTGGATTTTTAGCTTTGATGCTTGGAATTTATCAAAGAATATGTTAATAATATAAGTATAACCTTATTTTTATGCCCAAAGAAGATAAAAATGAACAAAAAGCATTGACAAAAAGAAGCGATGATTTTTCGCAATGGTATCAAGATGTTATTGTTGCCTCTGATTTGGCGGAAAATGCGCCAGTACGGGGTTGTATGATTATAAAGCCATATGGCTACGCACTGTGGGAAAATATTCAAAAAGAAATTGATGCCATTCTCAAGGATATGGGAATTGAAAATGCTTATTTTCCCCTTTTAATTCCGGAGAGTTATTTTAAGCGCGAAGCAGATCACGTGAAGGGTTTTTCGCCCGAGCTTGCGGTTGTCACTCATGGCGGAGGGAAGAAATTAGAAGAGCCTTTAGTTATCAGGCCGACATCTGAAACAATCATATATGATGCATTCTCGCGATGGATACACTCATACCGCGATTTGCCGTTTGTTGTGAATCAATGGGCAAATGTGGTGCGGTGGGAAATGCGCCCGAGATTATTTTTACGCACAACGGAATTTCTCTGGCAGGAAGGCCATACGGCGCATGCCACGGCGCAAGATGCAAAAGAATACGCGCTTATGATATTGGATAAGGTGTATAAAAAATTTGCACAGGAGTATTTGGCCATCCCGGTTTTCACCGGGCAGAAATCCGAGAGCGAAAAATTCGCGGGGGCCTTAAGCACCTATTGCATTGAAGCCTTGATGCAGGACGGCAAATCGCTTCAAATGGGAACTTCACACGATCTTTCCGATCACTTTGCAAAATCATTTCATGTTCAATATTTGGATGATTCAGGAGAGCGTAAATTTGTCCACCAGACAAGCTGGGGCGTATCAACACGACTTATTGGCGGAATTATTATGGCGCACGGTGATGATAAAGGCCTGATATTTCCTCCGAAAATCGCGCCAATAAAATTTGTCATTATTCCAATTTGTAAAAATGCTGATGAGCCAGCAATGTCAGCGGCCAAAGAAATATTTGCCATAGTATCAAAAATCGGCAAAGGAAAACTTGACGAGCGTTTAAATCTTCGGGCGGGCGAGAAATTTTATGAATGGGAGAAAAAAGGGGTGCCCGTGCGCATTGAAATAGGGCCAAAAGATCTTGAGAAAAAATCCTGTGTCATTGTCCGCAGAGATACTGGCGAAAAGGAATCCTGTCCGATAGATGCAATAGTCGCGCGGATACAAGAGATTCTTGATGATATACAAAAAAATTTATATGCTCGCGCATTGGAAAAAAGAGATGCATCTATAAAGATTGCTGATGATTGGATTGGGTTTACGGCAGGGATCGAGAAGGGTGGTTATGTATTTGCCTATTGGTGCGAAGAGGCTAAATGCGAAGAAGAAATAAAAGAAAAAACCAAAGCAACATCGCGATGTTTGCCGTTTGATGGAAAAGAGGAAAAAGGGGAGCATGTGTGCGTTCATTGCAAAAAACCAGTTGCGAATAAAAAAAGATGGGTTTTTGCAAAGGCATATTAGCGCCTCTTTACATAAACTTTGGCGTTTGATGAATTGAAATTTTTGTGTTATAATTTTTTATGTATGACACAGAAAATGTTTTTCTTTTTCATTATATTTATCACACTGATAAATATAATTATATTCGGTTTTACAATAGGCTTTATTAATCCTGAAGCAACCGGGAAGTGGGGGTTTATATTTTTTTATTCAAGCCTGTTTCTTTTGCTTTTCGGCGCAATTCTTTTTATCAGTTATTTTGTCCACGTTGCAATTATGCGATGGACTTCGACATTTAAAAATATTCAGGTATCTACCAGGCATGGTTTGCTTTTTTCGCTTCTGATAACCGGTTCTTTGATGTTGCAGTCGCGAAGATTATTGAGTTTGTTAAATCTGGTTCTTTTGGTACTTTTGCTTACATTTATTGAATTTTTATTTATATTAAAAAGAAGCTCTGCTCACTATGGAAGAAAAACTCCATCAACTTAAAAATGATTTTATTGCTAAATTGTCACAGGCGAAAACTGCCGAAGAGGCAAGAAATTTTGAGATAGAGTTTTTGGGAAGAAAGGGGAAGCTTACGGCAATATTAAGAAGCATCGCGGGCTTGCCTGACGCTGATCGTCCCAAAGCCGGACAAATGGCCAATACCATAAAATTGGAAATGGAGCTCGCGATGAAAGATCGGATGGACGCGATGGAAAAAAGCAGTGATACGGCGGGTATTGACGCAACTCTTCCCGGCATAATTCCTCAGACTGGCCACTTGCATCTCGTGACCCAGGCGATACGCGAGATTAATACCATTTTTGAAAAAATAGGATTTTATACCGTAAGCTATCCCGAGGTGGAATGGGATTGGTATGCGTTTGAATCGCTGAATATGCCGAAAGAACATCCCGCGCGCGATGAATGGGAAACATTTTTTATAGATAAATTGCCCGTTGGTCCGAAAGGTTTGCGCATCCTCACTCCCCACACATCATCCGGGCAGGTTCGGGAAATGGAAAAAAAACAATTCCCGATACGAATGATTAATATTTCAAAATGTTATCGCAGGCAAATAGATGTTTCGCACGTGCCGATGTTTCATCAGTTTGAAGGATTGATGATAGATAAAGGTGTGAATATAACGCATTTGAAGGGTGTTTTGGATTACTTTGCAAAATCATTTTTCGGACCCAATCGGGTGGCGCGAATTCGCCCATATCACTTTCAATTCACCGAGCCGAGCTTTGAAGTGGATATTTCCTGCGGAGTATGTTTGGGAAAGGGATGCAATTTATGCAAAGAAGGGTGGCTTGAGCTTGGCGGCGCCGGAATGGTGCATCCGAACGTATTAAAGGCGGGAAAGATTGATCCGAAAAAATATTCCGGATTCGCATTCGGTTGGGGCGTTGAGCGTACCTGCATGATGAAGGCCGGATTGCAATTGCCGGATATTCGCATTCTCTATCAAAACGATTTAAGGTTTCTACAACAGTTTTGATGTAATGCGAATATACTAATGCATTCGAATTATACGAATAAATACTAATATCTGTTATTCGTATTGATTAGTATCATTAGTACCATTCGTATATTAGCATTATATTTATGAATATAAGTATCTCCTACAATTGGTTGAAAGAATATATAAAGACAAACAAAAGCGCGTATGATTTCGCCAAGACTTTTTCATTGCATTCAATGACGATTGACCGGATTCATGAAAATAAAAATGCATGGAAGAATGTTATTACGGTAAAAATTATATCCATAGAAAAACATCCAAATGCCGACAAGCTTCGCCTTGCGACCATTGATACCGGGAAAGAAAAAGTTAAGGTTGTCTGCGGAGCGCCAAATATTGAAGCAGGGCAAATCGTGCCGCTTGTGAAAGAGGGCGGAGAAGTTGTCGGGGCTGATGGAAAAAGTTTTATTGTGAAAAAAGCAAATATCCGCGGAGTGGAAAGTTCAGGAATGATTTGTTCTTGCCGCGAGCTCGGTCTTGGCGACGATCATACAGGTATATACATATTGCCGGAAAATACAAAAATCGGGGAGCTATTGGAAAAAGTGTTGTCGCCGGGAGATTCTGTATTTGAAATAGAAGTGACGTCCAATAGACCCGATGCCATGTCAATAATCGGTTTGGCGCGTGAGGCTTTTGCAGTTTTTAAAACAGGCTTCTCTTACAAGGAATCAAAGCCTGATATAAAAATATCAAAATCCGTTGATGTAAAAAAATATCAATTAAGCGTTAAGGTTGTGGATAAGGCACTGTGTCCACGGTATCAGGCAATTGTGATGACTGGCGTGACAATTGGGCCTTCTCCTTTGTGGATGCAATCCCGTTTAATGCAATCGGGCATTCGGCCGATTAATAATCTTGTTGATATTACAAACTATGTATTATTGGAATACGGCCAGCCCATGCATGTTTTTGATTACGATAAATTGGAAGGTAAAGAAATAATTGTCAGGCACGCAAAGGAAGGGGAGAAAATTTTAGCTCTTGACGGAAACACATATCCTCTTGGTAACGATAATTTGGTCATTGCAGGCGCCAAGCTTCCGGTTGCAGTTGCCGGTGTTATGGGAGGCGTTTTAAGCGCCGTAAGCAACACTACAACAACAATTGTTTTTGAATCGGCAAATTTTAATCCAGTAACAGTCAGAAAAACATCGCGAAAATTACATTTAATGTCGGAAAGCTCCAATCTGTTTGAAAAGGGATTAAGTCCGCAAGGAACAGCGCCCGCCTTATTACGCGCCATTGAGCTTGCGCAAAAATTCGCAGGAGGAGTTGTTGCATCAAAAATCTTTGATACGTATGATAAAAAAAATGTTTTAAGAAAGATAAAAATACATCCAAAGGCGATAGAAAATTATCTTGGGATAGCATTAAAAGTAAATGCGATAAAAAAGGATTTACAGCTGTTGGGTTTTTCAGTATCCGGCAATTCCGCGCTTACGGTTGCAGTGCCGTGGTGGAGGCAAAATGATATTGTAATATCCGAAGATATTATAGAAGAAGTCGCGCGAATTTACGGATATCATAAACTTCCGATCGTTTTGCCGTCAGGCGAGATACCTTTGCGCGCTGATGACAAAAATAATTATTGGATCAATGAGTATAAGGACGCGCTTTTGAGTATAGGATTTACGGAAATATATTCATATTCCATGGTATCAAAAAAAATATTAGAACGCCTTTTTATTCCATCCGACTCGTGCTTAAAAGTAGCCAATCCTTTAAATGAAGATATGGAATATATGCGTCCGACCCTGCTTTCGGGCGTTCTTGACGCAATAGCGCTTAATCAGGAAAATTTTGAAACAATAAAAATATTTGAAATAAGCCGGGTATATAAACCAAGGGAAAACGATTTGCCCGATGAACTGCCCCGCCTTATCGGGGCGCTGTCGGGGCAGGAAGATCTTTTTGCCCGCGTGAAAGGAGTAATAGATTATCTTTTTAAAAAATACAATATTTCCGGAGTAAAATATTTATCCCAGCAATCCGTTGAAGAATCGCCGGTGTGGGGAAGGGGATTATTTCAGGATATAATACACAATAATAAAACAATCGGAAGATTTGGAATTATTAATAAAAAAGTTTTAAATTCTTTTGGAATAAAAAAAGACGTTGCTGTATTTGATATGGATTTTTCATATATAATCAAGGCTGGCAGTATGGCGAAAACATATACCCCGCCGCCTGCTTTCCCGCAAATTATCAGAGACCTGGCATTAGTGGTTGGGCCAAATGTGGTATGGAAAGATATTGAGGAATCTATTTCCCGCTTTCATCCGCTGGTAAACGAGGTACAGTATTTAAGCACATACGCCGGTAAGGAGCTTGATGGGAAAAAGAGCTTGGCATTAAGAATTATTTTTCAATCAGAAGAAAGAACATTAAAATCAAGCGAGACAGATGACATTATATCAGAGCTTATGGTAAAATTAGAAGAGAGGTTTGGCGCTCGATTGCGATAACCGACGGCAGCATTAAATACACATATTAATTTATAACTAAAATAAAAACATATGATAGACACAACGAAAGATATATTTTGGCTTGTAGCCGCCTGCTCTTTAGGATTTTTTACATTTTTTGTTTGCTGGGGCTTGTATTATTTTATTAAAATTTTCAGGGATGCCGGCAAGATGGTGTCATCAATAAAACAAAAAATTGATCTAGGCAGGGTGAAAAGAAGGGGAAGAAAAAATAACACCTAAATTTTGTTTTTTAGTCAACAAAAAATTTCTAAAAAGCTCGCATGAAAGTGCGAGTTTTAGTATTTAGGAAACTCTTGAATCAAAAAAAACCAAAATCATTAGAAAATGTTTAAATTGAGATAAAAAATCAATTTTGCTCTAAGTAAAAAAATATAGTATAATTTAACAAGCTAAAAACTATGTCATTCGTCCATCTTCATACCCATTCGCATTATTCGCTTTTAGATGGCTTGTCAAAAATTGATGAGTTGATTGATATTGTAAAAAAATATAATATGCCGGCCTTAGCCCTTACCGATCACGGTGTGATGTATGGAGTGATTGAATTTTATCAAAAAGCAAAAAAAGCCGGAATAAAACCCATCATCGGAGTTGAGGGCTATGTTGCAAAAAATGGACACTTGAATAAACGCCCAAAAGTGGATGAACGGCCGTATCATTTGATAATGCTTGCAAAAAATAATGAGGGGTATCAAAATCTCATGAAGCTGACAACCATAGCCCATATTGAGGGTTTTTATTATAAGCCGCGGATTGATTACGAGCTTTTAGAAAAATATCATAATGGCATCATCGCTTTTTTTTTGGAAGTGCAGAATCATCCAACCATACCCGAGCAGGAGCTGGTGAATGAAAAAATATTTGCGCTTTCAAAAGAACTTGGGATTGGGGTTATAGCAACGAATGATTCGCATTACCCCAACCCCGAGGATGCGTTCGCGCAGGATGTATTGATGTGCATTGCCATGAAAAAAACGCTTGATGATACTGACAGAATGAGCTATGTCGGCGAGGACTTATCGTTGCGCCCGCCCGATGTAATGAAAGAAATATTCAAAGACCATCCGGAGGTGATAGAAAATACCTTGAAGATTGCGGAAATGTGCGATGTTTCTATTGATTTTGGAAAAATTCAGCTTCCACAATTCGTGGTACCCGATGGGAAGACCGCAGAAGTATATTTGGCCCAGTGGTGCCAAAGGGGTCTTGCTGAGAGGTACGAAACAAAAGATGTTCCCAAAAATATTTTAGACCGTCTTGATTACGAATTATCTATAATACAAAAAACCGGATATGCTTCATATTTTTTAATTGTTGCTGATTTTATCAATTGGGCGAAGAACAGTAATATCGTCGTAGGTCCGGGTCGCGGATCTGCCGCCGGAAGCTTGGTCGCGTATCTTACGAAAATTACCGACATAGATCCGATAAAATATAATTTGCTTTTTGAACGTTTTTTAAATCCCGAAAGAATATCAATGCCCGATATTGATACGGATTTTACAGATACGCGCCGAGACGAAGTTTTAAAATATGTAAGTGAAAAATACGGAAAAGACCATGTTGCGCAAATTATTACATTTGGAACCATGGCATCCAGGGCATCCATCCGCGATGTCGGACGCGCCATGGGATTGCCATACAATTATTGCGATAAAATAGCCAAAATGGTGCCGATGGCAACAGATCTTGATGAAGCTATACGCGTCGTACCGGAATTAAAAGAAATATTATCAGACCCGCAAGGAAAAAAACTTTTAGATACCGCTCGCCGCGTTGAAGGGTGCGTCCGTCATGCATCAACGCACGCGTGCGGAGTGGTTATTACAAAAGACGAAACAGATAAATACACGCCGCGGCAGATGGGCACAAATAAAGAACAGGAAATAATGACGCAATACGAAATGCACGCGATTGAAGATCTTGGCATTTTGAAAATGGATTTTTTGGGTCTGACAAACCTTACGGTTATTGAGCGTACGTTGGAAATTTTAGATAAAGCGCTGAATATCAAAATTGACATGGGAAAGATCCCCCTTGATGATAAGCCGAGCTATGAGCTTTTACAGCGCGGAGAGACAACCGGAGTATTTCAATTGGAAAGTTCCGGCATGAAAAGGTATTTAAAAATGCTTAAACCCACTGAATTTGAAGATATAATAGCTATGGTATCGCTGTATCGCCCGGGTCCTATGGAATTCATTCCGGATTATATTGATGGCAAGCATAAAAGACGCAAAGTTACTTTTTTAGATCCGAAATTAAAGCCAATTTTAGAAAAGACATACGGAATCGCGGTATATCAGGAACAAATTATGGAAATCGCCAGACAGCTCGCCGGCTTCAGCTATGGCGAAGCGGATGTTTTGCGAAAAGCAGTTGGAAAGAAAATAGCAACGCTTTTAGCCGAGCAGGAAACTAAAATTATACAGGGAATGGTTAAAAATGGCATACAAAATGATATTGCCAAGGCGATTTGGGAATTTATTTTACCTTTTGCAAGATATGGTTTTAATCGTTCACACGCCGCGTGTTATGCGATGATCGCGTACCAAACGGCATACTTGAAGGCGCATTATCCATCCGAATTTATGGCATCACTTTTAACATCAGATGCTGATAAAATGGAAAGGATTGCCGTAGAAATAAATGAATGCCGATCTATGGGGCTGGAAGTACTGCCGCCTGATATCAATGAGAGTTTTTCAACATTTACTGTTGTGTATGATACGCTTGAGGCTGATCCGAATAAATCAAGCAAAAAAATACGTTTTGGGCTTAACGCTGTTAAAAATCTTGGAGAAAATGTCGTAAAGGAAATTATCCGCGAGCGAAAAGCGCAGGGTCAATATAAAAATTTAGAAGATTTTCTCGGAAGGGTAAAAATAAAAGATTTGAATAAAAAATCAATTGAGGCCTTGATAAAATCAGGAGCCATGGATAGGTTTGGCGAGCGCAACCGGATGCTTTTTAATATGGAAAAAATATTAAATTTTATCCGCACCATCCACGATGAAGCTCAAAGCAAACAGCCGAATCTTTTCGGTTTGATGGCGGAGCAATCCACGTTGCCCAGGCTTCAGCTTGATGATGCGCCCGTTGCGGCAGAAAAACAAAAGTTATCGTGGGAAAAAGAATTATTGGGTCTGTATCTTTCGTCGCACCCGATGCACGAAATAGAAAAATTATTATTAAATAATAATATTGTTCCCCTTGAGACAATAAATAAAATGCAGGTTTCGGATAAAAGCAAGCCCATAAAAGTGGTTGGCGTGATTTCTTCAATAAAAAAGATTATTACTAAAAAAGGGGAACCCATGCTTTTTGTTAAAATTGAAGACACCATAACAACATCAGAAGTTCTTGTGTTTCCGAGCTTATTAAGGGAAAGCAATGAGATATGGGTGGAGGATTCTATTGTTATGCTTTCGTGCCGCGTGTCAGATAAGGATGGAGAGGCAAAACTGATATGCAATAAAGCAAAACAAATTACCAAGGAAAACGCAAAAGATGTTTCTTATGAATTTGAAACAATGCATGAAGAAGCGCCGAAATATTCCAATAGGAACCGATATCGCAACGAGGAAAATTTTCATGTTGAAACAGCCATAAAAATACCCGGAAATATTCATATCCATGTTCCCGAGACGATGGGGAATGAAATGGTGGCAAGGCTTAAAGGTCTTTTGGTAGACCATTCCGGCCAGTATCAAGTATATCTGATTGTAAAAAACGGAAACGTTATGAAAAAGATTGTGACAAATTATAGAATTGATCCCGATGACGATTTAAAAAATAAAGTGCGCTCTATGTTCGGCGATGAAAGCATAATTATTGAAAATAATGTTTTATGACACAAGCGAGTGAAAAAATAAAAATTAAAATCATATTGCCGAGGTTTTATTCGTATATGGCAATTGTATTTTTTGTTGTATCAATATTTCTTGGCGTTAGTTTTATTTATTATGTATTTGGAAAGGTGAAAATTATTATAACACCGTCATATGAAAAATTAAGCTGGGAAACCACGGTTGACGTCCATGATGCAATGGGAACCGCGCAATCAGTGCCGGGGAAGCTGGAGCCTTTTGAGATAAGCGGAGATGTCACAATACCCGTATCCGGGGAAAAAATAATAAATGAAGAAGGGATTGGCAGAGTAACTATTGTAAATAATGGTGACAAAAGCCAGCCTCTTATCGCCACCACAAGGTTGATTGCGCCCGATGGAACACTTTTGCGTTTGCAGGAAAGAGTGGTTGTGCCGTCCCGACAAAGCATTGAGGCAGAAGTATATCCTGATGATGCGGATACATTTACAAAACTTTCACCAACGCGGTTTGTTTTCCCGGGGCTATCGGATGATTTAAAAAAAATTATCTACGCTGAAAACAAAAATATATTATCTTCGGGCGAAAAAAAGGTGCGAGTGGTCAGCCAGGAAGATATGAATAAAATTGATGCAATTGTTTTAGAGTCGCTGAATGGAAAAATTCAAGAAAAAGCAAAGGAGTTTATGCAAGATATATATTCCGAGCTGGTTTCAAAAGAGGTTATAGAAAAAAAAACAGATATAAAAATTGGCGATGAAATTGAATCGTTTGTCGTTCAAGCGAAAATAAAAGCTCTGGCAGTGCTTTTTGATGAAAAAAGAGTTATTGAAAAAGTAAAAAAGGGCATTGCCGATTCTTTGCCTGATGGCAAAGAAATAAAAGATTTGGATCCAAAAACAATTGTTTATACAATTGAAAAATTCAATATTGATGAAGGAACCGCCCAGATTAAGGTTTTTGTGGAAGGGCGTGTACAGGTGAAGCAAGAAAACAAAATTTTTAATAAGGAATTAATTGTGCAAATGAAAAAATTGAAATTATTATGGAGTAGTGCGAATATTTGACAAAATAATTACAATTATCTATAATAATTATGAGATGATTGGCGCTCGTACCACAAGCGCAGAAATTATTTCTTTCGTCTTTGACGGACTAAATCTCACAATCAAGAGCCTGGCGCAAATTTTAGCCGGGAATTTGGGTGGAACCGCGAAAGCATTCCTTTCGTCCCAATATATTTTTTTATATATTACGACGGAAGGTTTTTTTAATTGTTTGAGTGAATATTTTTATGAAAGTGCCAATTATTAAAGGAAAAAATGTAACGCTACGTCCTCTTGTAATGAGCGACGCTAAGAATTTTTGTTTGTGGCTCGCTGATTCCGAAGTCACTATTTTTCTTCAAATCCATGGAGAACCTTCGCCGACGTTGTCAGAAGAAAAAAGGTATATCATGAGCACAAAAAAAGATCTGTCAAAAAGACAATTTTCCATTGCTGTTGCGGGCGTTCATATTGGCACTCTTGCATTAAGCAGTATTTCTGAAAAAAACAAAAGGGCTGAATTCGGCATATTTATTGGAGATAAAAAATATTGGGGGCAGGGATGCGGTACCGAAGCGGGAAAATTATTATTGCATTACGCGTTTCAGACTTTAGGGCTTCATCGAGTATATCTGAGCGTTATAGGATACAATATCCGCGCCATAAAATCTTACGAAAAGATAGGTTTTAGAATTGAAGGCAGGGAACGGCAGTATTTTTTTAGAGAAGGCCATTATCATGATAAAATAATTATGGGAATATTAAAAAATGAATTTACATTTAAATCAAAAAAATATGGAAAAAGAAAATAAGTTAGAAACAATGCGTCATTCATTGTCGCATGTAATGGCTCAGGCGGTTTTAGAGCTTTTCCCTGAAGCAAGGTTGGGAATTGGCCCGGCCATAGAAGAGGGGTTTTATTATGATTTTGATCTTGGGGAAAAATCATTTGGCCCAAATGATCTCAAAGAGATAGAAAAGAAAATGAAAAAAATTATTTCCGGAAATCAAAAATTTGAGAAATACGAAGAGGATATCAAAAAAGCCATAGCATATATAAAAAAGAAAAAACAGCCCTACAAACATGAGCTTGCCCGTGATCTGGAAAAAGAAGGAGAAACAAAATTGAGTTTTTATCGCATGGTGGCGCTTAATGGAAAGAAAAAATTTATAGATTTATGCAAAGGTCCCCACGTGGCATCTACCAAAGAAATAGGCAAAAACCGCCGGCGCGTATTGGAAGGGTGATGAAAAAAATTCAATGATGCAAAGGATTTACGGGGTTGCGTTTGAGAATCAGACTGCGCTTGATGAATACCTTGAAAGAATAAAACAGGCGGAATTGCGCGATCACCGAAAACTCGGGCAGGAACTTGATTTATTTATTTTTTCCGATCTTGTCGGCCCGGGGCTGCCTTTGTATACATTTCGTGGAGCGCTTGTGCGCCAGCTTATTATAGATTATTCTGATGAGCTTCAAAAAAGAATCGGTTATCAAAAGGTGCATACCCCCAATATGAATAAGGCGGAATTGTTTAAGGTTTCCGGCCATTATGATAAATTTAAAGACAGTATGCTTTTAGTGAAATCAAATTTTACCGAAGAAGAATATTATTTAAAGCCGATGAATTGTCCGCAACATACCCAGGTGTACTCATCGAAACAGCGCAGTTACAAAGATTTACCCATACGCATAGCCGATTTTGCCAACCTGTACCGCGATGAAAAGCCCGGCGAGCTTTCCGGACTTTCGCGCTTGCGATGTTTTTGCCAGGATGACGGCCACTGCTTTTGCCGCGAAGACCAAATAGAAGATGAGTTTGCATCAGTTTTGAACGCTATCCAAGAAGCTCTCACGACATATGGAATGAAATATTATATCAGACTTTCATTACGCGATGAAGCAAGGAAAGAAAAATATTTGGGGGAAGATAGCGTATGGATAAAGTCACAAAAAGTCCTTGAAAATATTTTGATTAAACATAAAATTGAGTATATCCGAGCGGAAGGAGAGGCTGCATTCTATGGCCCGAAAATGGATATAATGACCAAAGATTCCATCGGCCGTGAATGGCAGATATCAACCATACAGCTTGATTTTAATATGCCCAAGAGGTTTGGATTGTCATATATTGATACGGACGGAAAAAAAGTTCAGCCCGTTATGATACACCGCGCACTTGTGGGATCACCCGAGCGGTTTATGTCAATTCTTATTGAGCACTACGCGGGAAATTTTCCCGTATGGTTATCGCCCGTACAGGTGCTTATTATTTCTGTTTCAAAAGATTTTAATGATGTAGCGAATACCATTGCCAAAGAATTTTCACTGCAGGGTGTGCGGGCGGAATGTGATGATGCGAACGAAACCGTCGGTTATAAAATTCGCAAAGCGGAAAAATTAAAAGTCCCTTATATGCTTGTTATCGGAGAAAAAGAGGCTAAAAGTGAAAAATTGAATATAAGAAAGCGTGGCTCGCGAGATGTGGTGGAAATGGGGAAGGAGGAATTTACCAAGCTTATTTTAGAGGAGATAAAAAATAAAAAATAATAAAGCAAACGCGTATGGCCATGGCCTTATTGAAAGCGCGAAGATTTTGAGCGAAAATGGAGCTGATTGGCTTTGCGTAGATACGGTTGACGAAGGATTAATACTTCGGGAGCACAACATCTCCTGCCCGATTTTAATTTTGGGATATATCCATCCTGATGAAATTACAAAAGTAATTGATAATAAATTCAGGGTTTTTGTATATGACGAGAATTTGGCAAAATTATTGTCCGGGGAGGCAGTGAAGAAGAAGGTGGATGTGTTTATCCATATGAAGGTTGATACGGGTATGAGCAGGCAGGGAATACGCCTTGAAGATCTTGAGAATTTTTTGAACGCAATACAATTATTGCCAAATCTTACAATAGAAGGACTGGCGACTCATTTTGCAACATCCGACGAAATATCAGATAGGGCATATTATGCCGGACAAATAGAAAAATTTGATATGGCTATAAGTATTTGCAAAAATAAACTTGGAAACAGTTTAATTATTCATGGCGCCAATAGCGGAGCGGTTTTGACTGATCCGAAATCATATTATGATCTTGTGCGTCCGGGTATTGCCGTATACGGATATTATCCAAGCGATGAAGTAAAAGCATCTTGCCAGAAAAAAAATATAAAACTTCTGCCGGTATTGTCGCTGTATACAAAAATTGTACAAGTGAAACACATAAAAAAGGGCGAGGG
>LBUD01000034.1 GCA_000992395.1 Parcubacteria group bacterium GW2011_GWA2_38_13 | reverse complement strand
TCTCTTTCTCCCAATCAAATCTGAAAAAATCCCCGTTGGAACTTCAAACAAAGCCGAAGAAATCATTGATACCGCAAAAAGACTCATTGCTAAAGTAAATGAGTTAGTAACTTTTGCAAAATAAATAACTAAAACGGCACTGTGAAATTGTAGATCTGTGAAAAAATTAAAAAAAGCCAGTAATTTAATATTTTTTTTCATGATAGGCAGTATAGAAAATTTTAAACAAAAATTATTTCCTGTTTGTTGGCATAACCTTGCCTTCTGACGATCTTCGAGTAAAAACTTCTTTAATACTTTTAAATGAATTCGATTCTTTTATAGGTATGCCTAAAGTTTTCTCGCAATCAAGTCTAAATTCTTCATAAATTTGAGGTATACCAGTTTCTTCCAGCCTTTTCACTTCTTCAGGAAGAACTATTGATGCAAGCATATCAGGCGTTTTCATTTTATATTCCCAGCTTTTTTTAGCTTTAACATCATGATGCACTTTCTCATCAATTTCAGGAACCTCATAAACCGTTGGTTGATCAGTAAATAAGCCTCCAGTTTCTAACTCGTCCCACTTTTTAGTTGTATGTTCTGTAGTTATAACTCTTTTTCTACTTTTTTCAAAGAATCTTTGGTTAATTTGGTTGAATAAAGCATTGGCTGTTTCATCGGGACTATTGTCACGAATTGATTCGTAAAGTAAAGTAGAATAAGGAATTCCTGCGGTTTTCATCTGCTCTCTAATTTCCCTTAAAGTGTTGGATGAAGTAATAAAGTTTTCAAGCAATGTCTTTCTTGGAATTATTGAACTCCACATATCTATCCAGGAAGCAAAAGCATCCAGCGGATCTCGATAAAGAAAAATAGGGAATATTTTTCTTAAAGGAAAACCCATTTGTTCGAAAACTTTAAGGGGATTATATCTTGATTCTTCATCAGAATAAGGTCCTATGGAATGTTTCATATAAAAAAGTGGGGTAACTGGAAGCTCAAAATTCCAGTTAGGATTTTCTCTCCAATCAAGCATTCCGTGTCTTAATCCTGCTTTAAATATTTGATATCCGATGGTTATTGGATGAGTAACCCCATCAATATCATCTATTCGTGATCCTCTAAATACATTTAATGACGCGCTTGTTCCTGTTCTAGCTAGCCCAATAACATAAGCAATGTCTGGAGGATTATCCCTATTCCATTTTATTCTCGAAGCGATTTCTTCATAATATTGTTTTAAAGGTCTGTCGGCTAATTTATATTGACTTGTACTCATATTATTTTTCTTAATGCATCCTTATTTAATGATTTTAAAATCATATTTAATGCTTGTTTAAATGAAGCACCTTGAGTCATTGAATAATTTAAAGTTTTTCTAAAAAAATCGCTTTGAGTTATACCTAATTTAATTTCATCTTTTAACGGATCCAAATATTCAAAAACTATATCATATAATCCAATTTTTTTAAAAATCTTTAGTGATTTTTCAATAAAATATAATCCTAATTCCTGAACTGTCATTAATTTTTTGTTCCAATGCATTTTAGTTTTTAGACCCCAAACAGAATTTTGAAAATCAATCTTACTTTCTTTATATGATGGTCTCTCATCTGAGAACCTAAAAGCTTCAATACATCCCAAAGTCAAAAATAATGCCTGCATACTTTTATATGGAGACTGTGAATCAATATGACGAAACTCGTTTCTAATTACTCCTTTACTTTTATTTAAAATCACTCTGATTCTTGAAACAGTATGAACCGCACTCAATACCTCATCCAAAGCTTTAACAGGATTATCTGTACAAACAAATGGAGTGTTTAAAGTCAAAATTTCTTCATAATATTCTAATAAGCTATTTGCAGGTTTAGGTAATCCTGATCTTAATTGTTCTGTCTGCCGAAGCAGCTCTACTCGTGATGAATTTCTGCCCGTATCAATTCCCGCTAAAAAAGGGGAATTACCAAAAGCAGCAATCATAAATGGGGCGACGGCAATTGATGTCCTGTGACTATCGAGAGCATCATCAACGCTATTTTCGGAAATATGAAACTGGGTACCAGTTACCCGAAACATTCCCTTAATACTTGAAGCTCTTTCTTTAATAGCTTTACCTGTTAAAGGATTAACAATATTTGTAGATTTAACAGGATTTTCCGAAAATGCATTTGAATCTATCTGTATATATCGGCTGTATTTTGGTTCTGTTTTTACAAGCCAGTCATCTGAATCATCTTCAGTTAATACAGGATTAGCGCCTATTGAAACAAGAATTGTGTTTTTTGGAATTCTTTTTTGAATATAGATAGTTCTATTTAGAAATTTAACTGCAAGATTTTTTAATCCTTTGGAATTTATCTTTTCTGGATGATCAGACCCGTCATATTCAACTATGAACGTCGAAGTATCCGGTCTGGCGCCGATGGAATTTGTTTTTAAGAATTTTTCGGCGTTTACAGGTATACCGGCTTTTTTAACATCTGAATCTAAAATCTGCACTTCTTGTTCAATGTTAACTGTTCTAATGGCAGATGGATTATCAAAATAACCTTTAGTGGCAAGATTATTTCGCCTTATAGCTTCATCATTGGCTATTCTTAATGTTAATTGTTTATCATTCATTTACAACTCCTTTCACAAGTTTTGCATAAACAAAGAGTTTTGTTTCCATAAAATCTTCACCATCGGCAAATGCTGTTAATAAATTTGGTTGAATAATAATATCGTATACTCCTTTATCCACTAAACGATTAATCCTACGTATAAGTATTTCATTTAGATAGAATCTGTATTTTCCCAAATATTGTGACTTTTTATTTTTCAACTTAATATTAGCTTTTAATATTCTTGCAGGTATTGGGTACGCAGATACTAATTCACCGCCTTTTCCGATTCTTCCAGGTCTTTTATCATCTAATTTTAATACTAATCCAAGAAATTCTATTTCTGGCCATTCTTTTTTATTTTCTTTAGCAAAAGCAAAAATCTCTTTAACTGTTTTTTGGACCCCTTGTTGGATATATTCTTCCTTAAACTTTATTAGTCTTTCTTTATTTTTTTCATTGGTTTTTTCTAATTTTCTACCTATAACCTCCATTTTAGTTCTATCGACTATGGTAATTATTTTGGTTGGTATGACAATAACACCTAATTTTTCAAGTTTATGTTTTAACAACTCTAAGATTTTACTATTGATTATTTTATTTGAAGCAGGAATTCTCGATGAAGGAGAAGGGATTATTTCTATTCCGGATGGCAGCTTGGTCATAATATAACCTCTATCTGTACTATTATTTTGTCCTTCTCCTAAAAAAGTAAATCTTTTAGCTATAAGTTCTGGAATGATTCTTTTTCCATCCCAAGCTAAGGTTGTAAATTTTCCTTTACCTTTCCAATTATGCAATGATTTACTTAACTGTTCTGCAAGAACTAAATATGCTTTTAATCCTCTTTTTCGAATTGCTTCCAAAACAGGAATATATTCAATCGAAGCTAAAGTAAGATCGTCAGTTCTTGGACAGATAACTATGGAGCGAGGTTTTTTTCCATTTTTACTCTCAAAAGTTGCTATAAGTGAATCAATATATTTATCAATATGTCCGGATGTTTTATAATTTAATAACTTCGCAATAAATTCAGCAACTCCTGTTGTTCCGCCACCACCTGATATATCAACGACAGCTAACTTTAATGCACCGTTTAAAGTTTCTTTTTCTAATATTTCTTTAAAATGACTGGAAATAAGGCCGTTATTTTTTTTAATGTCCTCTATGAGTTTCTTTTTAATTTTTCTATTAGGTAAAAAATAGAAATCCATATTTTGGTGAGTTCGATTTCTTATACCGCTATAAAGAAATGTGTCTTTCTCCTCAAACCAATCTTCTAAATGAGAAAGACAATATTTTGTTAGTTTTTCCACAGAAAGTAAACTCTTACCTATTTTTCCTTGAGTTTTGACATAATTATCTAGATATCGACCAACAGCATCGATAACTTGTGAGATCAGTTTTGATGCTTCAATCAGTCGATTGATATATGGTTGTCCTATTTTTACTCTTTTTTTGCTCAAAGAAAAAGAGTTTTCACCGGAACGATTGCCGTAAACGTATTTAATTATCATTTCATTATTAATATTTTTTACTGTTTTTGTCTCTATGCCATATATATTTTTATGAAGAGTGGTTAAAGGATAACCGGCCAATCTGCTTCCGGCGCTTCTTCCTAATAAGGAATAGACTTGATCCAAAATGTACCTTGCATCGGAAGGACTAATTGTCTTCTTTCCATGATATATTTTGGCAGGTTTAATGTATTCTACTTCCACTATTTCCTTTGTTAGGGAATTTTTTTCAAACATAGCAAGGGCTTTTTCAAAAGAAATTAAATTTTTTCTGTTTTCCGATTCTTCACTTTTAAGTCTGAGTTTATAAAATTTGATTTTATTTATTATTTGATTTTTTGAAAATTTTCTTTTTACAATAGATTCATCTCTTTCTATTCTTATACCTTTTAACCTTCTTATAAAAGAAGGTATTTCTTCGGATTTAATCAAACCCGTTTTTTTGTCAAGAAGTAATTTTTTAAGCCATTCTTCACTTGGTATTCTAGACTTTTCTTCTACGATTAATTTATATAGTTGTTCGGCTAGTTCTTCAAAGGTTGTTGCTTTAAATAGCTGAAATAAAATCCAAAATCTGTAGGATTGGGGTGTGTGTTGCATTCTACTGGCAGTGATATATACACCTTTATCTTCGGGAATACAAGGAACTTCCCATTCAAATTTTTTGGAATTTTTAAGATTTGAATTTGTGCTTGTCACTTTAATTAATTCTTAACTAATAAAATCAGGGTACTACTACCTTTCCTTCTGACCCTCTTTTTTTCAAATTTACGATATGTGTTTATTACATTACTTGTATCTTCATACAAAGCTTGTCTGACAATATTTGGAAGTCGATATACGATTCTCGTTCCTGGAAGAATACTTTTCCAGACTACCTTCATCAAATTGTTTTTTGGTTTGGACATTACTGCCAATAAAATAACTGAATATTTGGAAAAATTTAAATCTATGGCGTTTCTATTAATAACTTTTATGTATTTATCGTATTTTAGTTTTTTAATGATTTTTTTTGATAACTCAACCGATTCTCCATCTTTTTCTATACAATCAATGCTTGCCTCTTTTAATTCATATAAAATTATTGCAGTCATGGGCATAGCGCCACTGCCTATAAAAGCTACTTTGTCATTGGGTTTAATTCTTGCAAGTGATGCCTCTTTTTTAACAGCAGCAAGATAACCATTATAAAAATGGTATTTTTTTAGATTATTTTTGTCATTATTATTTTTTTCTTTAATAAAAGATTTTGCAAATTCTTTTTCCAAATTAATTTCATATGTCTCATATGATTTTTGAAATAAAGATAAGAAATTATTCTCTTTACAATATTTAATTAATTCTCTAAAATCCTTTGAATTTAAGTTATGAATTGAAAAAATATTTTCCAAAATTGACATGGATTTCTTTATTTTCGATAAATTAAGAGAATGATTATTTGTTAAGTAGATTCCTAATTTTTTAAGCGATTTTTTAATAATATTCAAGTGACGCTTAATCATTGATAAAATTATACATCTTTTTCGTATTTTTGGATGACGAAATAGATTGTATTGACAATTAATTTTTGTTTAAATTAAAATTTTATCGGGAAGGTACTAACCAAGAAAGAGGCTGTGGTAAATAATCTACCTGTCTATCCTAAGCGAGCCTTTGTCCTTAATGAATGGGGAGGATATGATGTTCAAGCATTATATTAACTCTTCTATATCTTTTAGGATTTGAGTGGAATGAAAAATTGGATTGACGTTTAAGTACTCTTTTTTTATTTCCCCTTTTGGATTTATGAGGTATGTATTTCGCTTTGTCCCCTGGTATACCCGGCCCATAAATTTTTTCTCACCCCATGCGCCATAAGATTTCGTGACTTCTTTTGACTCGTCAGACAGAAGCGGAAAATTTAATTTATACTTATCGGCAAATTTTTTATGTGATGACACTGAATCTTTTGAAATACCCAAAACGACAATCCCGTTTTTCATAAAATCCGCTGTTGCATCACGAAATCCGCAGGCTTCCTTTATGCATCCAGGTGTATCGTCTTTTGGATAAAAATATAATACTATCCACTTCCCCAGGTAATCCTTCAAGTTATGAATTTTGTTATTTTGATCAGGAAGTGAAAAATCTGGAGCTTTCATATTTATTAACTTTTATTTTTTTTCATTATATAATCCCTGAGATAATTTTCTTCTTTCGGCTCCATTAGGTTTTTATATATTATGTAACAATCAACTCCATGCCAGGCTTTTGGCAATATTCCACCTAGTGCAAACCCGCGATTTTTATAAAACTGAATATTATTAAGAGTTGTCCAAAGAAATAGTGTGTAAGCGCCTTCTTTTATAGCTTTCTCTTCCCAAAGAGATAGAAGTTTGGCAGCAATCCCCTGTTTTCGATATGGCTTATCAACCGCCAACCAATCAGCAAAAGATACGCCGGCGATAGACTTTGCAAATAATAAATAGCCAGCGATTTTTTCTTCATAATAAGCAAGAAATAGTTCCTTGACCCCACTTTCAAACTCCCGTTTAAGGAAGGCGGGTGAATAATCTAAATCTATTGTGTACCCAATTGAGTTTGCGGAATAGTGCGGAAATAAATTGCCTAAATTATTCCTAAAAAATTCCAAGAATTGATTGAAGTTATCCTTATCGCCGGTTTTAAATATTATTTTTTTCACAACATTATTATACAGCTTTCCCTAAAGATATAATTTCCCAATCTGGTAAAATAAAGAAGTTTCTTGCCCGGTCGCTATGCCCGCCGAAGCTTTTTGCGAAGGAGGGTCTAACGGCCAGTCTCGACTTGGCGAGTCGAGTAAAGACATGTATGACTTTTGTTAATTAATTTGCCCGGTCGTCTAATGGTAGGACATCAGACTCTGAATCTGATTATCCTCGTTCGAGTCGAGGCTGGGCAACAAAGTCAACCATACACCATCAAGCATGAATAAAATACTTAAGCTTATTTTTATTGCAATTTTTTTATTTTCTACTTATCACCTAATTCGCGATTTACTCACAAACTTTGGAATTCATAATTACATAGTAGACTTTGCACACCGCTCTCATTTGTGGTGTGAACAATTTGATCCTTGGGTTTGTCAGTGGATTACTGTTCCATCTGAAATTTTCATTATAATCGCATCGTTAATCGTATTAAAACGAAGTAAAGTTGGTATACTTGGGATTTTCATTCTAATCCAGGTGCCATTTTGATTATTATTAATTTTATTACCTTAACTCTATTCTCAACAAATTATGAACATAATACAATTTCTTCATCAATCATTTTACCCATTCTATATTAAACTTTGGGCAGAAAGATTTTTTAAAATTAAAGAAGGACAGATTATTATTGACGCTGGAGCTTACTTGGGTGGATTTGCTCTTTATGCAGCCAAGAAAGTTGGAGGGACCGGCAAAGTTATCGCATTTGAACCTGATCCAAATAACTTTGAAATACTTAAATCCATTGTTAATAAATCAGGCTTGAAAAACATTATTTTAATCAAAAAGGCTCTCGGCGATGCCGTTAAAAAAGTTGAATTAGAAAGTGCTGATAACTGTTCTTCGATAGTTATTAAAACTTCTAAAAATCCAACTTTCAAAGTCAAACAAACTACTCTTGATAAAGAATTGAAAAAATTTGGAATCAAAAAGGTAGATTTTATCAAAATGAATATCGAAGGAGCAGAAATAAATGCCATAAAAGGAGCCAACCTTATTCTGAAAAATACTCAACATATAGCCATATCTTGTCATAACGTTAACGGTAAAAACACAGTGATTGAAGTTAACTCTCTATTAAAAAAATTTGGATTTAAAACTAAAGTATTGAAAAGAAAAATATTAATAACTGATCCTGGACATACTGATGTTTATGGATTTAGAAATTAAAAGGATTAAACGGGTCCTGACCGACCCGCTCAACACGACTGGACTCGAACTAAAATAACCCTTTGCAGCAATAAGTAAAAAATAGTGTAAGTTTGAAAAATAAAATTAGATTTTGAATCTATTTAGACTTATTGATTTTTCCAACGATATGTAGTCTATGAAAAACCTACTTGCTATTTCACAATCGGAAGAAGCTAACTGGCTTTTTAAAGCTGATCATCACTACCTTTCAGCAAGACTTCTGTATCTTCATAACTTGATATTTTCTGCTGAGGAAAATGCCGGACTTGCAATAGAGTTAATACTTAAATGTGCTTGCAAGAAAAAAAATATTAGTATTACAAATACAAAGCACGATATTCCTACACTCTGGAAAAAGGCCAAACCACCCTTTAATCTCGATGAAGGATATGAAAATTATCTGAGAAAATTAGAAACTATTTTAAACTCTCGCCATCCAGATGCAAATGAATGGACAAGAGGACGTAAAGGTAATGATGATTATGATAGCCTTGATTTTTTGTATCTAAAACTTAGAAGATGGATTGTTGAAATGTTTTCGAATAATGAAAGAATTAAATCAGAAGTTGATCTTGCTAAAGCAAACCAGGAACTGTTTAATAATGCACATAGCAGACATGGAGCGTGGAAATTAACAACAATTCTTAAAAGGTCAAATACTAGTTACAATTTAATTTAATTATTAGATTGTCTAAGTTCAAAACCGCAACCTTAATAAATCAAGCAAAAAATACTATTTTTTACCCTAAGAGTTTATGAGCTATTCTGTACACATCTTTACGATGGTGAATTAATACTATATAGATTTCTCGTGAAGTTTTTTTATAGACAATTCTGTAATTCCCAACTCGTAGACGAAAAATATCTTTATAACCAATGAGCTTTTCTTCACTTATAGGTAAGTTTTTTGCTAAAAATCTTATTTTTCTAGCAATTGCAATTTGATCAATTAACTTTTCTATCAATATTATCTTCTATAAAAGCAACTATTTTTTCATAAAGGTCTTTACCTAATAAGTAACCCTCTATTTTATTGCGATTTTCAACTGCAATCGGATAATCCAATGCTTCGCTTATAGCTTTAGACGGATTAATTTTGAGTTGTGAAATGGAAATACTATTCATATGTAAATAATATTATCAACCCATAGGTCTTTTGTCAAGACCTATTAATAGGTCTTGCAATCTACAAGGTCTTCTTAAAAAAACTAACGGTTCTTTCCATCGCTTGTTCAAAATAGGGGGAGATAATATTATGTCCTCCTCCTTCATATTCATAAAACTCAAAATCTTTTGAGTTGTCCTTTAATACCTTTGCTAAATCTCGAGAGTAACCTATGTTAATAACCGGGTCGTCGGCAGAATGATTAATCTGTACCGGACTTGTTAAATATTTAATATTTTTAGTTAAGGAAATGGCATTCCAAAAATCGCTGTTAAAATTTATTAACTCCGGATTTGATCTTATTTTCTGTATTTCAGGTGCCGTTTCCCGGTTTTTTTGAGCTTCTCCAACTTTCACTTCATAAGGCCTGTGAACATAACTATTGTCACTTATTCTATATTTCACAAAGTCTTCATAGCTGTATACCGCGCCAGCCCAGATAACACCCGCTTTTATTTCATCAGTTACAAGCATCGCTCTTAAAATTGCATTTCCCGCCATGCTATGACCCCATACTCCAATTCTTTTTGGATTAACTTTTTCATATTTTTGCAGGCTTTTTAAGGCGCTAACGATGTCGATTGTGTAAGCAGATGAAAAATATGATCCTGAGGCATCTCCACTAGATCGACCATTGCCCCGAAAATCTATTTTAAATACAATAAAACCATTTTTTGCTAAGTAATCTATATATGCAACATAGCCTTCAGTCGTCTGATATTGAGCGGGCGGGATATAGCCATGATTAAAGATAATCACCGGGTATCCCCCTTCAGGCATATCGCTTTCCGGTATCGTTAATAGACCATATACTATATTTCCTTCACTCTTATAACTGGCAATATATCTTTTATAGTTACTGCCATCTTGTAACTCCTCATCTATCTTGACTTTTTCTGAAGATATTTCTAAAGATCGAAGATATTCAATCCCGATTGGTGAAAAAAATGGAACGGGCTTATTTTTTTCTTTAATTGAAAGCGCGGCTTTATCAATCTTTTCGATCAAGTTATTTTTTTTGAAACCAATCGAAATCGAGGCCAAAACAACAATGATGATAATTAAAAATAAAGCAAAGATTTTTTTCATATACTATATATTACCTTATGTATTATGTATATATTTTAAGATGTTCTGACAACTCACTTTACTGTGGACAAACAAAAGATCTTCAAAGGCGGGTAGTTGAGCATAATAACTCAAATTCAAAATCCAAATATACGAGGGCTAGACAGCCGGTCAAACTAGTTTACTTTGAAAGAATAAAAACAATTAGTGAAGTTTTAAAAAGAGAATATCAAATTAAAAAAATGACAAAGTCAGAAAAAGAAACTTTAATTAAAGGATTTAATAATTCATGAAGTATTTTATTTTTGCCTTTGCCTTCAGATCGGCAATTAAGGTCTGTATCTCTTTTTGAAGTTTCTGCGCTTTCAGTTGTGAGGCTGCTTCAGTTTTTGACACCTCAGATGGTGATTCCTGTT
>LBUD01000033.1 GCA_000992395.1 Parcubacteria group bacterium GW2011_GWA2_38_13 | reverse complement strand
CTGGAACATTGAAAAACCTCCATTGGGTTGAAGTAACTGGTAACCAGTAATGGGTAACGAGCAAACAGATTAAAATTTCATTAATTTCATTATTTCATGGTTTCTCAAGATTTTTAAATTGTCAAAGATCGTCTTAATAAGACATATAAGTCCTAATATGTCCTATGGGTCATACATTATACTATTTTAGCGAAAAAGTCAAATTTTTATTGACAAACTTTACACGTTTGGTATAATTCAATGTATTCATTAAACAACTAAAACCACATACTGTTTGGCAAATATGGATGAATCCTCCCCCGAAATTATTCGGCGGGCTCATTCATAAAACAGTAGAGGGTCCCCCTAAGGGGGACAGAAAAAAGGAGAACACGTATGCCACAATTACCTACAGTTTTAGAGTTATTCAAAAACGGCGTGCATTTTGGGCACCAAGTTTCACGTTGGCACCCAAGGATGAAGCCGTATTTATTTACCCAAAAAAACGGGGTACATATAATAAACGTTGAGACAACAATAGAAAAGCTCTCAAAGAGTTTGGAATTTGTAAAAAAAATAGTGGCGAATGGCGGCACTATTTTATTTTTGGGAACAAAGAAGCAAGCCCAGCCTATATTGGAAAAATACGCGCTGGAAATTGGAATGCCATATATTACCGAGCGCTGGCTTGGCGGTACGTTTACAAATTTTTCCGAAATATCCAGAGTGATCAAAAGATATACTACGTTAAAAAATGGAAAAGAATCCGGAGATTTTCAAAAGTACACAAAAAATGAGCAAATGAAATTTGATAAAGAAATGAAAAAGTTGCATGGGCTTGTAAAAGGTATTGTAAATCTGAAAAAATTGCCGGAAGCGGTTTACATTGTAGATTTGAAAAGGGAAAAAACAGCAATGAACGAAGCTTTGAAAAAAGAAATTCCTATTGTCGCATTGTGCGATTCCAATGTCAACCCTGAAAAAATCACTTATCCTATACCGGGAAATGATGATGGTATAAAATCCATTGAACTTATAACAAAACTCATCGCTGAAGCCATTAAAGAGGGAACAAGCGATAAAAATTCTAAAACCAAACCAAAATAATATTTATCTATATGGCAATTGATACCAAAACAATTTTAGAGTTGAGAAAAATTACCGGCGCCGGAGTCAATGACTGCCAGCAAGCACTTGAAGAAAGCGGAAATGATATTGAAAAAGCAATGGAAATCTTAAGGAAAAAAGGCGCTTCAAAGGTTGCAAAAAAAGCTGAGAGAGTTACAAAAGAAGGCGTTATTGGAATAGGTGTATCAGACGATAAAACTATCGGCGTTATGGTGCAATTGAATTGCGAAACAGATTTTGTGGCACGCAACAATGAATATATCGCGCACGTTGACGGCATGGTAAAAAAAGCGCTTGAAAATATAGATGTTGAAAAAGAATTTGAAGAAACTAAAAAAGATCTTGTTTTAAAAATCGGGGAAAACATTATTTTAGGAAATTTTAAAAAAATTCAGGGAAAATACATATCAAGTTATCTGCATGCCAATAAAAAAGTCGGCGTTTTAGTGGAATTTAACAGATCAGTTGATGAGGAATTTGCCCATGACATCGCCATGCACATTGCCGCCGCAAACCCGAATTATGTAAAACCCGAAGATGTACCCGCAGAGGTGCTGGAAAAAGAAAAAGAAATTTATAGGGAACAGCTTAATTATGAAAAAAAGCCTGAGGCAATAATAGAAAAAATATTACTGGGAAAAATACAAAAATATTACGAAGAAGCGTGTCTGTATAATCAAAAATTTATAAAAGATGACGCAATTATTGTAAAAAAAATTATTGAATCAAAATCGAATATACATGAGCCCCTTGAGGTTCTATCGTTTACAAGATTTCAAATTTAATATTTTTGTATGAAAAAAATTATTTTTTTCTTTGTTATTGTTTTGGCAATATTCGGATTTAGCGCATGCAAAATTCAAGGCGAAAAAGTAATTGATGTGGGAATTAATAAGGCGGTTGAGGTACAAGAATCAGGAACAACTATTAATATAACTGACAAAAATTTTCAAATTGTATACGCAAGACCCGGAGATATTTTAGAATTAAATTTTGTAGATACAAAAAATAGCCAAAATCAATGGTCATTTAGAAGCCCCATACAACAAGAAATCGTTAGCTTGAAAGAACATAAAATACTATCAGAAAACGATTCAAGGGTAAAGCCGGGCGAAATATTGAATAGTTGGAAATTAAAAATTTTAAAAAATACAAATTTTGAATTGCTATTTTCCTACGAAAACGCCATTAAAACAAACACGCCGCTAAAAACATTCAGGGTAGAAATCATTGTTGATAAATCCAAAAACGATATACCTGACATAATGGTAAATTCACCAAAATCCGATGACGCTGTGGGCCAAAAATTCATTATTAACGGTTACTCCAAGAGCAATAACAAAAATATTTTTTATACGATAACAAATACGGAAAATAAAACTATTTTGGAGGGCAGACTGACAGTCCCGACAGACTCGTCCTATTTTGAAAAAAATATTGATTTGAAAAAAGGTGTGTATGAAAAGGGCGTGTTAAAAATATACCAGGTGAATGAAGGTGATACGATGCAATACAATAGTACAACAATTCCCATATCATTTAAAAATCCCCAATAATAAAATTGACCCAAATATTTCTGAATTTTGGGTCTTTTTTTATTTTTCATTATACGCTATAATATAATAAGAAAATTAAAAAAATAATACACAAACATATGGCGGTAAAAATAGCTATAAATGGCTTTGGCAGAATCGGCCGGGCTGCATTTAAAATTGCTCTTGATAAAAAAAACATAGAAATTGTTGCTATAAACGATCTTATGGATACAAAGACGCTCGCGCATTTATTACAACACGATACCGTATATAGAAATTATGAAAAAGATGTCAAGGGCATCGACAAGGCATTGATGGTGAATAAAAAAGAGTACCCTGTTTTTGCCGAGAAAGATCCATCGCGCTTGCCATGGAAAAAACTCGGGGTTGATGTGGTGCTGGAATGTACAGGATTTTTTACTGACGCAGATAAAGCGGGTCTCCATATACGAGCAGGCGCAAAAAAAGTAATTATTTCTGCTCCGGCAAGCGATGAAAATATCCAAACTTTGGTCTTTGGGACAAAAATATCCGAAAGCATATTACAATCAAAAAAATGCAATGATATAATTTCAAATGCTTCCTGCACGACAAATTGCATTTCACCTGTAATGCAGGTTATTGAAAACGCTTTTGGAATTGAGAAGGCGATGATGACAACCATTCATTCCTATACCGCTGATCAAAATCTTGTTGACGGACCGCATAAAGATTTACGGCGCGCGCGAGCTGCTGCTCAAAACATAATTCCCACAAAAACCGGCGCCGCGCAGGCAACCGCAAAAGTAGTTCCAAGTCTTAGAAATCTTTTTGACGGCATTTCGATTCGTGTTCCCACGCCGTGCGTATCCATTTCTGATATCACGTGCGTATTGAAAAAAAATACAAGCGTTGAAGAAATAAATAATGAATTTAAAAAAGTCGCAAAACATCCTTTATATAAAAATATCCTGCTTGCAACCGATGAGCCGCTTGTATCTTCCGATTATATTGGGTGTCCATATTCCGCAATTGTTGATTTGCCTTATACACGCGTTGTAGGAGGAAATTTAGTAAAAATACTGGCATGGTATGATAATGAATGGGGATATAGCGTGAGGCTGGTTGAAATGGCAACTGCTGCCGGGCTCACACTGAAAAGATGACATACAAAGATAAAGTGAAACACGGTGCTGCGAGTTTTATAATATTCACAGTAGTAGCCATTATTACTAAAAATTTAGTTTTTTCATTTATTGCAACGTATTCATTGGGTATTATCAAAGAAATATACGATCAAATACGCCAAAAAAATACCCCCATACAATCATTTCAGGACATTGTATCTGATATGGTTGGAATAGTTTTAGGAATTTTTTTATATAGTATGGTGATCGGATAAACTTTATGAAAATAAATAGTATACAATACGTAAAAAATTTAAAAGGAAAAAAAATACTTATACGAGTTGATTATAATGTAACTTTGGGAAAAAATAATACGCTTGGAGAAGAAGATGACGCAAGAATCCGCATGTCGCTTCCCACTATAAAATTTCTTCTTAAGAAAAAATCAATTCCTGTTATTTTGGCGCACAGGGGAAGACCTGAGGGGAAAGTCGTAGAAACGCTGAGATTAAATCCGCTGGCCGACAGGCTAACACATCTATTAAAAAAGAAAGTTATACAATTGGATTCCTGCACCGGATATGAAATTGAAAATAAAATAAAAAAATCAAAAATCGGAGATATCTTTATTCTTGAAAATCTTAGATTTGATCCGCGTGAAGAAAAAAATTCAGATGATTTTTCTCAAAAATTGGCAGGGCTTGGTGATATGTATGTAAATGATGCTTTTTCCAATTCACATAGAAAGCATGCCTCAATGGTTGGAATAACGAAATTTTTGCCAAGTTACGCGGGGCTTCTTATGGAAAAAGAAATAAAACAATTAAGCAAATCATGGGAAAATCCAAAACGTCCTCTCGCAACAATTATAGGAGGAGCGAAAATTTCAACAAAACTTGGACTTATAAAAAAATTTATGGATGTGTCTGATTTTGTTTTAGTCGGAGGAGCCCTTGCAAATATGATCTTGAAAGCGAAAGGAGTATCAATTGGTAAATCGGTTATTGAGGAATCAATGATAAAAAAAGTAAAAGAAATTAAATTGACATCTACAAAACTGCATATTCCTTTGGACGTTATCACCTCGGATTCTCCAGACTCGCTTGCGTTGCCCAAAACAAAAGCGGTTGGAAAAGTTCTTGATGACGAATATATATTAGATCTTGGACCCGATACTATTGAATTATTTTCGTCTATTATCAAAAAATCAAAAACAATAATTTGGAACGGCCCTATGGGTTATGTTGAAAATCGTCATTTTCAAAAAGCAACGAAAAAAATTATGGAAGTGGTTTTACGATCGCGAGCTGATGTAATAATCGGAGGAGGGGATTCATTGAAAATGATCGGGCATAAAAAAATGAATAAAAATATTTTTTTATCAAGCGGTGGCGGAGCAATGCTGGAATTTTTGGAATTCGGCATGCTTCCGGCAATAGTTCCGCTATTGCTAAAAAATAATAAAACCTAAATATTAAAAATACCTATATGGACATCAAAAACTCTTATAATCAAAAACCAAAATGGCTTCACATAGTTATGGGCGTTGGTATTGGCGTATTAATTATTTATCTTGTTATTTTAGCAAGAAACGGTTGGAAAGAATATGATTATATAGGAAAATCATCAGAATTTCCTCATACTATTGAAATCACTGGAATTGGCAAAGCGCTTGCCATACCCGATATCGCCACGGTTTCGCTTGGGCTTGAAACCCAAAATTCAACAGTCGCCCAGGCGCAGGCAGACAATACAAAAAAAATGAACCAACTCTATGAAGAATTAAAAAAGAATGAAATTCTAAAAGAGGATATTGCCACAACACAATACAATGTATACCCAAAATATGAATGGCGAAATGACAGCCAGATATTTAAAGGATATGTAGTTGCGCAAAATGTGACAGTAAAAATAAGGAATTTTGATAAAATTCCAAATGTTTTAGAACTCATAGGAACGCTTGGCTTAAATCAGGTGAACAGTCTGAATTTTACTATGGATAATCCTGAAATCTTACAGCAATCTGCGCGAGTTAAGGCGATTAAAAATGCCCGCGAAAAAGCCGAAGCCTTGGCCGCTGAGGCAGGAGTCAAACTCGGGCGCGTCATATCATTTTCAGAAAATAACGACATTTTAAATCCGGAAATATATAGAAATTATGCAATGAAAGAAGCGTCAGCCGACAGTGCGTCTTTACCGCAAATTGAGCCGGGAAGCCAGGAAATAAGCGTACAAATTAATTTATCTTACGAAATACTATGATACAAAATGATTCAAACATAACCATTCAGTCAATTATTGCGCGAGAAATATTAGATTCGCGCGGAAACCCGACTCTTGAAACCAAGATCATATTATCAAACGGGAATTTTGCAAAAGCATCCGTACCATCGGGCGCTTCAACAGGCATTCATGAAAGCCTGGAATTACGCGACAAGGATCCAAAAAGGTATGGAGGAAAGGGCGTTATAACAGCTGTAAAAAATGTCAATGAAATCATTGCGAAAAGATTGCGAAATTCAAAAATCATTTCCTTGAAAAATTTAGATGAAATAATGTTTGAATTGGACGGAACAGACAACAAATCAAATTTGGGAGCAAACGCGATACTTTCCGTATCCATGGCATATACAAGAATTTTGGCTCAGTTGGAAAATTTAACACTCTATGAATATATAAGAAAATATTTTTTTACAAACACTTCCGGATGGAAAATGCCGCAATGTATGATGAATATAGTGAATGGCGGGGCGCACAGCAATTGGTCAACAGATATTCAGGAATATATGATTGTACCCGGCGCGAAATTAGCATCCGAACAAGTACGATGCGGATCTGAAATTTTTCATGCGCTTGAAACCATTTTAAAGAAAAATAAACTTGCAACAACCGTGGGTGATGAAGGCGGTTTTGCACCAAAAGCCCAAAGTAACGATGAGCCTCTTGAATGGATAATGCAAGCCATCCAATCTGCCGGGTATGATTCTAAAAGCGTTTCTTTGGCTCTTGATGTAGCCTCAAGCGGTTTTTATTCAAACGCGATCTATGATATGAAGGTCGAAAATAAAAAGAATACATCAGATCAAATGATAAAATGGTATAGCAAATTATTAAATAAATTTCCAATAATTTCAATAGAGGACGGCTTAGCAGAAGATGATTGGGATGGTTGGAAAAAAATAACCGAACAGCTGAGTAATAAGGCGCATCTTATAGGGGATGATTTATTTGTTACCAATATCAAAAGAATAAAAAAAGGAATTGACGAAAAATCAGCCAATGCCGTATTAATAAAACTTAATCAAATAGGAAGCGTTTCCGAGACAATTGATGCCATACAGCTTGCAAAAGAAAATAATTTTATTGTTGCAATCTCTCATAGATCAGGCGAGACTATGGATGATTTTATTTCAGATTTGGCAGTTGCATCCGGAGCCGAGTTTCTTAAGGCTGGATCATTATCGCGCGGTGAAAGAATCGCAAAATATAATCGTCTTATGGAAATTGACAAAGAAATAAATTATGGAAAATAAAAGAATACAAATAAATTCCGGGCCGATGGTTTTATTGATTTTGGACGGCTGGGGAATATCAAAGATGAACCGTGGAAACGCCATAGCGCTTGCAAGAAAACCTTATATTGACCATCTCATGAAGCATTACCCCAACACCAAGCTTAACACATCGGGAAAATACGTTGGACTTCCACCTGAGCAGGCAGGCAATTCAGAGGCCGGACACATGAATATTGGCGCGGGCAGAATCATGGAACAAGATGCGGTACGAGTGAATAAAGCCATTTCACAAGGATCATTTTTCAGAAATCCGGCGCTTATAAGCGCGATTAACCATGTTAAAAAAAATAATTCAAATCTGCATATTATGGGTTTGGTTTCAAGCGGACAAAGCGCTCATTCAGAACCCGACCACCTGCTTGCTCTTATTTCACTTGCAAAATTTAATGATGTAAAAAATATATATTTTCATCTTTTCACCGATGGCAGGGATTCTCCCTCGCACTCTGCTTTAAAAATAATAGAACATCTGGAAAGAATATTGCGCCAGAAAAAAATCGCAACAATTATCGGAAGATACTACGCGATGGATAGAAAAAAAAATTGGTCATGCACGGAAAAAGCATATAACGCCCTCGTACTTGGAATTGGCAGACGCGCGCAAAGCCCGCAGGCCGCAATCACGCAAGCATATAACAGGGGTGAGACAGATGAGTTTATTGAACCGTATGTAATGACAAACCACCATAAAGCAATTTCAGCTATAAACGATAATGATGCTATAATATTTTTTAATTTGCGCTCAGACAGGGCAAGACAGCTGGCCAAACCGTTCGTTCAGGAAAAATTTGAAAAATTAAATGCCGGAAGCTTTAAAAGAAAAAAAGTTTTAAAAAATATTTGCTTTGTGGCAATGACAAATTTTGGTCCTGATCTCGGCCACATAGCCACGGCATTTCCGGTTGAACCTATTCAAGATACTCTTCCCATGCTATTAATTGAAAAAAAACAGCTTTATATCGCGGAAACAGAAAAATATGCTCATATGACATATTTTATCAATGGCGGATATGCGGATCCTGTTGCAAATGAGACAAGAATAAAAATCGAATCGCCAAATGTAAAAAACTACGCAGAAACGCCAAGGATGTCCGTTGGAAAAATCACGACAAAAGTACTGGAAAATATTCCTAAATATGATTTTATAGGAATAAATTTTTCAAGCCCGGATATGATTGGCCATACAGGAAACATTGAAGCAACCATAAAAGCAATTGAATTTGTGGATACATGCATAGGCAGAATATACAAAAAAGTTTTACAAAATAATGGGATATTAATTATCACCGCCGACCATGGAAATGCTGAACATAAAATAAATCTGAAAACCGATGAACATATCCCCGAGCACTCCAAGAATCCCGTGCCCTTTATACTCATATCAAAGAAAAAATATGTTATAAAAAAAAGAGTGGGATCTCTTTGCGACGTACTTCCGACGATTTTGGAATTATTCAATATACCAAAGGCCGATGATATTACCGGAGTGAGTTTAATAAAATAGTAATTTTCATATGGAAAAAAGGGATAACACGCCTTGCATGTTGGTAATCCTGGATGGCTGGGGAATAACACAGCCGACCCGAGGTAATGCGATTGCTCAGGCAAAAAAACCATTTTTTGACTATTTGGTATCACATTACCAAACTCTTGCCCTACAGGCATCGGGCGAAGTTGTTGGATTAAATTGGGGTGAAATGGGAAATTCCGAGGTGGGACATATGACCATCGGCTCCGGAAAAACATTATTTCAAAGCCTTACAAAAATCAATAAAAGCATAATAAGCAAAAATTTTTTTACAAACCAATCCATGCTTAAAATGGAAAAGCATGTTAAAGAAAATAATTCCTCACTTCATCTTATCGGGCTTGTTTCAGATGGAGGTGTCCATAGCCACCAAGATCATCTGTACGCCATTTT
>LBUD01000032.1 GCA_000992395.1 Parcubacteria group bacterium GW2011_GWA2_38_13 | reverse complement strand
CTGACCATTCGCTGCCAATCAGCGAACTGGCATTGGCCGGAGCTGAAATGCGGCGGAAATACAAGGCATACGGGCTCGGGGAAGTTGGGTACACCACGAACAAATTGCCGCTGGAATCGCCGGCCAACGACGCGTGGTAATCTATATTCGCGCGGATTTCTCCGGCGTAGCGGGAGGCGTAGGTCTGGCTGGCGCTGTCGGTAAACCCGGTCCAGCTGACGCCGCCGTCGTTTGATAACAGCAGTTGGTCATGGTCATCCGCGACCAGCGCCCACAACCGGTTGGAGTTGGCCGGATCCATGAACATCTTCCAGCGCGGGATGCCCAGCGTGCCGCCGTCAACGGATGACACCAGGGTTTGAATAGTCGGAGGAGGCGTGCTGCTTGCCGGCTGGGTTGTGGCGCCAACCGCGTTCGTCTGCGCTGACGAATTGCCAGCGGCGTCATACGCGGCAACGGTAAATGAATACGCGGTGGCGGCCGTCAGTCCAGTATTGGAATAACTCGCGACGGCTGAAGTGCCGATTTGCGTTCCATTTCTATAAATACGATACCCCGTGACGCCAACGCTATCGGTAGACGCGGTCCAGGAAAGATTGATTTGAGAAGATGATATGACTGTAGCTGTAAGATTGGTTGGCACGCTCGGCGCTTGGGTGTCCGTGGTTGAACATGACTGTGAAAGCGCCGGTCTATTTGTTACGGTGCCGCACGCGTTTGCGTCAGTGCAGGTTCGAGTTTGTGTTGAACCGGAGCATGCGCTCCACTCCGCACAGGTCCATGACTCGGTGCAGGACGGCGGAGCAGCGCCGATGTATTCATCTGCGCCAATATCCCAGACGCCTGATCTTGTTTGTCCGTCAATATCGGTTGAGAAAGAAAGATATGAATTAGCGGATAAATCAGTCCCAGCATCTTTGGCAACGGTGTCAGATGATGACAGATGATAATCGCCATTTGTTTCGTTTACAAATAAAACAGAAGTTGAATTTTTTGAATGGGTTCCGGGGGCATCACCGGCAAGATCGGAAATATTATAATCAGAATTTAAACCAGATCCGTCAAACCCAGTACCGCAGTCTTGCGCAATATTGTTTCTGTATAATACCCCGCTGCCATATCCCAGAAAATAACATTTCAGTGAGCGCGCAATAGTATTGTTGTAGATAACATAATCCGGCGCGGTGTTGTTTGAATAGCCACCCTCGATTCCCGCTTGCGTGAAATTATAGATTATTGAATTCAACATTCTGAAATTTTGCAAACCCTGCGAAACAAGAACGCCATGCCCGTATGCCCCCGTATTGGTGCTTTGAATAATATTTTCGGATAATGTAACATTGTGTGAACCCGAAGGCACATAAATGCCGTATGCGTAATTACTCGTCCCCTGCACTAAGATCTGGAGTCCGCTGATTTTTACGTTAGCTTCATTTAATCTTATTGCTGAACCGGTAATCCCCGGGGAAGTAATAATCCTGTATTTTCCATCATCCCATTTTCCGGAGTGCCTGGCGGCTTGAGTGGTTGAGATTTGTATATAGTGAGTCGCGTCAGTAGTCCATCCGTCAATAGTTGTTCCCACGGTATCGGCATTCGTCCACGCGCCGTCTATTTGCGCCACGGCAATTCTTCCGGCGCACACGAGATCTCCTTGCGCGCAAGCGCCAAAGCTAACGCCGCCGTATGCTGTTTCCCATGCTGAAAGCGAGGTGTAGCAATTGGCGTAGCCCGTGCAATTCTGCCGCACTAAACCGACCACCTCGGTTTGCGCTTGCGCGGTAAAATAAAATAGTATAAAACTTCCCAGCGATAGCGCAAGAATAGAAAAAAATTTTTGCGGGAGCGCTGATAAAATTTTATGCATATTGTTTGGTTATATTATTTAGTAGTAATTATATGAATTATATCATATAAATTAAGCATATCACAATGATGCTATTTTTTGTATCGCTTCTTGCACTGTATTCACTTGGACAATTTCACACGGCTCGGAAAAATGCATAGTTACCGTTGGCATAAAAATTTTTGTAAATCCGAGTTTTTTTGCTTCCTGTACGCGTTTTTCAACTTGGCTCACGGCACGGACCTCTCCGCCCAGCCCGACTTCGCCGAATGCAATAGTTGTATTTTCAATGATTTTATTTTTATAAGCGGAAATAATTGCAAGACATACCGCGAGATCAAGCGAGGGGTCGGCGATTTTCAGGCCACCGGCGATATTTATATGAACATCAAAACTTTCAAGAGGCAACCCTGCTCGTTTTTGTAAAACCGCAATCAGGAGATTAAGGCGGTTTGAATCAAAGCCAACCGATTTTCTCTGCGGATAACCAAAGCTCGTTTTTGTGACAAGCGCCTGCACTTCCGCTAAAAAAATTCTTGATCCTTCAAGCGCCGGCGTAACAATGGATCCGGAAGTTGGATTTTTTCTATCCATAAGAAAAATGGCCGAAGGATTTTTCACCTCTTGCATTCCAAGGCCGGTCATTTCAAAAACGCCGACTTCGCTTGTTGATCCGAAACGGTTTTTTATGGTTCGTAAAATTCTATATTCATGGTACCGCTCTCCTTCAAGATATACCACCGTGTCAACGAGATGTTCCAGCGTCTTTGGTCCCGCGACAACGCCTTCCTTGGTAATATGTCCGATAATAAATATTGCTGTCTCGGTTTTTTTCGCAACTTCTAATAATTTAACTGTTGCCGTTCTTACCTGCGCAATTGAACCGGGCTCAGATGGCACCTGATCTGAATAAATAGTTTGGATAGAATCAATAATCGCAAGCTTTGGTTTTACGGCTTCAAGGGTTGCGCAAATGGTTTCAAGGTGCGTTTCACCTAAAAATTGTATATTTTTTCCAGAAAGGTTGAGTCTGCCAAGGCGCATTTTTATCTGCGATCCCGATTCTTCTCCGGACACATAGAGAACTAAATTATGTATTGTTTCCGCGACCTGAAGAATGAGCGTGGATTTGCCGATGCCGGGTTCGCCGCCAACCAAGACTAAAGAAGAGGGGACTATCCCTCCGCCAAGTACCCGGTCAAATTCGTCCATCCCTGTTTTCATCCTTTGTATGTTTTCCGTCGCGATTGAGTCAAGCGATAAAGTTTTCGCCGGTGGTTGCGACGACTTTGAATTTTGAACTTTGAACTTTGAACTTTCTTCAATCGTTCCCCATTTTCCGCATTCCGCGCAACGACCCTGCCATTTCGGAAATTGCGCATCGCAATTGGAGCAGATAAAAGTGGTTTGAGGTTTGGACATATAAAAATAGCTAGTTAGCTACTTAGCTTTTTAGCTAGTTAGAGATTAATCAGAGAAGTTTAAATCCTAACAAGCTCATTAGCCAATAAGCTAAAAAGCTATTGAAGGGGCACTTTATATAATTTTCCGTCGGATTTATCTGTGAAATATATTTCTTTGCCATCATTTGAAACCATAAGATTTTGCATTGTGTGGTCCTGCGAGGGAACCGCTATCTGGTATTTTGTGCCCGTGCTTAGATTAATTTTATAAATAGAGTCGGCTGAAGTATCCATTTCGCTTTGCAACATTCCCGCGCCTTCCTGAAGGCTTTTGGGAACGGCGCAATACACCGTGGTATTGTCATAAAACGTGCATTTGTCCGCCCATGTCTGGATCTCAATGCGTTGGCGGTTGCGTCCTATGGTATTCACGGATGCGTCCGCCACCCAAAGCTCCGGTTTGTTTTGTGTTGCTGTACTGTACACGCTATACAGCACCCTGTCGCCTTGCGGAGTCCATTGTCCCTGGAAGCCCCATCCTTCCACCATCATAGATTTGAAATTTTCATCGTTTTGGCCGATAAAATAAACTTCCTGCTGATCAAGGCCGGAATCTCCGACAAAAAAAGCCACCATTTGGTTGTTTGGAGACCATGCGGGTATGACTTTGTCGCCGTTATTACCAAGAGATTGGATAATTTTTGTTTGCGTTCCGCTGGAATCGGTTATGATAAGAAAATTATTTTCCGCATTCATGCTGATGTTTTTTGAAATAATTTTGTCCCCGTCCTGCGAGAATCCGAAATCTTCCCAATGCGCGGGAAGCGATACTTGGGTTTTCGTCTTGAAATCATAAACAATGTTTGAGCCGTCGGGATATTCCAAAACCGCCTTGTCTTTATTCGGAGACCATGTTACCTGATCAACTTCATGGAAAACTTTATCCGTGAAAACCGTTTGTTTTCCGTCAGCCCCCACGGTGTAAAATTTGTCATTTTGGCTATCGTAATAATAAATAGATTTTCCGTCCGGCGAAAGGGTTGGATTTATGGCAATATTTTCGGTAAGCGATGTTACAACAACCGTCGGTGTCGGAGTAGGCGTTGGCTGGCCGGCTTCAATTCCCGCGTTGTTGATATTTTCGTTTCCGTTAATATTTCCCGCAAGAGGGAACTCACCGTTTACGTTTGTGATAATGCGTAAATTCGCGTTTCCATTTGCCAAAGGAAGGACGGCATTTCCGTTTACATTACTATTTGCGTTTTCTGTGGGAATAAACGGCCTAAAGAAAAGTATATACAGGAGAAAACCAACAGCGAATACCACAAGAATAAATCCTATGATAAGGATAATTTTTTGGAGATTGGACATACGTTAAGCTTATTAGCTACTTAGCTCGTTAGCTTTTTAGAAAATAATACCTAATTAGCTAATCAGCTAAAAAGCTAACTAATAACTATTTTACCACTTTTTTCAGAAATATGTAATACCTTAGCGGGCGTATCTTGGGAAAGAATTTTTTCCGCAATAGAATTTTCAATATATTCAGAAATATTTTTTCGTATAGCGCGCGCTCCAATATGCGGAGAATAGCTTATTTTTGCTAAAAATTTTATAACAGATGTGTTATAGGTAAGAGTGATATTTTTTTCCGCAAGCTTTTTTTCTAGCTCCAGTATTTGTATTTTTATTATTTTTTCTATTGTATCCGCATTCAATGGCTCAAAGACAATGGTTTTATCAATTCTATTGAGAAATTCAATTTTGAAAAATTTTGTAAGTTTTTCCAAGACATTTTTTTTCGCATCTTCAAAGGATCCAAGTTGCGCCGTCAATACGCTCGCATCAGCAAAGCCTAAGGTGGTGGTTTTTTTGAATTCCTCGGATCCGATATTTGATGTCATGATGATAATGGTATTTTTGAAATTCACCTTTTTTCCGCTGGCATCCGTAAGATGTCCGTCTTCAAGTATTTGAAGCAGTATATGAAATATTTGTGGATGTGCTTTTTCTATTTCGTCAAACAGGACAATAGAATGCGGATGTTTTTTTACGCGATCGCATAAATTATTCATGTCTTTATATCCGATATATCCGGCGGGGGATCCGATGAGTTTTGAAATATTAAAGCTCTCGCCATATTCCGACATATCAATTCTGACAAGCGATTGGGAATCAAGGAAAAGCGCGGCCGCAAGCGTTTTGGCAAGCTCGGTTTTCCCAACTCCGGACGGGCCTAAAAATATGAAAGAACCAATGGGCCGCTGAGCATCGGAAATTCCCACCCAAGCTTTTTTCAAATGTTGCGTAAGGGTTTGTATGGCAGCGCTTTGGCCGATTATTTTTTCTGATAATTTTTGTTCAAGCGAGATAAGCCTTGATCTGCCTTCAATATCAAGTTCATCCGTAGAGAGGCGGGTGATTTTAGAAATAATTTTTTTAATATCGTTTTCGGTTATTTCCCCGGCAATTTTTTCATTTTCCGTTCCGATTTTATTTCTTATTGCTGAAATTTTTAAAACAAGCTCGTCCTCTTTTTCACGCAAACCTATGGCTTTTTCATATTCTTCGCGCATAACAGCTTGTTTTTTTTGCTCGGAAATATTATTAAATTCTTTTTCAAGATTCGCGCAATCAAGCTCAAGCGCATTCGCCTGTTTTTTTATTTTAATGGCGCTTGCCGCTTCGTCTATGAGATCAATGGCTTTATCCGGCAGAAATTTTTCCTGTATGTAGCGCTCGGATAAATTGACCGCCGCGCGTATGGCCAAATCGGTTATGGCGACCCCGTGGAATTTTTCATAATTTCCTTTTATGCCCTGCAATATTTCAATGGATTTTTCAATGCTTGGCTCCGCGATATAGATGACCTGGAATCTTCTTTCAAACGCGGCGTCGTTTTCAATATGTTTTTTAAATTCCTCCGTCGTGGTGGCGCCGATACAGCGGATTTCTCCGCGCGCAAGCGACGGTTTGAGAATATTTGCCGCATCCATCGCGCCCATGGCGGATCCCGCGCCCACGATATTATGGATTTCATCTATAAAAAGAATAATATCGGGATCGCGTTTTATTTCCGCAAGAATCTGTTTGAGTCTTTGTTCAAATTCTCCGCGAAAGCTTGATCCGGCGACTAAAAGCCCCAAATCAAGCATAAAGATTTTTTTCCGTAAAAGTATATGCGGCACATCGCCGAGCAATATTTTTTTCGCAAGGCCTTCTATGATGGCGGTTTTTCCCACTCCGGGGTCGCCCAAAAGCAGCGGATTATTTTTTGTCCTGCGCGAAAGAATCTGGATAATTCGCTCTAATTCGTTTTCTCTGCCGATAACGGGATCAATATTTTTTTGGTTTTTGGGATCGCTTAAATTTATTGCAAAAATTTCCAGAATGGATTTTTTCTGGGTGTCCAGTACCTGATCCATAAACCCGAACTCATCCATTCTGCCCGGCTGCGCGCTAGAAATAAGATTTGAAATTTGCGGAAATTTTGAAGTGCTTTTGAAGATCAGTTGCAAACGATTTTTTATTTCTTTTATATCAACCTTTTTTTTATTAAAAATTTTTGCTATAGAATCATTGCTTTGGCTTAAAACGCCATACAAAAGATGCTCGGTTCCGATATACGGATGCATATGCGCGTTGGCAAGCACCGCCGCTTTTTCTATTATCTTGATTGCTTCGGGCGAGAAAGAAATTTTTTTTAAATTTTTGCTAGCGCTTGATTTCGGAAATTTTTTTGTTATGGAAATTGTTTGAAAATGTATGCGTTCTAAAATTTCATGGCCGATACTTCCTTTTTCATTCGCGATTGCCTGGAGTATGTGCTTTGGGGTGATGAAAGATTTTTTATTGCGCGCGGCAATAAAATAGGCGGTTTCAAGCGCCTTTTTTGAATGCTCGGTAAATTTTTCAAAAACATTCATAGAAAAAATCAAAATGCAAATATCAAAATGAAAAATGACAATTAAAAAATGCTAAAATTATCTCTTTCCTTTTAATGTTAGTATACTTGACGCAATGATGTTAGATACTTCTATAAGTTCTTGCAATAACCAAGATAATTCTTGTTTATTCCCCTTTCCAACATCTCTTAATAATGCAAGCCAAACCTTTGATTCATTGGCAGATTTTAAGGCATGGGTGAAAAAATTGATAAAGTCTTTCTTGGAAGAGGCTGAATTCGCTTCAATATAATTTGCCAGAATACTTGTGGCGCTTCGTAAAAGCTGTTTTCCCATGATTTCACAAACAATATCTTTTGGCAGGCTACCGATAAATTTTATTAAACGCAAAACCCAATTATACAACCTTTTCTTAAATTCATTTTTAAATTTTACACTGTCATTTTGCATTTTGATTTTTTATTTTTACATTATTATATTATGCCATTTTTCTAAGCTCAGCAATTCTGTCATCAATGGGCGGATGGGTTGAAAAAAGTTTTGACGCCAGATGTTTTGCCCCGCCGAACGGATTGGCGATATATAAATGAGCGGTCGCGTTGTTCGCGTGGTCAAGAGGAATATTTTCCATTTTTATTTTTTCCAGCGCCCGCGCCAGCCCTTCGGGATATCGCGTCAAAAGCGCGCTTGATGCGTCCGCGAGGTATTCGCGTTTTCTTGAAATGGCAAACTGTATAAGCCTTCCGATAATAGGGGAGAGAATAAGAAGCACGATGCCGGCAATAAGTAAAATTGTTCCAATCTGTCCGCCGGCCTTATCGCGCCCGCCTCTTCCACCGAATCTGAAGCGTAAAAACCAGTCTCCCAAAAGCGACAAGATTCCCACAAGCACAATCACAATCATCATGAGCCGGATGTCGTAATTTTTTATATGGGATAATTCATGCGCGAGCACCCCTTCAAGCTCTTCGTTTTCTAATTTTTCTATTGCCCCCAGGGTCACTGCGATAGACGCATGCTCTGGATCCCTGCCGGTTGCAAATGCGTTTATGGCCGGATCTGGCATAATATAGATTTTCGGCATTGGAATTCCTGAGGTAATACACAGATTTTCTACCATTCGGGATACATAAGGATTCTCTCCTTGTGCCAAAGGCTTTGCCCCTGCGGTAAATAGCGCGAGCTTATCGCCTTGGTAAAATCCGAAAAGCGACATACCGGTTGAAATAATCGCGGCAATTGCAAGAGAGCCATATCCTGATTTGGAATAAACAGAAAAAGCCCATCCGGCAAGCATCACCACGGCGATAAAAATCACTATCAAAAGAGTAGTTTTTCGTTTGTTGGAATCTATTTGGGAATACATAGTCAGTTCAAAGTTCAAAATTAAAAGTTAAAAGTCGCAGTTATCAATTAAAAGTTGTGAAAACAAATAAACTTTGGACTTTAAACTGTAACTTTGCACTTTGCACTTTGAATTTTTAACTTTTTTTAAAAACTCACCTTCACTGGCGCTTTTTCGCCCTCAGCGATTTCAAAGAATTCAAATTTTTTGAAACCCATCGGCGCCGCAATCAAATTATTCGGGAATACTTCAATTTTAATATTGAAGTCGCGCGCATTGCCATTGTAAAATCTTCGTGATGCCTGTATTTTATTTTCCGTATCCGAAAGTTCGTCCTGCAATTTGGCAAAATTTTCTGAAGCCCTTAATGTCGGATAATTTTCCGCAACCGCGAATAATGATTTCAATGTGTCCGTAAGCGTATTTTCCGCTTTTGCTTTTGCCTCCACGCCCTGCGCCTGCATGGCCTGGCTTCTTGCTTTTGTCACGTTTTCAAACAGCTGTTTTTCGTGCCCGGCATATCCTTTTACAGTTTCAACGAGATTTGGGATAAGATCGTACCTGCGTTTTAATTGTACGTCAATATCCGACCACGCTTCCTGCGTGCGGTTACGAAAGGTAATCAAGCCATTATAGACAAAAATGAGCCATACAATGGCAAGCGCGACCACCCCGAAAATAACCAATAAAAATGTATCCATATTTTCTCCTGCCCCCTTTGAGTTATTAACAAAAAAGAGGTTGTTATGAATTATGCTTTTATGTTATAAT
>LBUD01000031.1 GCA_000992395.1 Parcubacteria group bacterium GW2011_GWA2_38_13 | reverse complement strand
AATATACTAATGAATACGAATTATACGAATTAATACTAATTTGTATATATTAGTATCATTTGTACACATTTGTATATTCGCATTATATTTATATTATACTAAATTTTTGGTGTTTTGTGCAAATTCTTATCCACAAGCAAATTTATAATAAAATTAAATATTTTATTTAATTACTTGATTAATATTTGTCCATGGTTGTCCGAAAATTTGTCCGATTCCTTCAAGAGTGCCTCCGCTTAATGCAAATACAATAAAATTTACAAAAATCCACGCGCACAAAATAATTATTATGCCATAAATGGAATTGAGAAGTATTCCCTTTGCTTTTTCCACCTGCTGGCTTTTGCCTGCGGAAATTATCCATAAAAATCCTCCATACGTGAACATTAAAAGTGCGGCTGATCCCATAACTCCAAGCATTAGTTGTGTAATATTAAAAAGCAGCTGCATTATTTCAGGGACGCCACACTGACCCCTTTCCTGCCTTCCGGACGTGCAACCTGCGGGAATAAGCTCTTGGTTTTTCAAAACTTCCGTAACCCAGCTAGCATATACACCATGTGGCATGGAAAAGAGTATTATAAGTAGGAGGAGGGTGATGAGCAAAGTTTTTTGGAGATGAGACATGGTAGTGGATAGATTTAAATTTGGAAAAGTTTATATTAATTTCTAATTGACCTAATTAACCTAATTTCTAATAAAATCCCAATGACAGAATAACTAAAATATTTTAGAAGCCAGCTCACTGCCTTTTCGGAAGGCATGATAGACATTTATGTATTAGGTATTTTTTAGGTTAATTAGAAATTAGGAATTAGAAATTTTAATTAATGGTCTGTTGTATGCGTTGCGCCGCCATATTCAGGCTTTGCGCAGGATCTTGCCCTGCATTAACATTATTTATCATATCTTTTATTATTTCTTCCGCGGCATTGATGTCTTTTCCCCGGTACCAGCTTTGCGATGTTAAAAGCTGTGATGCGAAAATATTCATTTTTTCATCCTTAAGCTGTGTATCAACAAGCGCGCGAAGAGCAGTCGGCTTTTTGGCGCTTGTAAGGTAGCTTTCAACCTGTTTTTTTGATGTTTCAAAAAGTATAAAATCCCATGCTTCGTTTATATGCTTGGATCTTGAGGAAACTGTTTCCACCCAATAATTCGCAATGTTTGCTTCAGGCTCGCCTTGTTGCAACTGTGGCATTTTTGTTATTCCTAAATTCAAGGTATTTCGGCTGAAAGAAATAATAGAAGGAAGATCATACGAATACCCGAAATAGAAAGCAAGTTTTTTATCAGCAAACGCGCGTAAGGAATCCGGCATTTCATTGTTCCATGAATACACTTCTTTTTGCGGATTGGAAAAATCAGTATAGAATTGCAAGGCAACAAGCCCCGGATTGTATCCGGCGCGTTTGCTGGATGTGAATTGTACACTGCCATTTTGAATTATTGATGCTCCGCTTTGTTTCATAAGAAGCATTAGAATATCAGGGCTGCGTAAAATATTGTCCGCGGATCCAAGCGCGGCTCCGGCGATTTCTATTCCGCCCTTTTCATTTAATGCAGTTATTTTTTTTACTGCTGTCTGGAATTCTTCCCAGTTTGTTGGAGGAACGGGTATGCGCGCCTTATCTAAAAGATCTCTATTATAATAAAGCACCATCGTATCCAAGCTGAGAGGAAGGCCATAGATTTTATTATCAATGACAACATCGTTTGAAACAGTTTCAATAAAATCATTTTTGAGCTGCGTAAGCGTAGGAATGGGGGTATTTTTCAGCTCAATAATAGTCTCTTCTTTTATCCCCATGGTGGTTTGCTTGTATTGAAATGCCATGGAAATTTTACTCGGTAAGGGCGTGATATATTTTTTATCAACATATTTCGGAAGCCATGCGTAGTGAAACGAGATGATGTCAGGCGGTTTTTGGTCGGCGTATGCCTCTAATAGCTTTCTTTCAAATTCTTCATACCGTAATATCTGCATAGAAATGGATATGTTTGGGTGAACTGCGCTGTACGCAGATAGTATGCCGCTAAAGTTCGAGGGAGAATCCCAAACCCTCCAATAGCGAAGCGATATGGGCTGGAGTTTTTGTTTTTCTTCGGCTGACGGAAGAAGCGTGCATCGGCAGCCTACGATAGTAAAAAGAAGTATGGATATAATGAATGTGAGTTGTATTTTTGATTTTAATTTCATAATTATTCGTACCATTCGTATATTGGTATCATAATTTTATTTTTTTCAGGAAATTTTTAAAATCTTTTCCTATCTCTTTATCCCGTAACCCGAATTCCACATTTGCTTTAAGCCAGCTAAGTTTGGATCCAAGGTCGTAGTATGATCCTTCTATCATTGTAGCGTAAATCGGGAGTTTGTGTAATAGCAGTGCAATGGCATCCACGAGCCAAAGCTCGTTTCCTTTGCCAACTTTCGTATTATCCAAAGCTTCAAATATATCAGGAGTGAAGATATATCCTCCAAAAGACGCCAAACGCGACGTTGTTTTGTCCGGACCGGGCTTTTCGGTAATATTTTTGACTTTATAAATATTTTTATCAATTTTTTCTCCATCAATAATTCCATACTTTTTTGTGCCCTCGTCATTTGTTTTAAGGGCTGTAATTATCGGAGTTTCGTATTTTTTAAAAGCTTCCATAAGCTGTCCTATCTGAGGGACATTCGGGCAGTTCCAAACATCATCTCCCCATACAACGGCAAAGGGTTCGTTTCCAATGGCCGGTCTTGCATTGAGAACGGGGGTGCCGTTGCCGTATGGCCCCTTTTGTCTTATATATATAAAGTTAGCAAGCTTGGAAATTTTTTGGATGCTATTTGCATACTCATCTTTGCCATTTTCGCGCAACCATTTTTCTAAATATTCATCTTGGTCAAAATGATCTTCAATCGCCCTTTTTGTTTTTCCCGTAACTATAATAATATCTTCTATTCCTGCCTTTACCGCATCTTCTATAATATATTGGATAATGGGTTTATCCACTATGGGAAGCATTTCTTTTGGCTGCGCTTTGGTCGCCGGCAAAAACCGGGTTCCAAGGCCTGCGGCCGGTATGACGAGTTTTCGAATTTTCATAAAATGTAATGCTAATATACTAATGCATGCGAATGATACGAATAGCTGCGAATATCGGATATTCGTATATTGGTATTATGTATATTGTATCACAATTTGAAAAAATGGTGAAAACATGTTAGTTTAAATGTGAATAAACTCACTAAAATTGTGGAGGAGTACCGAAGTGGTTGTAACGGGCCGCTCTCGAAAAGCGGTGTGCCAGCAATGGCACCGTGGGTTCGAATCCCACCTCCTCCGATTTGGTTTTATTAAAATTAAGTTCTGTGTCCAAGGCTCACTGTTCTCGGGCAGGGATTCCTCCCCCCGCCGATTTTAAATTTTATAATTTTATTTTATTATGAACAAAAAAATATCAATTTTTATTGTCATGGCATCGTTAATCTTTTTTACAATTGCGTGCAAAAAAAATGAGGTTGTGAACATAAATAATGCAAATATTAATGCGTCAAGCATTAAGGCCAATATTATTGTAGAAACGCCAAAAGATAATGATGAAATAGGCCAGCCGGTTATTATCAGCGGGCAGGCTCGGGTTTTTGAAAACCAATTGAATTATCAGATACAAGATGGCAATGGAAGCGTGCTTGCCGAAGGAGGATTATATGCCCAAAGCCCCGATATGGGGCAATATGGGCCGTTTGAAGTGGAAACTACTTATATAGAACCGAAGACGGATACGGGTTCTATAACAATATTCAATTCTGCCGCCCGCACCAAGATTGATATGGTTACAATTCCCGTGAAATTTAAAAAACCGTTAACTGACAAGATATTGGTATATTTTGGGAGCAATACGTTAAATCCGGGCGCCATGGATTGTACAAAAGTTTTTTCAGTTGAACGAACTATACTCAAAACTCCGGGTACGGCAAAAGCCGCATTGGAAGAATTGTTGAAAGGTCCCACAGAAGCGGAAAAAGCGCAAGGATATTTTTCTTCTATAAATTCCGGCGTGAAGCTCCAAAGCGTTAGCATATCCGATGTGGATGGCGTTGCCAAAGCTGACTTTGATGAAACCTTGGAATTTCAGGTTGGCGGGTCGTGTCGTGTCGCTGCGATTGCCTCGCAAATTATTGAGACATTGAAACAATTTTCAACTGTTGGCGACGTTGTCATAAGTATTAACGGGAGAACAGAAGATATTCTTCAGCCGTAAACGTTTAGAAATTATATTTACATTTTTTTTAAACTATCCGATGATTTATATAATGTAGGGGCAGGTCTTGTGCCTGCCCAAAACTCCTCTATATTATCGGGCGGCCACAAGGATCCGCCCCTACAGAGATTTTATTCTCGGACAGCCCAAGACAACGGCAAGAAAAAATTTACAATTTATGAAAATTCAGAAAATTACGGTGATTGTTCCATGTTATAACGAAATTGCAACCATTGAAAAAGCCTTACAAATATTGTTCAGCGTTGATTTTCAAAGAGAAAGAGAAGTGATTATTGTTGACGACGGATCAACTGATGGCACGCGGGAATTTTTAGAAAAATTATCGCACGCACAGCCCGAGTTTATACTATTGTTTCATGAAAAAAACTATGGAAAGGGTGCGGCTATACGAACCGGGCTGAATAAGGCGTCGGGTGATTATGTGATCGTTCATGATGCGGATCTTGAATATAATCCGCACGATATAATCCGCCTCATTGAATGCGCAGAAAAAAATAATGCGCTTGTTGCATTTGGATCAAGGAATAAAGATATTAAAAATACATATTTATATCCTCATTTTTATTGGGGATCAATGCTTCTTACGATTATTATTAACGTTTTATTCAGGCAAAAAACAACCGATCCGGAAACATGCTATAAGCTCATAGAAAGGAATCTATTGTGTTTTATAGATATTCATGAAAAGGGATTCGGCGTGGAGATGGAAACAACATTAAAGATCATGAAATTGAAAGTTCCGATTTCGGAGGTCTCAATAACATATAATCCGCGCGGCTTCAAACAGGGAAAAAAAATTAAAACGAAAGACGGCTTGTGGGCGCTGTATCTCATATTCTGGTATTTTTTGCATGATATGCATTTCGGCCCGCTTGATTGCTTTCTCCGGTTCATACGAATCCGCGCCGCGCAAAAATATTTTCAAAGTTTTGGTTTAAAGAATGTGCTTGATGTCGGGTGCGGACGTCAAGGATATATAGGATGGAAATTTGCAGAATCAATGAAAAGTTACACCGGCTTAGATACGAATATTATTCAGTGCTCAATACGCAATATCACATTCGTCAAAGGCGATATAAATAATATTGCTCAAATTTTTTTAGGAAAGAAATTTGATACTGTCGTGGGGCTTGCTGTTATTGAACACATTGACGACCCGATAAAATTTATTAAAGATTGTTTTTCCTTGTTGGCGTCCGGGGGCGAAGTAATACTTTCCACCCCATCTCCATATGCTCATCCTATTCTTCATATATTATCACGTATCGGCCTTATTAATAAAAATGAAATTGATTGTCATGAGCAGTATTTTTCTTTGATGCAAGCGGTATCATTATTAGAGGAAAACGGATTTAAAATAATATATTCCAAACGATTTATTTTTGGACTAAACTCTGTGGTCGCGGGAAAGAAAAAATAGCCAACCATGGCTATTTTTTTAATTGCACAAATTTATTTCAAATTCAATTGATTTTTATTATTTTTTTGTTGCCAATTGTCCGCAGGCGGCGGATATGTCGTTACCAAGAGATTTTCTCACGGTTACCATAACCCGATGTTTTTTGAGATATTGAAAAAACGCATCAATGGTTTCGTCGGAGCTTGATTCAAATTCTGATCCGGTTCGGTTGTAAGGGATAAGATTTACTTTAATATTTCCCGTGGTAGTTACGAATTTCACGAGTTTTTTTGCGTCCGCGATACTATCATTGATACCTTTGAGCATAATATATTCATACATAAGAAAGTGGCTGCGGTTGCCGAATTTTTTAATATACTTTTTTGACCACTGCGCGATTTGTTCAAGCGAATCATCGCTTGATGAGGGGATTATTTTTTTTCGTATGGCGCCATCCGCGCTGTGAAGCGATATGGCTATTAAGATATTTGGCCAATGCTTGTCTTCAAGAATCATTTCAAGGGCTGCGGGCACCCCAATAGTGGAAATAGAAATATGGGTTTGCCCGATTTCAGTATTATGAAGGATTGAACTCATTGCTTCTTTTACATTTTTATAATTTAATAAAGGCTCGCCCATTCCCATAACAACGATATTGGTAATGGCGCCCTCTAATTTTTTTTCTTGTAAAAAAATTGCCCAAAAACGGTATTGGTCGATTATCTCGTCCGAAGAAAGGTTTCTCTTGAGTCCCATTTTTCCGGTTGCGCAAAACAGGCAACCCATGGGGCATCCCACCTGCGACGATACGCATATGGTCCACAATCCTTTTGTATTTGCCATAAGCACGGTTTCAATCATGTCGCCATCAAGAAGTTTCAATAAAGCTTTATACGAATCACGGCTTTTACTTTCAAGTATTTGGGTTTTTTTATAAGACAACCATGGAATATTTTTTTCCAAAGCCTCTCGCATATCTTTTGGGAATATGCTTGCATCGTTCCAGCTTGTCCACTCGGGGCGGAATGCCGAGCTTTCCATTTGTTTCATGCGGTATGCCGGGGCGTTGGGAAACAGTATTGTAAATTTTTCCATTCTCGTTTGCATAATAATCCAATATGTATTAAACCGGAGTCTCTTTCGGAAGACTCCAGTTGAGAGAGAGTGACAGTTGATCCTATTGAATGATTAAAATTTCTAATTGATCTAATTAACCTAATTGACCTAAACAAGCCCCAATGCCTAAAATATTTAATGACCAACTATCTTCGGATTTTGGGAATTGGATATTTTTTAGATCAATTAGAGCAATTAGAAATTAGGTTAATTATCGGACTTGAATTTTACTGATTTAATTTTCAGCTTATTATCTATTTATCCACCCTAATCGTCCGTGTCCATTCTTTAGAATTATCCAAAACAACTTCTTTATTCTTATCTAATAAATTAAGCTTGAATTTTAATGTATAGACTCCCGGCTTTAATCCTTTAGCATTGAGCGTAAATTTGAATTCTGCTGTTTCGCCCGGCTTGATTGTTGTTTTGTTTAAGGGAACCGAGACAACTTCTTTTCTTACCCAGTCATTTGGATCATAAAATGGCGACGCCTTGCCGCTTCCATCGTACAATTCAAGCGCTGTTTTTCTGGAAAGCCACGGAGTTGAGGTGGAATTATTTTTAATTTTTACTATTACGGAAATCGGTTTCCAGATATTTCTTACAGCCACGGGAATATTATGCGAAATGATTTTTGCCGAGTCCGCGTATTGGACTATGACAAATCTTCCGAATGATAATATATTTTCCGCTGATCCTGAATTATTGCGATAGAGGCTGAATCCTATGGGAGTGAGCCCTGCGGTTTGCGGTGATTGGATAGGTAAGGTAAACGTTGCAATTTCTCCGCTTGCCACTTGCGATTCAATAAATGTGTGCCGTGCGGGATCGTTTTGCGTTTCAAGCCATATGTCGCTTGATTTCCAAAGCGCCGATCCGTTGTTGCGAATTGTTATGGTTACATTTGTTGACGCGCCATAAAATAAAACAAGGCTTTCGGGGCTTACACCTTCAAGCGATGCCAAATAGGTCGGACGTATTGTTCCCGGCGACGTATTTGAATCTTGCAACGAGTCGTCAATATACGCAATATTAAGCCCGCTTTCATGCACATTGATTATCTCGTCAGGAACTGTTATGGCTGACGCATATTTCGGTTCGCCAAAAATTTTTATAAATACCGAAGTATCTTTTATTTTTATTTTTTCTTTATCTGAAATAACATAAAGCTCGCCTTTTGAATTTTTTATTATTGCCCCGTCCTTGATCGGAACTGCTGATCCTGTGATATATTTTTCAAGCTCAGTAATTGAAAGCAGCTGAATTTCTTTTGCAGGAAAATTGATTTGAGCTATGATCGGGCTCACAGGATATTTCATAGTGTCTTGCACAAGATACATATTTCCCGTTTCGTCGCGGAAGAGCTTCCCGTGCGGGTAGGTTGTTTGAGCTGTGATCGGATTTCCCAATATATAGCTTTCTAATTTTTCATTTTCTACTAGCGGTACATCATCAATGGTAGAAATTGCCATTTTGAGATCGCTCAAAGCCGCCAGAGCAGAGGAATCAACCAGCGGGCGTTTTACGTTGCCCATCAATAGGAATGCCTGATTGCTTGAACCAGATCGCACAAGCGAATTATTGGAAAAATATATTATCGGGCCGTTATCATAGGCGTCAAGAATTTTTACAGTTACGAAAATAGCATCTTCATCTTTATAATCTTTCAGATAAATTTCCCGTGCAGCGAATTTTCTTTTTTCCCCATTTTCAATTCGCCAGTAATCCGTGTTGTTTTTTATCAAGAAATCATTTGGAATTTTTTTATCGGAAAAATATCGGGTCCATATCTGCCAGAAAAGATAATTTGCCCCGAATCTTCCGGCTCCGGATTCAATGTTTGTGTAGCCATAGTCCGGCGCGTATCCGATATAGGGTGTATAGACATAAAGGTTTGCCGTAGCTTGGTTTTTTGGTAAAATCATATATCCGTCGGTTGTCTTTGATAAGACGCTTTTTTGAAATGTAAATTGTTGGGCTTTATCAAAATATATATTTTGTGTAATCGCGGTTGATTCTACTTGGTCAAAAAAACCTTTATATTTATCATTACATTTTCCATTAAAGCAGGAATATCCCGTTGCCCAATCAAAATCTTTTTGCGAAGCTGTGGTTTTTTGGATAAGCCCTTTTTCTTTTTCCAAAGTTGTTAAAAGAAATTTTTGAGAAATATTATTATTTTTTCCGATTTCCCATATTATTTCTGAGGCCGATTTCATTTGGTTATTTACAGGAGCGCTATATGTCGCTAAAACGCTATTTTCACGCTCTAAAAATTTTTGTATGGCAGTCACGGATAATGCGCTTGAATCTTTGAGCTCATTATCGCTTATAATATTATTTGGGTTGAACGTCCACGCAAAAACAGGGGATATGGAGAGGCTTATAGATAAAAAAAATACCAATAATAGACAAATACTTGGCATGAGATAAAATAAATTTTTTTTATATTTATTCATAATATTTGGTACAATTATTCTAACATAGTTATACACTTTTGTAAATTTTTAAGATACTGTATAATATAAATAATCAAAAATGAAAGGGGGTGAGAAACAATGAAAAAAATAGCAGCAGGAGTCGCAGCATTAGGAGGTCTTTTTTCAGCATTGCCGGCATTTGCCATAACGACAGACATACAAAACGGTTTTGGTTATGCTCAATCAATGGGATTTGGAACAAGAGATTTAAGAACAATTATTTTCACCATAATCAACGTCATATTGGGATTCTTGTCAATAGTTGCGGTTCTTATTATTCTTTGGGGCGGCTTTAAATGGATGACAGCTAGTGGAAACGAAGACCAAATAGAGGAAGCAAAAAAGATGATTATCGCAGGTATCGTTGGTTTAGCAGTCATATTTACATCTTTTGCAATCGCAACATTTGTGATCAACCAATTGATCACAGCAACGGGAGCGACATAATCATTTTGCATTTCTTGTATATATACAATATAAAAAGAGGTTTAAACCTCTTTTTATATTTCTCGTAAGTTTTTTTATAAATACCCAAGGGCGATGATTGTCCAGAAAAGAATAGAGAGATCATTTTTAAAATACGGAACATCAATGAGACCGTGGATGAGGATGGTTACCATGGCAGACATTATTATGAGCTGATAGCTTATAGCTGATAGCTTATAGCTTGCATATCCTGTTTTAAAAAAATGAAATAGTATCCAGCACATAGCGAGAAGGCCGAGAAGGCCGGTCTCCATCCAAAAATTCAAAAATATATTATGGGGATAGATGAGCGGCTCAATTTTTTTCGGGTCACGAAATTTTTCCTGAACTTCTGAAAAACCAAATATGCCCGCGCCGAAAAAGAAATTTTTTGGCGAAGAAATTAAATAATTTACGCTTCCTTTCCAAAGCGCAATCCTGTTTTGCCCTGCCTGGTCTGAGAATGTAATATAGGGCAAAAGAATTTTCTGTGTTTGCGGAATTATGCATAATGCCATAGCAATAACTGCGATAGATATAATGGTCAATTTTTTATGTATCAAAAAATAACATAAAAATATTATTCCTGCCGCGACGCCTACCCATGTCCCTTGCGATTTGGTAAAAATTATTGCAAATATATTTAGCAACACTATAATGGAAATTCCAAAAACTTTGAACTTTGAACTTTGAACTTTGAACTTTTCTATCAGCCATCCGAAACATATAACCGTGATTGGACCAAGATATAAACCCACGGCATTTGGAGAAGTAAAAATAGAAGTCACCCGCCTTTGCGCCATATCCACCCACATAGGCTCGGCTATTCCAAATCCGGTGAATTTTTGAATAATCGCCAATATGGCTATGGGAAGGGTTGATATTGCCAAGCACCAGAAGATAAATTCTTTGTCTTTTGGCGTTAATATGGTTTTGCTTAATAAAAAAAAGAAGAGTATCGGCTCTACGAAGTACGCCTTCCAAAGGCCAAGGGCAGGAAGAGTATTTGGTGATGTGAAGATGGAGATGGTGCTGGCGAGCAGAAGCAATGCAATCGGATATTTTAAATTTAGCTGATAGCTTATAGCTGATAGCTTATAGCTTTTAATAATCCATACGAAAAATATTATAAGAAATGCTAATTCTAAAAATGTTGTTGGAATGCCAAAAATTTTTGTACGAAAAAGATATGTTGGAAATAATAGAATTATGAGTCCGCACGCGACAGAAGTTTTTTTATACGATATATAGGCAAGAAAAAACAGAAGGAATAGAAGAAAATAATTTATCAAAAACCAATATTGGTTTAATAGCGATTGCGTTTGAATTGGAAAATCAAAGTAAAACATGTCGTGATACTAATATACGAATGCATGCGAATGATACGAATAGCTACGAATTCGCGATGTATTAGTATAGTTATTTAATTTTTGTTATTTCTATGATAGTCTTCCTGGAAATCCCGCCAAATGTATAAAGTGAAATTCCATATACCATTGTACCAAGCCCAAGTGAAATTATAATATTCATATCCTTTATTATATACAGCGCCATTGCCATAATAACGCTTGAGCCAAGCACCGCGAAAAATACTTTCAAGCGCGGAAAAAAATTTGTATTTTTATAGAGTATGAAAAACGCAAAACACATAATAAAAAGTTCTGAGCAAACCGTAATCCATGCCGCCGCCCAATATGAATATGTTGGAATAAAAATAAAATACGCGATAAGCGAGATGACGGCGTTTATGAGATAAAATTTGATCATGAGTTTTTGCTTGTTCATGGCAACGATTGCGTATCCAAATACGGCCGAAACGAAAATGGCTCCGGACGCAATGACAAGAATTTTTAAGATATCTCCGGAAACAATATAATCTTTGCCGGCCACAAGCGCCATTATTTTATTTCCTTGTATATATGTTCCGAAAATAATAGGGACGGACACGATGACCATTACATCAAAACCTTGCTGGATAATGGCGCGAAAATGTTCATATTTTTTTTGCGCGTATGAATTTGTCAGAAGGGGAAGAAGCAGTCCCAAAAAAAGATATGATAATCCAATGAGCGTTTCTAAAATTTTATACGGAGCTCCGTACAAACCCACGTCATGCTGACTTTTGTTAAGGGAAAGTATAATCGTATCGGCTTTAAAATATATAAGATTCAAGGCAATGCTTAACGCAATGGGCCACGAGCGGGAAAAAATGATTTTCCATTTATCAAAATTCACGGCAAAGGTTATTTTTGTAATTTTTCTGCCATAAAAATATACGATTGCAAAATATACAGCGCTTCCAAAGGCCGAAACTATAAATATTCCAATGATGCCCCAATTAAAATACATAGCGCAAAGGGCAAGCAGAAAAAAAATAAATTTGCTTAAAAAATCAGCCAAGGCAACCTTTCCCATAAGCAAATGCTTTTGGAAAAGCCCGACTAAAATAGTGCTTAAAACAGTAAAAAGATATGTTAGCGATGTAATACCGATACCGATTTTAACAGCGTTTGGATATGGAAAGAAAATCGCAATAACAGGCGCTATAAAAAAAATAAGCGCTGAAAGAAGGCGCAAGGTAAAAATATTGGAGAGCATTATTGATTCATCTTCGTTGGGATCGGAAATAAGCTGTGTGGTAATCATCTGAAGTCCGAAATCAATAAGAATGCCGAATATTTGCAAAAATGCAAACGCGGTTGTGTAGTATCCGAATTGCGTGGGGCCTAAGTATCTTGTAATAATTCCAAGCGTAAAAACGCTGAATATAAGCCCGGTACCTTTGCCGATAATTTGGATGATTGTGTTGTGCGCAATGGTGCGTGTTAAAGACATGGTAGTACAATTGACATTTAACAATTAACATTTGACCAATAACAATTGATTGTATATTTTACCCTGATTTTATTAATAAATCAAGCTATGCATAGCAATATTGGCATTGTATCATTATCAAATTTTATTGACAAAAAATACAAATTAAGATATTCATTTATTGTTTAAATATAGCAAAAGTATTGGTTTTACGCTTGACAAATATTTTTAGATGTGCTATTATTTTATATTAGTTCGCTCTTTGACAGCCTGCCTGGTCGGTAGGCAGGGCAAATCTTATGTTTTGACATTGTGTCAAAACGAGGTTTGCATACCACTTAGGAAGTGTTTACAAGAAAGGAGTAGACGAATGTCTACCGCTGACAACGCGAAGATCGTGCTGGTCAAGCACATCATCGACTGCGACGCCTTGCCATACATTCCAAACGGCTGGGAAGTGAGGCCGGAAGATCAGCTTCTGAACACGGTGAAGGGTCAGCTGGAGTGGGATC
>LBUD01000030.1 GCA_000992395.1 Parcubacteria group bacterium GW2011_GWA2_38_13 | reverse complement strand
GATTGGTTCGAACTTCCGCATTGCCGACCGCACTTTGGTTTTGGATTTCAAAAATGCCTTCAAAATTGCGGAAAAATACCATGCCGAGGCGCTTTGCGCTGAGGCAGTTTCTTACGATTTCACAAAAAGTGAAAATTGGCGGGCGTGGCAGGATTTGAACCCGCACTCCCTGGTTTTGGAAACCACTGAATTAAGCTACACGCCTGTTTTTTAATAAACAGCTGTGGATAACCCATCTTTTGATTTTCGGGAAATTTTCGGGTATAATATAAATATATAAAATCTAAATAAAATTGTCAAATTTATGTCCACGCCAACAAAAAAACAAAAAGAAATTTTGGATTTTATAAATTCCTATATAAACAAACACGGCATATCCCCTACCATTGAGGAAATAGCAAGAAATTTTAAGCGGGCTGTTGGCACGATTCATGAACATATAGAAGAATTGGCGGAAAAAGGGTTTATTAAAAAAGACAATTCCGTTCGTAGCATTGAAATAATTGAAAATGAAGAATTGGTTAAAATACCTCTCAAGGGTTTTGTCGCCGCAGGCACGCCCATTGAAATTATAGAAAAATACGAAACCATTACTATACCAAAAAGCTTACTCGCAAAATCTGGCGAACATTTTGCTTTGCGCGTAAAAGGTAACAGTATGATACAAGAAGGAATTTTTGATGGTGACAATGTAATTATAAGAAAACAAAATACCGCAGAAAATGGTGAAACAATAGTAGCTTTAATAAACGGGAATGAGGCGACTTTAAAAAAAATTTACAAAGTGGCAGGCGGTTTTAAGCTTCAGCCTGCAAATCCAACTATCCCCGCTATTATTGTTAAACAAATAATTGTGCAGGGTAAGGTAATCTCTGTAATGCGAAATTATGAAACAAGACGAATTTTAAACGAACCATTAAATTTATTCGCTTTTAACGAAGATTTAAAACATCTTATTGTTAAAACACAAGAAGACATTAAAAATGAATTTAAACCCAACAGCGAATTTGAAATTTGGCAAAAAACCGAAGAAAAACCAGACCATGATAAATTTTGTCTTGAAACCACCTATACTCTTTTAAACGAATTACTTTTACTTTGGGTTTGTAAAGATAAACAATTGATAAAATTCGAAGCTATAGAAAATAGGCAGAAATTAACAACTCTTAAAAAAGATGCTCAGGAAATATATTCGCATATTTTTATAAATAATATTTTTGGTTGGTATAATCCCAGTGATATTTTGTTATTGGAAATTACCAACATTTTTAATAAGTATGACTTCTCGCGAATAGATCGGGACATACTCGGTAAAATGTATGAACAATTTATTACAAAAGAAGAGAGGAAGCGTTTAGGACAATTTTATACACCAGAAGCTATAATTGATTACATTTTGGATCAGACAGGATATGCAAATAACATTGAAGATAAAAAAATTATTGATATATCGTGCGGATCTGGCGGTTTTTTAACGAGGGCGACAAATCGGTTGATTAACAAACTAAAAAAAAATGCAGACAAAGAAGCGGTGATAAACAAAATTATTGATAATATTTATGGCTTAGATATTAACCCATTCGCCTGTTATCTCGCAGAAACTAATATTTTATTACAATTGCTGGATCTGATTATCGAAGCCAAACAAAACAATCAAAAATATAAAGTACCAAAAATTAAGATATTCCAAACAAATACAATAGAAACACCATTTTTATTGAGTGCTGACGAACAGGAAATAAAAGATATTAAAAATAAATCTAACAAATTTGCAAGTGGCTTTGATTGTATAGTGGGCAATCCGCCGTATTTGGAAGCAAAAAAAATGGATAAAAAAACTAAAGAATTGTGCGCCGAGACATGCCCAAGAATAGCGGCCGGCGCCTTTGATCTTTTTGTATGTTTTATTGATAAAGGATTGAGATTATTAAAAAATGGCGGTAAATTTGGTTATATTTTTCCCAATAAATTTTTAATAGCAAACTATGCAAAAAAAATGCGTGATGAGTTGTTATGTAAATATTCTATAAAAGAAATCATTGATGTATCAGAATGCGATGTATTTGAAAATGTGTCTGTCTACCCTGTAATTTTCATCGTTGAAAATAAAAAACCACAGAACAATTTAATTAAAACTGCGGAGAAAATAAACAATACAAAAGAATTAGAAAATAAAAATTTCATCATTAATGAAATCAAACAAGATATATACAAAAGAGATGATTTTGTATTTTTTATACTTCCAAGCGATAAAAAACAAAATTCACTATTGATGAAATTACTCAGCGATCAATATAAAACATTGGATAATTATTTAACAATTAAATGGACAATTTCATTCCATGCCTTGGGTTTGCGAGAAAAGTTTTTGTTTTCGGAAAAACCAAATTCAGAGAACGCCAAAAAATTAATTGGCGGAAAATCTTTTGCTGGCAATGATGATATCAACAGATATAAATTAAAATGGGGCGGTTGGTGGATAGATTACAACGAGGACTTGGCGAGAAAACATAAAAATCAACTTCCGCCAAGAAGTTTATTCGAACAAAAAAAGCTGATAATTTGTCAGAATTCCTTAAGGTTGAGGGCATCCTACGATGAAAAAGATTTTTATTGTAAAGATACTTTTTTTGTCGCCCATCTAAATCAAAACGCGCAAAAAAATTATAATCTTAAATTTTTCCTCGCATTATTAAATTCAAAATTGTTGCATTACTATTACGCAAATATATACAAAGGAACCCATGTTGCTGGTGGTTATCTACACTATCTCATAGGTTATCTTTACAGCTTACCCGTTGCCGAACCAACAAAAAAACAACAATTAGAAATTGTTGCCTTAGCGGACAAAATACTTTTTACAAAAGAAGAAAAAGAATTCGCCAGGATCGATGAAAATATTGATAAACTAATCTACAGCCTCTACAATTTAAACGATCAAGAAATCAAAACAGTGAATTCATTTATTTAAAACTTGCCAAAAAATTTTGAATGTATTCCTTGAATGACATTATGTTCGCCGCTACTGGCATGTTTTCTTTGTCTTTTCTTTTTCCATCTCTTATAACAAATATAGCGTCTATTTTGTGTTTTAAATCGGAATTATTCAAGAGATAAGCCCACCCTTCGGTTAATTCTAAAACTTCAGCGAAAACACAAAATTTAATATCACCTAACAGATTGACAGATTTTGTGATTTCGTCTTTTATTACACGCGATTCTCCAACCAGCTCTTTCATTCTTATCATGTCAATATACTCTTTACATTCAATAATCATCAACGGTTTATCGTCTGATCTTCTAAAGATAACACAATCTCCACCAATAGTTAAAATTTTATCATCGCCTTTCAATTTTATTGCCCTAGCAGACAAGCCGCTTTTTTCGTTTGCCGTGACCTTTTTGCAATAAAATTTATCTTCAAGCTGAGATTCGGCTACAATCTGATTTATCAGGGTTTCAACAAAGAATTCATCTTTAAAACCTATTAGAGAAGAAACTTGCCTCTCTTCTAATTTAAACTTTTGTGCCAAATTATAAAAATTGTTATAATTCAAATTACAAAAAATTCCTATTGATTCTTGACTATTCTTGCCAACAAGAATCTTGGCAACGTATTTATCAAAAATATCTTTCGCATTTACTTTAATTTTGGCACTTTTTTTTGGCATATCATTTTACAAACAAAGTTATATTCTTTATAATACAAACTAGAAAAATTTCATTCAGCAATGCCCATCCTCTGCGCGCAAAGCCTCAGGGGCACCCCGAATTGAACGGAGATCAACGGTTTTGGAGACCGTCGTTCTACCATTGAACTATGCCCCTATGGTTTTGGCGGCTTATGCGCTTACTTCGTCTCTTTGTGCATTCCGTGCTTTTTGCAATGCTTGCAATATTTTTTTATCTGCATGCGCTCCTTGAGAATTTTCTTATTTTTCTTTGAAAAATAATTGATTCTTTTGCACGCGATACATTCCATTTTTATCAGATTATCTTGGCTCATATATTTTTAGGTTATAGGTTATTAGGTTATAGCTTATAGGTGTTGGATGGAGCCGAGAGTCGGAGTCGAACCGACAACCTACGGTTTACAAAACCGTTGCTCTGCCATTGAGCTATCTCGGCATGGTGGGCCGGGACGGATTTGAACCGCCGTAGCCCGGAGGGCGCCTGATTTACAGTCAGGTGCAATTGACCACTCTGCCACCGACCCACAATTTTAAATCCGAAACTCTAAACACGAAATACGAAACAGATCCCAAATTCTAAATTCCAATTATCTAAACATTTGTGATTTGTAACTTCGAATTTTTTTAGAATTTCGATATTCGGATTTCGAATTTTAATATACTGGAGCCGTCTCTCGGATTTGAACCGAGGACCTACTCCTTACCATGGAGTTGCTCTACCAACTGAGCTAAGACGGCCTGCGCTTTATAAAAAAAATTATTATAAACCATTAACCTCGTTTTCAAGGTCTTGAATTTTTTGATTTTCCGGATCAGCCAATTTTAGCAGTTTAAGCGTTGAGTTTGCTATTTTTTTGTCTTTTACCATTATACTTATTTTTAGCAATAAGTCAAGAAGTTTCGGATTATTTGGCTGAAGCTTCAGCGCTTCCTTAAAATTTTTTATAGCAAGCGTCATATTGCCAATTTTTTGTTCAATTTCGCCAATATTCGCGTAGCTAGAAGCCGCGTTATTCTTGAATTCAACGCTATCATTTTCCTTTAAAGCATCGACTGAAAGTTTTATAACATATCTTCCAACCTCTTTTGCTTTTTTATAATCATTACTGTTTATATATAATTCCTCAAGTCCCTTGTATGCATCAATATTTTTATTATCAATTTCAATAACTTTTATAAATAATTCTTCGGCCGATGTTATGGTCTCATCTGATTTCATTTTTTCCCGCGCCTCTGCCAATAGTATAATTATTTTTTCTTCGGGATCAACTCCCGTGTTTTTTTTATCCTGTGCCTCTTCTTTATATTTATTTTCCAACTCCAAAACCCTTCGATAAAAATGCCTTATCACAACTAAGAACTTTTCAAAGAATGGCCGCAAAATCATTGTAACGATTTTTACCAATTGATCCATATTCCTTTTCAGCCGGGACTCCAGTATTGTTTTTTTTATTTTCTTTTCTTTCTCTTCCGACATGGTATCAATATCCAAAACCTTCAATGCTGACATTTTTCTGCCCAGTATAAAAATGATTATTAAAAAACTTGCAATAATAACAACAAATGGAATAATATCGTAGGGCATAGACTAATAAATTCGAAATTCTAAATCCGAAACTCAAATGTCAAATCAAATCCAAATAAATGAAATCCTAAATACGAAATTCTAAATCCTAAACAAATCACAAATTATAATGTTCCAAATAGATATTTTGAATTTGGAGAATTGGGATTTCGAATTTGTTTAGAATTTAGACCTGCCTGCCGGCAGGCAGGTATTAAAATTTCGGATTTTAAAAGATTTGAGCTTGATTTGATGTTTGGATTTTGATTTTTGGATTTAGAGTTTACGCGTTTTTGATAAGAGAAATAAATTCTTCAGGTTTTGTGCTGGCATTTCCGACCAACACTCCCGCTATGTGGGGCAATTCTGTATATTTTTTGATACTTAATTTATTTACGCTTCCGCCGTATATGAATCGTATGGATGATTCTATTCTATGGGCGTCATACAAATCAATCAAAACCTGCCGAATCACCTCACTTACATATTTCACCTCTTGGGGTTCGGCAAAAATACCCTTTCCCGAACTGATAGCCCAAATCGGTTCATAAGCAATAACCACATTATCTCCATCCTGTAGCTGGATTCCTCCTAAAATTTCATTCAATTCGCGTATCAGCACATAATCCCTTTGACCAACATGGCGCTCATCCCAATTTTCTCCAATACATATAATGGGCGCTAGCTTATTTTTCAAAGCTATTTTAACTTTGCCATGGACCATAACATTGGTCTCTGCCAAATTCATACGCCTTTCAGAGTGTCCAATAATGGCATACGAACAACCAAAGTTCGCAAGGTCAACGGGTGAGACTTCACCGGTATACGCTCCCCTTTCTTCCCAAAAAAGATCCTGCGCGCCGATTTTAATATCTGTATTTTTCAATATTTCAGCAACGCCAGGAAGCGAAACATATGAAGGACATATAACCAATTCAACGTCGGGCGGAATGTTCCCTTTTAATTGAGCGATTGCGGATGCCACATCCATTGATTCCTGATACAATAAACTCATTTTCCAATTTGCTATGATAATCTTATTTTTCATAAACATGATGCTAATCTACCTGCCTACCGGCAGGCAGGCAAATAATATGCGAATACTGCGAATATTTTTAACTCTATATAAAGTATATCATACTATTAGCGGTATTCGTATGCCATTCGCGGATTCGCATCACTTTACGGCCAATGAAAATTTGTAAATGCCCAATCTACGAGTCCTTTGGAATCTTTCCATCGGTCGTCATCGGACAAGCTGCCCAAAATAACAACTATTATCCGATTATTATTTTTTTCCACAATGGCCGCGAAATTATATGCTGATTCTTGTATATAACCTGTTTTCGCGCCCACAATAGTGTAATCAAGGTCTTTGTTATTTATAAAAGAATCTAATAATTTATCGGTACTTTTTCCAACAATGCGTTTTTTTGAATTCAGCACTTTCGCCGTGAAAGATTTTAGCACTACGGCATCGCGGATTTCTTTTTTATCAAATGCTTCACGCGCCATTGCGACGGTTTCAAGGGCAGTTGAAATATTCGCCGGCTCAAGGCCCGTGGGCTCAACAAAATAAGTCTGTTTGAGGCCCAGCTCCTTAGCCTTTACATTCATTTTTTTTACAAACTCATCCAGCGAAAGCCCGGTCGAACGAGCCAATGCGTTGGTTGCCTCGTTAGACGAAGAAACAAGAGACAAATTAAATAAATCCCTTACACTTATCATATCTCCCGGCGCAAGGGTTATGAGCCCACCATCCCTTATATCATCTTTTTGCACCGTGACCGGCACATCCCATCCGGGATTATTTTCTAAAAAAATTATCGCCGACATAAGCTTCGTTATGCTTGCCAATGGCGTCTGAAGATTTTTTTCTTTTTCATATAATATTTTTGAGGACTCCGAATCTATCACAATGGCGTAGGGCGCGGAAATTTTTACTCCTAAAATATTTTCATTTATCGTCCGTGGGCTCGACGCTTGAGATATTTTTTCACCCAATACGACGCCATTCATTGAGACGGGCGATGAAAAAAATAAACTATAAAGTATGAGACTGGCGATAAAATTAAGCATATTTCCCGGATGAAATTACGTTTCAATTTTTTCTTCTAAAATTTTCTGGAGCCTGTCGGCGTTATTCAGTTTATCAAAATCCGGAAGTTGGCTTGCCTCAGATATTCCTAAATATTTCAAAAAATCAAAAGATGCGATATATCGCGTTTCCATTTTTTCCTTATTCATTCTCTCTTCCACTAATCCACGCATAAGAAGATTGCGCAAGATTATCGCGCAATTCACGCCCCTGATTTGTTCTATTTCAGCGCGCGTCACAGGGCCGCGATAAGCAATAATCGTCAAAGTTTCAAGCGACGCGCGGGTTAATTCCCCCGTAGTCTCGTCCTTGATAAAATCTTTTACCTGCTTGGAATTTTCAGCTGATGTCGCAAGCTGAACCTTATCATCAATTTTTATTAAAAGAATCCCCGAATCCGTACGCGCGGCATATTCTTGCGCAAGCTCTTCTACGGCCAATTTTACTTCATCCGCCTTCTTCTCCGTGAGTTCACCAAGTTTTTTATACGACAAGGGATAATTTGAAATAAACAAAAGGCTTTCAATTTGTGATTTTAACGACATATAATTAAAATTCTAATGTCTAATTGATTATTTTCTCAATAATAATTTCTTCAAACATCGTATCCTGCCTCACCATAACTTCCCGCTGCTTCATCAGTTCCAAAATTGCAAGAAAACTCACAATGACTTCAGTCTTATCTTTTGCCTCGCGCAGAATATGGCTGAAATGCACGTTCGCCTGATTTAAAATAATATTTCGTATGCGTGAAATTTTTTCCTGTATATTAATAGTGCGCCGAATAACTGATTTTGGAAGGTAGGAAAGCGGCATCAATCCATCTACAATCGCCCTGAATATGTCAGCCAACCTTGACTTCGTGATACCCCGCGGAGGATGAAATCCAATATCACCGGACACCAAAAACTTTTCCCTGAAAAAAAGAAAATGCTTTTTGCTTATCATTTTCTGGATGCGCTTTGATGCTTCAAAATATTCCTTGTACATTCTCAACTGCTTTTCCAAATCAATGCTGTCGTCCTCCTCGCCCCAAGACAGATACGGCATTAATGCTTTTGATTTTATCAAAAGAAGTTTCGCGGCAATAACTAAAAAATCCGCAAGCTCATTTGGAGAAATTTTATCGCAAGATGCCTGAATCATCTGTATGTATTGCTCTGTGATGAAAGAAAGGGAAAGCTGGGTAATATCCAATTTATTCTGTTCAATAAGCTGTAAAAGTAAATCAAATGGCCCCTCAAACTGCTCAACCTTCACGGTATATGACATAATAAAATATATTTATTTTTTCTTCTTCGTTTTCTTTTTTGTAATTTTTTGCAACGTATATCCGGCTTTTTGTGAAAAATCCCCAAGCTGCGCGTTTTCAAGCCCGATGAAATCTTTTACTTTCATCTTTACCGAATCAGTAAACGTACCAACCTGAAACACCGCCTCTTTCGCCTTTAATAAACTCTTGTCTACAACCGTGCCCACTTTATGGAGCGCGCCGAATGCCGAAATGGCTCCGGGCTTCACCTTGAAAACTTTTGCCATTGTTTTTTCATCTATTATGCTTAAGGATTTCGCGCCCAATACTTTTTTTAATTTTTTCAAATCAAGCCGCGAGGTTGCGGGGACAACAACAAGTTTATATGCGCTATCAGCCTTGACTATCAAGGTTTTGGCAATATCTTTTAAATCTTTTTTCAACGTTTGGGCAAGATCATAAGCCGTGTATACGGTCTTATGGCCGATTCCCTCAAATTTTATTTTGGCTTTCTTAAGATAGCCCACAACTTTTTTTGGGATAGGCATAATTTTTTATATTAATTGTTAAATTGTTTTATTGTTATATTGTTTTTTAGATCAACAATTTATTGCACCGGCACGGATATGGGCCCAGGCAATGGCTTGACCATATCCAGTTGCTGATCCTGCGCTTCCAATGTATAGCATTGGCGTCCTGCCTTGTGATAATACCATGCTTCCGGACCCACATAGTGGTCGCGGCTATCTTTTGCAGTATTCGCATCAAGAGAAAACGTGGCGCACAGCTCAAATTGTTTTACACCTAAAGTTCGGTATTCATAAACATTATTTAATTCCGGATCTTTAAATTTCTCGAATTGCGGCTCATTTAGATCTATTGGCAATTTTTTATTGACATCATAATAATACTGAATTTGGGTGCGGATATTGCTTAAATTATAAACACGAGTATTATCAAATTCATACAAACGCGCCGTTAGGGGCGAACCCATAATAACAAACGCTCCGACAATTGCCGCAACACTTAAAATAATTACCAATACCAACGAAATAAGCGAAATTTGGCTCCTGGAATCAAAGCTTTTTCTTTTCATATCATAAAAATTATATCCGAATACTCCGAGCGCAATCACCATAACCGTTATTGCTTTCAGAATAAAGCTTGAGAAAAACTCTCCTTTCAAAAAACCATTTACGATGGCAACAAGGCCTCCGACAATATTACAGAAAGCAATAAAAAGCATTAAATATGTCAGCCAGCGATGGATGCCGCTTTGAAAATTTAATTTATTCTCCCTATACTGTTTATGCAAAATTCCCGTAATGATAAGAAAAATCGGCATAACGATAATCAACGAAGCGAGATGAAAACGCAGGGTTGAAGTGTAGTAGCTGTCGTATCCATACGTATAAGTGCCAATGCCAAAATATTTGTTGATTATCTGAAAAATTACGCCGCCAAAAGATATGGCTGTCCAGCCAAGAGTTACAAGATAGGTTAAATTAAAAAATGCATCAAGCGCTCCTTTGCCGCGATGATCATCGGATGGTTGTTGAATGTTTTGTGTTTCCATA
>LBUD01000029.1 GCA_000992395.1 Parcubacteria group bacterium GW2011_GWA2_38_13 | reverse complement strand
AATTCAAGGCCGGGGCGGTTCTGGCATAAAAACAGGCAATGTCACTTCAAAGACAGGGTCGATTATCGCTGCCAAAGTCATCTCTGATGAAGAGGACTTAATTGTTATCTCCAGGAAAGGCCAGGTTATCAGAACTATAATCAGCCAGATTCCAAAATTATCCAGAGCTACCCAGGGAGTCAGGATCATGCGGTTAGACGATGGGGATAAAGTGGCTTCGGTAACTTGTATTTGAGATTAATTTTTTGGTATAGTAAATTATATTAAGTTGTCCTCCTTCGCTAAAGCTTCGGAAGGACATCTTTCGCTATTCAAGGAAATTAAACCCTTGGGATATCGTTAGATGGCCTGCCATCCGTAGCTCTAAGCGAAGCGAGGAGCGAAGGATGGAGTTTTTAAACCCAGAACAAATTTTAAGCCAATTAGACTTATCAAGAAGCGGGATGCTGGCGGCTGATTTTGGCTGCGGTATTGGCGGCTGGGCCATTCCCCTGGCCAATAAATTAAAAGACGGCCGGGTTTATGCGATTGATGTCCAGGAAGAAGCCTTGTCTGCTTTAAAGATGAAAGCGGAGATGGCCAAGGTAACCAATATAAAATCAATCAAGGCTAATTTAGAAGGGGGTTTAGGTTCTCTTATTCAGAATAATCTCTTAGATTTAGTTTTATTGACCAATCTTTTGTTCCAGGTAAAGAACAAAAAAGCAATTATTGAAGAAGCTAAAAGGGTTCTAAGGCCAGGCGGCCGGATTTTAATTGTTGACTGGAAGATGGATTCAGCTGTCGGCCCGTCAGAGGGCAGGGTTGATCCTGCCAAAGTGAAAGAAATGGCAGGAGATTTGGGCCTTTCTTTAGATAAGGAAATTTCAGCTGGAAATTATCACTACGGTTTAATCTTTATTAAGCCTGGCGGTTACATTTGAAAATCCTTTAACATATGATACTTTCGAAGAGTTAATTGACGCCATCGTTACTTTTATTTTTACCGCTTCTTTGCTTCTAGCCCCGATCATGGTTCTGATCGGAGCCTTCACCTTAATGACGGCAGCGGGAAATCCCGCTAAAGTTAAGACAGCCAATAACATTTTTATTTATACCGGCGTCGGCCTTTTAATTGTTTTCATGGGCAAGGGATTAGTATCTGCCATCAAGGCTTTAATGGGAGGTTAAGAATAACACGGAGTTTTAAATATTAATTTAAAGGTCGGTACAGATTAATTCTTATTAAATAACCTTAAATGATGAAATCTTCTTTTTACGTTTTATTCCTTGCAATCTTAATAGTAAGCATGGTATTGCCAGTTATAGCCTCGGCGCAAATAGAATGTTGCCAGCTTTCCAAAGCCATTGAAGTAGATGGAACCCCCTACGGTGCCCGCGCTATTGTCGGCCCTGATGGCGGAACCTGCCCTCTTGGCCCTATTAGTTCAGTAACCGATAAATGGGGAGTGATTTGTTTCTTGAACATGATGAATATAGTCATCAACTGGATTTTTATCGCCTTAATGATTCTGGTGATTATTTTAGTTTTACTGGGCGCTTTCAAATTAATATCAGTTTAAATAAACTGGCAAAAACAGCGTTTTTAAAAACACTGTTTTTGTTTTCATTGACGACAGCCGTCAATGATAGTTAAAATAACAAATAGCGCGGACGTGGCACCAAATTTCTTTTGGGGCAAACACGCATATTGTCGGAGTGGCGAAACAGGCAGACGCGTTGGACTTAGGATCCAATGGGGCAACCCATGAGGGTTCGAATCCCTCCTCCGACACATTGAGTTTTAAGTCCCGTTTCTAGCGGGACGACTCCCACCGTCCGCACAATGATATTACAGAGAGGAATTTTTTCTACCTGTTGATGGGCGGCGACTATCGCCGCCCATTGAATTTCCGCAACGCCGCGCGCTTCGCGCGCGTGGAGTGTCAGGCCTGTCCCGAGCGAAACCGAGGGGTTCAATCCGAAAATTTTTTGAGCGAATGATTTTTTGAGGGGTAAAGGGGTCGTTTCGTCTATTCCGTTAAGCATTTGAGCGTTTTTTATCCAATCGCGCAGAGGTTCAATCCAAACATTAGCCCCTTGCTTCAACTTGCCGATTTTCTCCTCCAACGACTTCTTGCGAGAGAGAAGGTTTGCCTTCTCGGAGCGGTAGCTTTCTCGCTCAATATCTTGGTCAAGATATGCGTCAAGAAGGCGTTGGAGTTTTTGAGAAATACCCTGTATCTCGCCCCGCATGGTTTGAGCAAGGGCGGTCGTTGATTGGGCGGCTTCCTTTTCGTCCCGCTCGGACATTTTCAATAACTCCGCCGCCCAGTCGTCCGGCAAAGCATACTTTTTGAGAAGGTTTGATAACTGCCGATTGAGTTCCTCCTTGCGGACAGGCGGCTCGGAGCACTGGATTGTCTTGGATTTGTGGGTACATCGGTAATAGGTGTATTCGTGGACATTGCCGTTTTTCTGCCGTTTTATCCTATGCTCGGCGGTTATCATCATACCGCACAAGCCGCACCGGATAAGTCCGCAAAGGGCTTGTGGGTTGTTCGTGGAATTCTTGGGCGGTTTGCTCCGCTCTTTTAAGGCCGCCTGAACCTTATCAAAAAGTTGCTTGGAAATAATCGGCTGATATTTGCCTTCGTGAAGTTCCCCGGCGTAACGAAATAGCCCGACATAAAAGGGATTAGATAACATATAAGAAACTTGGTCGCGCTTTATCGGTTTGCCGCCCTTCGTTTTAATACCCTCGTGGGCAAGGAAGTTGGCGGCATCTTCCAGCCGCCAGTTGCCCTCGGCGTAGAGTTCAAACAATCTTTGATCGCTTGCGGTCCACAGCAACGAGTTTGGTGCGGGAATCGTTGATATAGCCGATGGGAGCGTGGCCCGGATACTCGCCGCGCTTCGCTTTTTCCATCAGGCCGCGTTTGGTATTAGAGCTTAAATCAATAATAAACTGGTTGGCCATTCCGAATTCTACGCTCATCAAAAGAATATTGTCCGTGGGGCGATAACTGCGGTCGTGAGTTTGGATGTGCTGGATGATGCCGCGCTGGAGCATCCAGCTTACTTGCCCGCCGTCCACCGGATTGCGGGCAAGGCGATCAAGTTTCCAGCAGACAATCCCTTGCGCCTCGCCGCGTTCTATGCGAGCGAGCATTTCGTTAAAGACAGGACGGCCGGGAACTTTGGCCGATTGTTTTTCAATAAATTCTTCGGCGACATTCAATCCTTCGTTTTTTACGACGCCCCGCAAAACGGCAAGTTGGTCATCAATGGACCGGACTTGCTTGTCTTCAACATCAGTTGATTTGCGGGCGTATAGGAAATAATTGATGCTCATAAGTTTTGGTTATTTAGAAGAAGTGTTATAATGGATATGTAAATGGGGACTTACTTATATTGTAATACTATCACAAAGCATAGTAAATAACTACTATATGCCTAAACGGTCAATTATTTCCGAAAACATAAAGAAATACCGAGCCAAGCTTGGTATTTCACAAGACAGGCTCTCCAAGCTGTCCGATGTTACCTACAACACGATTATTAAGATTGAATCGGGGGCGACTTATAATCCACGTGTCGAGACATTAAAAAAAATCGCCGACGCGCTTAAGGTTGCGATTGATGATTTAATGAAATAAACCTATGGCACTATTCAAAATCAACGGCCCGGCCGTAAAAAAGATAACCGCAAAAGACCTTGATTTGGAACGAGATCTCCAAGAGCTATTTGAGACGAATTTGGAGGAGATTTTAAGTATTATTTTTCTTGCACACGAATACTCAACCAGTTTCGGTGGGCGTATTGACACTCTCGGCATAGATAAAAACGGCTCGCCGTGCATTATTGAATACAAGAAAAATCAAAACGATAATGTCATCAATCAAGGACTTTCGTATTTGCGCTGGCTTTTAGATCACAGAGCCGATTTTGAAATTTTGTGCCAGAACAAGAAAGTGGATATCGAAATTGACTGGGACTCTCCTCGCGTTATTTGTATTGCGGAAAGTTACAACAAATTTGACCTTGATACCGCTGACATTTTGCCTATTAACATTGAGCTTCTTCGCTATCGCATTTATGACGAGAACATTCTTTATATTGAACCGGAAAATTATCAGAAAGTCAGAATATCAACATCGGGTATTGTAAAAAAATCAAAACAAGGAAAAGAAAAACAAGAACGACTACAAAAAACATATTCTATTAATGACCATCTCGCGGACATCAACAAAGAAACTCTCGTGTTATTCCAAGGCCTGCGAGAAAAAATACTTTCACTCGACCAAAATATCACCGAGGAAGCAAAATCTAAATATATCGCATATAAAACATCAACTAATTTTGCCGATATTGTCGTAAAACAATATGGCCTCAAGATTTTTCTCAATGTCAAAAGCGGACAACTTAATGACCCACAAAATCTTACACGCGACCTTACTAAACCGAAGCATGTTGGTCATTGGGGCAATGGTGATTACGAAGTGAAGCTAGAAAAAGAAAGCGAACTTGATACAGTTTTTGCGCTCATCAAGCAAAGCTATGATTTGAATAAATAATTTATGAAAGCATCCCAATACATAGACGAAATCTTTGGCCATCCCGACATCAAGCACGGTCTTACTGTTTTTAATCAGCCGGAATTACAACCCCTCAATCTGGTTTCCAAAATTGATATTTCCAAGCGTGAAGATGGAAAAATAGTCATCAAATGTCTCAAACGGCAAAAAGAGCTTGCCGCTAAGCCGGAAGAAATAGTCCGCCAGCTTTTCCTCGCGTATGTGCGGGACTATCTCAAATATCCCCTCAAACAAGTGACCGTTGAGGAAACAATCCAGATGGGATCGGATGACTCCAAGCGGGCAGATATTGTAGTTTTCACTGATGATACTTGCACGCGCAAATACATTATTTTTGAAATCAAAAAACCTGACGCAGAGACAGGTGTTGAACAATTGCAATCGTACTTAAACGCAACGGGCGTACATTTCGGAGCGTGGTCAAACGGCAAAGACATAACTTTTCAACTTCGGGAAGAATCGCCGGAAACCAAGGGCGAACCATACTACTATCGCGATATACCGCGTTTACCAAAAAAAGGCGAGGCACTTGATGATGTATTAAAGCCGCTCACTAAAAAAGACCTCCGGCCAATCCAAAACCTTAAAGACACCATTAAGCGGCTTGAGGACACCGCGCTTGCCAATGCTGGAGTAAACGCCTTTGACGAACTTTTCAAACTTTTTTTCGCCAAACTTCACGATGAGTTTGACCCTAAAAAAAACGACGACTCGCCGATGAGCTTCCGTGTTCCGAAAGCCGATCCTGAAACTGTCTATGAGCGAATCAATGGGCTTTTTCAAGAAGCTAAAAACCGTCCGGGGTGGCAAGGAATTTTTGACGCGGACGAAGTATTAAAACTCAAAGACGATGCACTGATATATTGCGCCGCCGCGCTTGAACCCCTACGATTTCATGACGCCGATCTTGATGTGATTGACGCGGCGTTTGAATATCTCATCAATCCCGAACAGAAGGGTGCGAAGGGTCAATACTTCACTCCTCGCATGGTCGTTGATATGGCGGTAAAAATGATTGATCCACAAGTGAATGAAAAAGTGATTGATCCCGCGTGCGGCTCGGCGGGTTTCCTTATCCACACCATCAAATATGTGCGCGACGCTCAAGGATGGACGGATAACCGCGATGTGTATCGCTATGCCAATGATTATATCTACGCTGTTGATTTTGATGACAAACTCAAGAAAGTCGCCAAGGTGATGATGCTTATCGCTGGCGATGGTAAATCAAATGTCTTTTCGGTTGATTCTTTAGATTATCGTAAATGGGCGCGTTCGGAAGCGGCCTCTCGCATTGGCCCGTTCAAGCGTGATATAAAAGATGGCGATTTTGACGCGGTACTTACCAATCCGCCGTTCGCCGGCAAGATTACCGGAAAAGAACAGCTCTCGGTGTTTGAGCTTTATGATCTCCGACAATCCGGCAAACTTGCAGACGATGAAGACGAAGCAGATGAGGATGAAAAACCAAAAGCAAAGCGCAATGTGAACTCTATGAAGCGCGACATCTTGTTTATTGAGCGATGCCTGCGATTCTTGAAGCCGGGCGGTCGCATGGCAATTGTCTTGCCGCAGGGCAATCTCAACAACATCGGCACCAAGGCACTCCGCGAATGGATTATGCAAAAGGGTCGTATTCTTGCAGTAGTGGGGCTAAATGTAAATACTTTCAAGCCATTTACCGGCACAAAAACGAGCGTGGTCTTTCTGCAAAAGTGGGGCGGTATCGCCGGAAAACCAATAGACGATTATCTGATTTTTATGGCAACAAGCGAACGCTCCGGAAAAAATAACTCCGGCGATTATGTGAATCTCGCAGATAAAGAAGGACATTTGATTGACCGTGAGGGCAAAATTCTTGACCCACTCAAAGAAAAGCCAATTGTGGACTCCGACTTGAGCGAGATTGTGGAAGCGTTTCAGCAATTTCGCGACAAAGAAGGAATTAAATTTTATTGATATGGCTGTTTGGCAAGCAATCAAAGCAAAAAATCTTTCGTATGAGTTGCGTCTTGACCCAGAGTTTTATCGTCCCGACTATACCAAGCTTCGCAATAATTTACATGAAGTAGGAACCTCTACTATTGGAGAATTGAAAGATGATATCGGATATGGTCTGCAAGCCGAACCGGATTATTTGTCGGATGGCATAAACTATATTCGCGCGTTGAATCTACAAGACACGGGTATTGATGGTGAGGTATTGAAAATCGCTGAATCACAAATCCCGTCGCCCGACTACCTTGCACAAGAGGGAGATATTTTAATTACGCGTTCTGGCGCGAATTGCGGAGATACGGGCGTTATAGAAAATGGATTTATCGGTGCGGCTTACGGCTCTTACATTATTCGTATTAGATTAAAAAAACTCAATTCATTTTTTGCGTATGTTTTTTTGCGAACAAAATATGGCAGATTTCAGACCAATCAAATACGAACCGGACTTGCTCAGCCCAATTTAAGTATTCCCTACATTGAAAACCTTATTGAAGTTCCAAACCGTATATCGGACGCGGTACAAAATCGCGTTGAGAAAATGATTAAATCTGCTTTGGCCCAACAAAGAGAGATCACAGCGTTATATTATGAAGCCGAGCAGGAATTGTTGGAACGAATGGGGTGGTACAGAGTAGCGACAAATCAGCAGTTGAGCTATGTCGCGACAAGTAAAGATATTCGTATAGATGAACGGCTTGATCCTGAATTTTATCAGCCAAAGTTTGAAAATCTTGAAAAACATTTGAAAAAAGTTGGCTCAATGACAATTGATCGGGCGTGCAGTTTCGTTAATCACGGCATACAACCGCCATACTTTGAAGGTGGAACTATCAGCGTCATAACTCAAAAAGAAATGACGCCAACTTTTTTGGAATTGGAAAGCATCAAAGATTTTACCAGCACTGACTTTTACAAAGAAAATCCTGATTTTCAATTGAAGTGGCGCGATGTTTTACTGTATTCGGTTGGTGCATATATCGGACGCTGTAATGTTTTGCTCGACGAAATCAAAGCGATGGCGGGAAGTTTCGTCACAATTCTGCGTCCCAACGAAGATGTTATTATTCCTGAATACATTGCTCTATTTTTGAATTCTCCGGCTGGAGTAATGCAATCAAGACAACAAATGCGCGGTACGGCGCAACATTATTTATATCCGCGCGACATAAAGAAAATACAAGTTTTCATCCCGCGCGATAAAAACGGCAAGCCCGATCTTGCGTGGCAGAAAAAACTTTCGGACAAAGTTATATCCGCAAATAAGGCAAAGATAGACGCCGAGCAAAAACTTGAGGAAGCAAAGCAATTGGTGGAAAAAGAAATTGAGCAAATGATTTTAGCGTAAAATTATGAGTAATTTTCCCACAAAGTTAGAGGACGCAACAGATGAGCAGTTAAAACACTGGATAAATGAACTTGATTTTAGAGTTGTCCCATTGGCTTCGGACGAATTGACAAGGCGCGCGTTGAAAAAACTACAAGAAACTATACAAGTATTTAATGAGCAATCGTCAAAACAAACCCAAAAAATGATTCGGTTGACATGGGGGATTGTTGGTCTAACAATTGCGATGCTCGCAGGTCTAGTTGTACAAATAATCGTACAAATGAAGAAAATATAGGCCGAAAATAGCTAAGCGGAGATTCCACAGATCAGCTAGTAAACAAATGCGACCTTTTGAGTTATAATAGAGATGAGGTGTGGATAACTTTTTTTATGAGCTTTCTATGACGGAAAAAACCTTCGTAAAACAATTAGAGCGCATTTTTATACAAGAGGGTTTTTTGACAAAGCAAGAGGTGGGCGTTGGTTATGGAGTGGCCGATCTGGTTTTAGTAAAACTGATTCCCGGGCAGTGTGCGATTCGTTTAAAAAACAAACAACTCAAGCCGCTTTTGAGAGAGGATTATTTCAAAATATTTCGGTATCTTCCCGAAGAGGAAAGCGGAAAGAGGCCAGCGACACTTGATCATCTGGTGAAGCGCACAAAACTATCAAAATCCTTTCTCAAATATCATATACTCCGAAAGCTCGAACACGATGGCTACATAAAAAATGTTGATGGGGGTTTTTATTTCAAAATTAATGGCTGGATGCCGATTGCTGAAGAAATTATTGCGATTGAGGCGAAGCTCAAGGATTGGAAGCGAGGATTTATTCAAGCGAATCGATATAAATCATTTGCTAATAAAGTTTATTTAGCATTGCCAGATGACAAAGCCCATCTGGTAGACGAGGCCTTATTAAAGAAGCATAATATCGGCCTGATTGCTTTTGATCCACGGGAGTCGGAAATTAAAAAAACTATTCACCCAAGAACAGCTCAGCCGCTCAATACTTTCAAGTATGATTTTGCGGCAGAATTTTTTTTGAATCGCGGTGTATTAAAAAAATTCGCCCTTCTGTAATTTTGGAAAGATATCGGTAAGAAAGGTTGCTGGATCGACGACGGTAATGCCGGCGTATTTTTTTACTTCCAAAACCCGCGCATCCTTCGAAATTATAACTCCTACTCCCGCGAGGCGCGCTGTTCTAAAAAAGATATCGTCATCCTCATCGCCACCAACAACTTTCAAATCAGCGAGTTCGCCGTGAAGGGAAACCATATTGATGATTCCTCTGTAATCCAAGATCAATTTCTCTGGTGTATATATATTGCTCGCTAATATTTTTTGAAATTTGGGACGGTGGATAACGTCGCAAAATTCTTTGTGAGTGTTCTCGCTTCCGTACAACTCAATTTCTTTCATTTCCGCAAGGTTAAGTATTTGTCTCGGATCACCATGCCACAAAAACCCCGAAATTATGAGGTTTGTGTCAGGAACCACTTTGATGAGTTTATTTGGAACGCGCTTCATGGATTACCTGCGCGAGATCAGTAGATGCTTTGTCCTGATCCGTGCCGTGCTTCCACTGCTTTGCGGATTCCAAAACTCCCATCCATCTTTTGAGATGACTTGTTTGGAGTGGGATCGCGAATTTTCCATATAAACCTTCTGCTAAATCAAGAGCTTCTTCGAGTCGGCCGCGCATTAATCCCATCATCTCATTTCGGCTCAAGCCGGCCATTTTTTTCATTGCGTCCAATCGTCTGTGCAAGAAGTGGAGTTTTTTTGACGCATAATCGACCGGCATTTTGCCGCCGCACGATGCGCAGGAGCACTTATAATTAATTAGCTTTACGATTTCGTCGTTTACATAGTCAAAAAGTTCGGGGATGTAGGTTTGGGCAACCTTCTTTTTTCGAGGCGAGAATTTGAGCCTCTGTTTTAGATTTTTTTCTGAAAATGTCTCAAGCCAGCCCAAACCGCCACTGAATCCGCTCGCTCCAATTGCCCCCAAAACTTCTCCAAACGCTCCTATTGAGAGAATAAAAACATCCTTGCTGGCTGATAATTGAAAAACCAGCCATGCCAGACCTTTTAAAGAATCTTCATCGCTTTTTATGTCGTTAAGGTTGTCGACCATTACGAAATATCCCTTGAGATTGGCTCCACAATCGTTATATCTATCAATTATGTGATTCAGCATCTTTGGATTTCCAAGGCCCGAATTTCCGATATTAATCATTGCGAAGAGCGGATTTTCTATTTTTTCATGCCCCATGAATTTAATGCTGTCAGGGATGAGGGTGTGATTCAGTCGAAATTTATCGCCACTTGCATCTTCACTAAAAAAATATGGTGCGATAACAAAATCGGCACCCTTTTCAATTTGAAATTTTATGGACGGCTCGACAAGACTAGCGATACGATATTTTTCATCACCGAACAGCTTTGCCATCTCAAATGGTTTTTTCGGAGCGTATGGCACTTTTTGAAAAGCCTTTTTTTCTGTAAACGCATCGTACACGAGGTTATTTGTCATCGGGTCGATGATAAATAGCTCGCTGGAAATGTGAGCCTTTGAGGCCAGATTTTTGTAGTGCGCCACAATATTCGCGGTCATCAAACTTGCCGGCAACTTTCCGATTTCGGTAGCGACCCCGTCTTGATTCATTAACCGAGGTATAAATATTGGAGATGAAATAATTTTTGCCATAAGTATCTATATTTTATACGATTTTAATGTTTTTATCAACTCCCCCTTTTTTTCTCTTTTCCTCAAAAAATCATTCGCTCAAAAAATCTTCGGATTGAACCCCTCGGTTTCGCTCGGGACAGGCCTGACACTCCACGCGCGCGAAGCGCGCCATCAGTTCCGTTCAAAAAATGTTCGAGCGGAGTTGTATAATCCCACCAGTAAATTTGGCTAGGGACTTCTTCTGTTAATTATTTTCATTAAATCTAAAACCCCGCCTGAATAATAGGCAGGGTTTTAGTTTTTGCCGGTCTTTTGAATTTTTATTCTTTAATTTTCAGCTTAGTTACCTTTTCTCTCTGTATCCTCGGTATTTTTATAGTCAGAACGCCGTCTTTTAAGATTGCCTCTGCTCTTGAAGAATCAACTTCCGAGGGCAGAACCAGTTGCCTGGAAAAAGCTCCCCAATGGCACTCTTGGATAAAGTAATTGTCTTTTTCAACTATTCCCGTTTTCTGGCGGTGGCCTTTTATATTAACCATGCCGTTTTCAATAATAATTTCTAAATCATTTGGCCTAACGCCGCCAATGGCAGATTGAACCACGATTTCTTCTTCGTTTTGATAAACGTCAATCGCTAATTGCCCTTCTTCTGACGAGGGCCAGTCTTCTTTGCGCTTCTTCGGCGGGCGCACAGAAACATCGCCTGCCGATGAGGCGAATTTTTCTTTTTCGATTACTTTATCTTCTTCAGTTTTTGCTTGAATCTGAACTGGTTTTTTGGATTCTTCTGCCGCTTCTTCCGGCTCTGGAGACTCCGTCTCTTCTTCAATCTCTTCTGGTTCTGGTTGGGGCTGAGGTTTGGGTCTGCGGATTTGTTTTTTTATTTCCTCTTTGCGCCTCTTCGGCGGGCACGCAGAAACATCGCCTGCCGATGAGGCGAATTTCTCTTCTTGTTCTTCTGTCTGCCCCCCGATTAATTTTTCAAAAAATGAAGCCATATTTTAAAAAATTTAAATTTTGTTAAACCTTACAAACGCTTTTTATTTCTTTGAGTTTTTTAAAACCCAGGGAAAGAACGAGAGCCAGATTTATTAAAATTAAAAAAGGGATTAGGAATCTGACGCTTCCCTCAATTACCATTATAGAAAAATTATAAAGACCATGCAAGAAAACAGCTGTAGAAAAACCGATGATTAATAATTTTATTTTATCTTTCGGCTTA
>LBUD01000028.1 GCA_000992395.1 Parcubacteria group bacterium GW2011_GWA2_38_13 | reverse complement strand
GTGCCCGCCCAGAATTTCCCTAAACCATCGGGCGACCACAAGAGTCGCCCCTACAAAATTTGTTCTCGGACAGTTTGGAGGTTAGGCGGGGTAGATAAATCTATCTCCCCCAGCCCCTCCCAACCCAGGGCTGGCAAGCTCACAAGGAGGGGAGGAGTAACAAATATTTGTAGATAATTAAAATTTTTCACTCAACTAATACTCTAGCTTGCAATTTATTTCGTTTTGTGATAGAGTATCTTAATATATCATTAATAAAGTAAGGCGGTTACTTGGCTTTTAGATACATTTGACATTTGACCGTTGACATTTGACTCCTGAAAAAAGTCAATTGTCACATGTCAATTGTCAATTGTTATCTCCGGCTCGGTTTCTCGCTAAAGGATCATATATGCTTGATAAAAAAGCAAAAGAGAAGATAATCAAAAAGTTTAAGACGCACGAGTCAGACACCGGATCTACCCAGATTCAGGTTGCCATTCTGACCGAAGAAATAAAACAGCTCACAGACCATTTGAAACAGCATAAAAAAGATTTTTCATCCCGCCGGGGGCTTTTGAAAAAAGTCACAGAGCGCAGAAAGCTTTTGTTGTACCTCAAACATGAAGATGCAGACGGATATCAGAAGCTGGCAAAGGAATTGAAGCTTAAAATAGCAAAATTATTTGAAGAAGATGATGAAAAAGCAAGGCTTGAAGAGCTTGAGGAAACAGGCGTTATAGAAGCTGTTGTTGACGAAGTTCCCGCAGGAGCGGTTGAAGCTGTCCCTGAAGAGCCGAAAAAAGAAGCGTAGGATTATATTTGACAATTGACAATTGACATTTGACATTTGATTACTATAATCTTTAATCTTAAATCTTTAATCTAATGATAAAACACAAAGACCAAAGAGTTGGAGTATTTATTGATGTTTCCAATATGTACCATTCAGCAAAGAATCTCTATGGTACAAAAGTAAATTTTCAGGAAGTGCTGCGGGTTGCTGTTGCCGGACGGCTTTTGATACGTGCATCAGCCTATGTCGTGAAATCGCAAAGCTCGGAAGAATCTGTGTTTTTTGAAGCTTTAGATAAACAAGGGTTTGAAGTGAAAACCAAGGATTTGCAGGTTTTTTTCAGCGGAGCAAAGAAAGCAGATTGGGATGTGGGTATTGCCGTTGATGCGATAAAAATGGCGGATAAACTCGATGTTATCGTACTTGTGACCGGCGACGGCGATTTTATACCATTAGTATTATATTTAAAAGAGAACAAGGGATGTCTTGTGGAAGTAATAGGATTTGGCAGAACAACATCATCAAAATTGCGCGAGGCGTGTGATGGCTATATTGATATTGATGAAAATCAAAAATGTTTGATAAAACCAAAATTGCTTGATATGAAAAGGCCAAGTAAACAGAAGAACCCACGGCTTCATTCATTTTTTTAAAAAAAATTAATAATTTATTGCTGGAATTGGAAACGTTGTTGGTTGTTGTTTGTCCATATAGAGTATGCATAAACAAAAACTAGTGACGTTAAAACCAGACCGGCAAGGAAAGGTATTCGTATGAGTAAAAGTAATGGAAGTATCTCTCACGAGATTACGGTTGCCGGGAAAAAGGTCATTTTTGAAACCGGCATTTTCGCGGGTCAGGCAAATGCCTCATGCACCGTGAGAATGGGCGACACAGTTGTGCTTGCAACGTGTGTTATGTCTCATCAACCCAGAGAAGGGGTTGATTTTTTTCCGCTTATGGTGGATATGGAAGAGCGTTTGTACGCAGCGGGAATGATAAAGGGTTCGCGATGGATTAAGCGCGAGGGGCGTCCATCCGATGAAGCAATTATTACGGGAAGGCTTATTGACCGAACGATTCGGCCTCTATTTGCGTATAGTTTGAAAAATGAAGTACAGGTTGTGGCCACGGTTTTGTCGGTTGATGGCGAAAATGATTCTGATATCGCAGGGCTTTTGGCAGTATCAGCAGTGCTATCAATATCCAGCATCCCATGGCAGGGACCGGTTGGCGGTTTGCGCGTGGGGCAAATTCCATCTGAAAACGATTTGTCAAAACTTGAATGGGTTATTAATCCGTCGTTTGTCCAGCGCGAAAAATGCGTTATGGATATGATTGTTGCCGGAACACACAACAAAGTTTTGATGATTGATGCCGGAATGAATGAGATAAAGGAAGAAACAGTATATGAAGGAATTGAATTTTGCCAAAAATTTATAAAAGAATGCGTTGATGGCATAATGGAATTCACAAAAATGGCAGGGCTCCAAAAACAAATGCCAAAAACAATGTCTGAAGGAGAGGAAGCGTCCGCGTCCGAGCAGGAAGTGGTTGCGAAAACCCTTGAGTGGGCAAAAAATAATATTGATTCAGCCATTTATAATAAATCCCTTACAACCAAGGAATCGCGAAAAGACGTGATTTATAATCTCAAACAAAGCCTAATTGAATATTTGGAAGGTTTGGGAATGGGAAAGGACAGAAGAAAAAAGGCAGAACCGATATTTGATGAATATATTGAAAAAACCGTATCCGAGCATATTTTGCGCGAAGAAAAACGTGTTGACGGAAGAAAACTTGATGAAGTACGGCCATTGAGCGCACGCGTGGGAATATTACCCAGGACACATGGTACCGGACTTTTTCAGCGCGGACAAACGCAGATACTTTCGGTTGTGACGCTAGGGGCTCCCGGGGACGAACAAATGCTGGAAGGAATTGAACTTAACGGCAAGAAACGGTATATGCATCATTACAATTTTCCGTTTTATTCAGTTGGAGAAACCGGACCGGCGCGATCACCGGGCAGAAGAGAAATCGGACATGGAGCGCTTGCGGAAAAAGCGCTTTTACCGGTACTGCCATCCAAAGAAGATTTTCCTTATACCATCAGGGTTGTATCCGAAGTGCTTTCCTCAAACGGCTCTTCTTCTATGGGATCGGTATGCGGTTCAAGCTTGTCTTTGATGGATGCTGGCGTGCCTATTACAAGGCCGGTTGCCGGAATTGCCATGGGTTTATCATCGGATCAGGACGGAAATTATAAAATTTTGACTGATTTACAAGATCTTGAAGACGGAGAGGGTGGAATGGATTTTAAAGTAGCCGGCACTGTTGAGGGAATTACCGCCATACAGCTTGATACAAAAACCAACGGTTTGAGTATGGAAATATGCAAGAAAACGCTTTTCCAGGCGCGTGATGCCAGAATGAAAATTTTAGAAGTAATGGCAGGCGCCATAGAAAAGCCAAAAGCTGACCTTTCGCCATATGCGCCTCGCGTTATCAAATTGCAAATTGATCCATCAAAGATTCGTGAAGTTATTGGAACGGGCGGAAAAGTCATTAATGAAATTATTGATAAAACTGGCGCAGAAATTGATATTGATCAGACCGGTCTTATATTCATTACAGCATTAACCGGTGAAAGCGGAACAAAAGCCATTGAAATGATACAAAATATTGTAAAAGATCTTCAAATAGGTGAAATATATGAAGGCAAGGTTACGAGAATTATGGATTTCGGGGCTATTGTTGAAGTATTGCCGGGAAAAGACGGTATGGTGCATATTTCAGAGCTTGCGCCGTATCGGGTGAATAAAGTTGAAGATATAGTAAAGCTTGGTGATACTGTGAAGGTGAAGGTTGTAAGAATTGAAGACGGCAAGGTAGGTTTGTCCATAAAAGCGCTCTTGCCGAACGCCAATAATGCTAATAACGATACAAGGAGGGATGACCGCGGTTCAAAATTCCACAAGGACCGAAGGAATTATAGATAATGAAACCCGACGAGTTAGCACAAAAATCCTCTATAAAAAGTAATGGCAATATCGCCCCTGATACGGTTTTGCTTCTGGCAAAACCGGCCAGCCAAACAGGAAAATCAAAATGGTTTTTCCCCATACTTTTTATCGGAGGATTTTTTGTTGTAATTTTTTTACTCTTTGCTTTTTGGGTGCATGCGCAAAATAAAAAAAATTATCTTGCAAATTTTGTGTCATCCGATGTTATGCTCTACGCGCAAATCAAGGATTCTTTTATAAAAAATAGTATTTATGAAGATAAAGACCCGTTTTTACAGGAGCTTTATACGTTCGCAAATAAGTCGCTTGGCCCGGATTTGGCGATAGAAAAGGATATTGTGCCCAATGTCTATAAAGAAGGCGCTCTATTTGTTGTAAATGATGGCGGTATAAAACCGATTTTTCTTATCCGTACGAAAAATCCCAATAGAATTGAAAAAAAATTTAAAAATTCAATGGAAATTGAGCCCGATATTATTGCATTTTCAAACCAAGATATTAATTTAAAAAAATATATAGGTTTTTTCCCAAAAACAATTGCAAAACAGCTGTTGCAATACGGGAATGCATATTCATACATAAAAATATTCATAAATCTTGAAAATCTAAATCTTTTTCCAAAAAATATATCAAATACTTTAATAACATTAGACAAGGATGAGCAGTGGCGCACAAAAATATACTTTCCAAAAGATATTGTTAAAAAAGATTATGTATCGCGATCACATTTTACAGATAGCATATTTCCAAAACAAGATGATTTTCTAGTATTTTTACATAATATTCCTGCGAAAAATGCATTGGACGCCATGGGAACGGAAAGTTTGTTTTCTTCTGAAAGGGTAAAATCATATATTATTAATGAAATATTGCCGATGATTTCACAAAATATTGATTTTGGATTTACTGAAAGTTCAAAAAACAATGAAAATTCATATTTTATTATATTAAATTTGTTAGAATCGGATAAAGAAGACGATTTTATACAAAAAATTCGCACCATGCTTGCGTATTTTTCGCCAGAATATAATGAAAAAACACTTATTGATGGCACAATTGTGTACGAAGAGGTTTTGAGGCCGGAAAAATTCAGTTTTTCTTTGATAAAGAAAAACAAAGGCATCTATTCATTTACTCAAAATCAAAAAGAATATTGGTACTATCAAAGCAATGGTAAAAAAATTCTTTTATCCAATAATTTGGAGTACATTTATCATTATATGGAAGAAAAGGATATGGAAAAGAGAAAAAATTGTCTTAGCTCTGATTCTGAGAAGTATATAATTATACAAAGCGAGTTTATAAAGAAATATTTTTCCGCGTTTGATAATTGGGAATTTTCAGACAGAAGCCTTTATTTTGATTTTTCAAAATCTGATCGATGGAATGGATGTATAATTTAGAAAATATAATAGTTATAGGCATGTGTATAAGCTGTGGATAAATATAGTATAACTATTATAAAAAATAGGGGTGCTCGTCAAGGTGAATTGTTGTTTAAAATAAGGCAAATATATACAATATTTACGCTAGAGTATTGACGCGAGTTTTTATAAATGGTATAATGTAGTTATGAAGTTTGATATTTGAAAACAAGAAAAGTTTTCCTAACCATTGCAAATAATTGCTTTTGGGAGAATTTTTTTCTTCTCTACTTAACTTTTCTAGATCGCAAGATCGACCAAATGTTAAGCCAACAATTTTTGGAGTAAAACAAAAACAAAAAAAATTCGGGTAAAGCTAAAAAAAGCGTAACCCAAAGTAAGGTAGAGGAGTGAGCTTAAGTTGGCATAAGCGCCAAATAGCTTTATGCAATATAATTGTATCTGCACAAGCGGATTCAATTTACGCACAAGAGCTTGTAGGGCGCTATCTCCCCATTAAATTTTCTTTACAAAAAAAAGGGGGCGCAGATAGCGCCCTCTTTATTTTGTAATATTGTAATTTGTGGGGAATTATGATAGTTTAAGTATATATTATCTTAATTACGAAATAGGTGTTTTGCACCCAAATTACATACAAATCCAAAATTCTAAATTCTAAATCCTAAACAAATCATAAATTTCAAATCACAATGTTTTAAACTTGAAATGTAAGATATTGTTTGGAAAATTGTGATTTCGGATTTGTTTAGAATTTAGATATTCGTGTTTAGAATTTTAAGTTATTTTTGCGCGAAAATTCATTTCATAATCGAACGTATTATTAATTTTAAAATATATGGATAAGAAAACATTTAAAGAAATTAAAAAAAAATTATTAGAGCAAAAAAAAGTTGTTGAAAAGGGTCTTGAAACCGTTGGAAAGAAAGATGATGCAACCTCGCAAGACGATGAAAATTTTAATTCACGTTTTCCTGATTATGGCGACAAAGAAGATGAAAACGCGGCTGAAGTGTCTGTTTACAGCGACCGGCTTGCTATTGAGCAAGAGCTTGAAAAGGATATAAAAGACATTAATAAGGCATTAAAAAATATAAAAGACGGATCATACGGCATTTGCAAGCATTGTGGAAAGCCAATTGATGAAAGGCGTTTAATGATACGGCCTACGTCAAGCTCGTGCGTTGAATGCAAAAAAAGGCTAAAAGGAGAGAATTAATTCGTAAAAGCAGACTTTACCGTTTAATCGCATATTACTGTCTTTTAATCTAAATAATTTTCAGGCAAGTTAAAAGTGCAAAGTGCAAAGTGCAAAATTATAGTTATAAGTTAAAAGTCAGTAATATCTTTAAACTGAAAATCGCAACTTTATACTTTGAATTTTGAACTTTAAACTAGATGAAATATCCATGCCTCTGAAATTGAAAGACAAATATGTTGTTATATATTGTGTTGTTGCGTTTTTATTTATATCAGATCGGCTTTTGAAGTGGTTTTTTTCCGAGAATCCCAATTTTTTTTGGGATTTCTTTTTTTTGACATTTCGTTTTGTAAAAAATCAAGGTATTGCGTTCGGATTATATTTTTATTATCCGCTTTTGCTGATTATTTTATGCATTGCCTTGATATTTTTTGCGTATTGGCTTTACCAATCGCATAAAAATACGGATATAGTAAATGTTTTTGGCGTGGCAACGGTAATTTTTGGGACGGCATCAAATTTTTATGATAGAATACAATACGGGTATGTGATAGATTATATTGATATTCCCTTTTTTACAATAATTAATATCGCTGATATTTTAATAACATTTGGGCTATGCATAATTTTTATAAATGAATTTTTTCTAAAGAAAAATAACATAAAAATATTATGAATATAAACATACTTAAAAAACAAATCATACTTTCCGTGGGAGAAGAAGAATCTATTGAAAAGAAAATCAGATCGCTTGAGCGTTTTATAAAAAGATTTGAAGAAAAGGGGGAGTTGCTTTTAGATATAGAATTGTCAAAAACCTCCCAGCATCATCGCAAGGGGGACGTGTATTACGCGGAGGTGACCATGCATCTTCCGAAAAAAACGCTTCGCGCAGAGCATTTTGATGTAAGCATTGAAACAGCCGTGGATGGGGTAAAGGATAAATTAAAAAATGAAATTTTGCGATATCGGGAATTGCATGTATTACGAAAGAGGTAAAGGAATATAAATATGGCAGAAGAAGCTTATCTTTACAATAAGCTTCTTTTATTTTACAAATTCGTTATTTTACATGTATAATGAAATACTCTATACAATATTTAAAATTTGAAATTGAAAATTATAAATTGAATTTGTATGGCATCAAAAGTATTATCAGCAGCCGTTATCGGCTTGGATGCGGAGCTTGTTGAGGTGGAAGCGGATTTACTCAATCAATTGCCGGCTATGGCGATTGTTGGCTTGCCGGACAAGGCTGTGGAAGAATCCAAAGAGCGGGTGAAAAGCGCTATAAAAAATTCAGGCATAGATTTTCCCAGAAAAAAGGTGACAATAAATTTGGCTCCCGCTGATGTGAAAAAAGAAGGGCCGTCGTATGATCTGCCCATTGCTGTCAGCGTACTATTGGCAATGAATATGGTAAATCTTCCTGACGCGTGGGACAGAATTATTTTTATCGGTGAATTGGCGCTTGACGGCTTGCTTCGGCCTGTCAGCGGAGTTATTGCCATTGCTCTTGCGGCAAAAGCAAAAGGAATTACATCAATATATTTACCAAAAATAAATGCCGATGAAGCAAGCTTGATAGACGGCATTGATATTTATCCGGTTGTTTCGCTTCATCAATTAATAACGCACTTTAATGGGACGGAAAAAATCGCGATTCATGAAAGGGGCGATGTTGTGTCGTTTTTTACAAACGACGAAGAGAGCGAATATGATATCGCGTATGTGAAGGGGCAGGAAAGCGTGAAACGGTGTTTGGAAATTGCGGCCGCGGGCGGGCATAATATTTTAATGTCAGGGCCTCCGGGTTCGGGCAAAACCATGCTTGCAAAAGCCATGGCGACAATTTTGCCCGATATGACGCTTGAAGAGTCTTTGGAGGTGACAAAAATATTCAGTATTGCCGGTGAATTTACCCGTGGCGGATTTTTGGTTACGCGCCGGCCTTTCAGAAGTCCGCATCATACGGCATCGGGCGTATCGCTTGTGGGAGGGGGATCTTGGCCGAAACCCGGTGAGATATCCTTGGCGCACCGCGGTGTATTATTTTTGGATGAATTTCCTGAGTTTCCAAGAAATGTTTTGGAAAATTTGCGCCAGCCTCTTGAAGACGGAATAGTTTCCATTTCGCGCGCACAGGCAACACTGCAATTTCCCGCGAAATTTATTTTGGTTGCGGCCATGAATCCGTGCCCGTGCGGGTATCTCAATGACACGGCACGAAATTGCGTGTGCACGCCAACGCAAATCATAAAATACCAGAAAAAAATTTCTGGGCCTCTTTTGGATAGAATTGATCTGCATATAGAAGTTCCCAAGGTGGAATTTGACAAACTGACTTCAGAAAAAAGCGGAGAGACTTCGCGCGAGGTGAAATTTCGCGTGCAGGGCGCACGAAATATTCAGATTAAACGATTTATGGGGCTTGGAATATTTACCAATTCGGAGATGAGGGCTCAGCATCTGAAAGAATTTTGCAAAGTGGACAAAGACACTTTGGATTTATTAAAAAACGCCGTGAACCAGATGAAACTTTCGGCGCGATCGTATCATCGCATATTAAAAATAGCCCGCACCATCGCGGACTTATCAAATGAAGAATATATAAGATTGGAGCATATTTCAGAGGCCATACAGTATCGGCCGAAGATGGAATAATTTAAGCATCATGAGTCGTGAATTATGGTATTATATGGATTTTTTTATCAAATATGCTATACTGATTATATAATACATTAATTTAAAGAACATATGAAAAAAAATGCGTTTCAACCAAAAAAAGCATATGAGAAAGCCGATGAGGTGTTGGAAAAGGCGGTAAAAATAGGGAATGAATTAAAATCGCTTTTGAAAAAAGCCAAAGAAAAATTTGAATCCGCCGATGAAAAGACAAAGAAAAAAGTTGTTGTCGGAGTTATGGGAGCGGCCGCCGCGCTTATAGCCATTATGGGAGCTAAAAAAATTGGAAAAAAGTTTTCTAAAAAAGATAAATAAGCAAGCTCACAATATTATTTTGTAAAGCACATAGTTTTTATCTTTAAAAATCAATTCAAAGTTTTTTGAATTTTTGAATTTATCTTCAAACACAATCCCCGTTACGAAATAATTTGCTTTATATTTTTTTGAAATAGCGGTTATTTCATCCGGAGATTTTTTAAAATATACCGCATTGGAGGTTACTGCTGTTTTTGTCAGAGTTGACATATTATCCCCTGAAAGTTCAAGCATCCGATCTTTCCAAATTTGCAGATATTCTCCCTCAAAATGTGTTTTTGCATCCACAACTACGCTTCGTAAGGCTATGCTTCTTATGCCATCAAACCCAAGCGGCGGAACAAGAAAAATCGAGCTTCGGTCGGTATTATTTTTTATATATACATAAAGCTCTTTGGGTATCTGAAAATTTTGTCTGCCTAATGCTTTTGGCAGTACATAAAATTGCGAAAAATAATCTGTTAAAAAAGGAGATAGCATAAATAATACTATTAAAACAAAAAGATTAATGGCAAATTGTATTACGGTCTTTTTCTCACGGATTGTTTTTATCAACGCCGTAAATTGAAAAAGCGTTATTCCGACAAATGGAACTATTGAAGCTAAATATACGCAAGCAGCTATTGTGTATTTTTTTAATAAAGAAAATCTATCCCATCCGGATTCTATTATTGCAAGGATAAAGATAAATGAGGTAAGCGATACAAAAGACGTGTGCCCGCCATACCAAATAAATATTGGAAACGGATGGATAAATATATATGTGAATATAATGCAAATAACTGTTCCGACAAGAATAATCAAGACTGTAAAATACCAAAGCATTTTTTTTTCTTTTTCAAGTAAGATTTTTTTGTAAAATAAAAATGGAATAAGAAATATCAAAAAAAGCAGGCTCCGTGTTTTAAGAAAAAAATTCGGTTCAAAATGATAGTATGTAACTGTGTCAATATAAACTTCCTTAATAAGATCCATTCTATCGAAAAGAATTTTTGATAAAAGAAAAGAATTTATTATTATAGGCAAAGATATTGTAAAATATACAAAAGGCGAAATTAAATTTTTGTATGATATTTTTTTGGAATTATATATTGCGGTACATTCGGATAGTATGACGACGGGAAGGCAAAGAAACGTAAAATGCATATGGATAAGCGACGAGACTCCGAAAAGAATAGCCGCAAAGATTTTTTTTCTTTCCAAAAGGAGAGAAAAACCAAGAAGGAAAAATCCGGTCGCAATAAGGCGTGGAGTAGCCATGGCAAAGCTATTTTCATTCCCTCCGTACTGAAGATTGAATTCAATCCCCGGAAAAAGAAAAATGCCCGACATTATGAAAAGAAATTTTTCTGAAAGAATGGTATTGGCAATGCGTATAATGCCAAGAAATAAAAGAAATTTTGATATGGTAAAAAATAAAAAAAGCCAAAACCCTTGGTGCGCGGTTTTAAAAATTTGTTCCAGAAAAAATGTATACACGGGGTGGCGGTCTGTTAAGAAGCTTGAAAGCGCATCGTTTCTAAAATTTTCAGGATATGTATGGAAAAGAGCCGGCAGGGAATACCATGAAAAATTATCATAAAATTCCCTTCCATATCCATACAGCAGAATGCTAAAAAAAAGAAGCGCGAAAGCTAATAAAATTGAACGGTGCATTGGTTGTTTGCCGGGTTCTATCATATACATTTTATCATATCACATCGTGAAGAATTTTAAAGTATTCTATGTTATACTATATATAATGTAAAAGATTTTTTACAAGCTATTCGCCCTTTTTTTTGAGGGCTTTTTCTATGCTGGCCGAAATGAAAAAATCGCAAAAATTATTAGCATATGCTCTCGCGTTTATACTTGGAGTCGCCTTGGGTAAATTTTTGACCATCCAATTTTTTTATATATACATAATAATGCTAGGCTTGTGCGTAAGTATTTTTTTTGTTCCAAAAAAATTTTTACGGTTTTGTGTGATACTTGTATT